>NZ_AP017928.1:2555384-2874807 GCF_003584645.1 Methylocaldum marinum
AATTCTGACACAAGCGAAAACGCAAACGGTAGTATTGACTAATTGCCGGGATGAACGAAAATGGGGTTCACCAACGGACACCCTATGACTAATCCTGGATCGGATTGTTTATGATGCTATCTATTGCCGAAAATCCTGCCTTGAGCGATTCCATAATTTACGAGTTCCCGCTCAATGAACGCATACGCGTGTTCATGCGGCTTGAACAACTCTTCCAACAGATCGACCATTTCATGACAGGTGCGTCGGTCTGGGACAGTCGGGCGGTCATTTCGACCCTACTGGACGTCCTGACACTGTTCAGCCGCAACGATCTTAAGTCGGAGACCTTAAAGGAACTGGATCGCCACGCGGCGGTGCTGACACGGATGGCACACAATCAGGACATCGATCAGGCCAAGCTGGACAAAGTCCTGACCAAACTCGACAAATTGAGCAAGGAGCTTTACGCGGTTCCCGGCAAGCTCGGTCTCTCGCTGATGGAAAACGAGCTATTCAAGAGCATCTCCCAGCGCAGCACCATTCCCGGCGGAACCTGCTCTTTCGATTTACCAGCCTTTCATTACTGGCTCAAGCTTGACGACCACACGCGCCGACACGATCTCGAAAGCTGGCTGGAACCGTTCCGATTGGTACGGTCAGCGATCGATATCCTTCTGAATTTCATACGAACCAGCGCCGCACCGACGGAAGAACGGGCGAGCGGCGGCTTTTTTCAGAAGAGCCTCGATCATACCTTGCCGTTTCAATTGCTCCGCGTGGCCGTAAAGCGTTCACAACCGTATTTTGCGGAAATCAGCGGCGGCAAGCACCGATTCACCGTCCGCTTCATGATCCCGGATACCGTTGAGCGCCCGACCCAGTGTCAGGACGATATCGGTTTTCAGTTAACATGCTGTTTATTGTGACGAGTCAACTTGTCCAGCGAACGTTCAAACAAAATCGTCAAATGTCCTCGTTGTCGAAAGCCGACAGCCTGGAGCGAATCCAATAAGTTCAAGCCTTTTTGCAGCGAATACTGCAAATTGATCGATCTGGGCGAATGGGCCTCGGCCTCCTATGTCATAGCGGGCGAGCCGACGGATCCCGGCTTGTCTGACCTCGAAACGCCGTTCTCCGGCGACCAGCCTGATTCATAAACCTCGAAGTCGGCGTATCATCACTGAAACGGCAGTATCCACCCTGCTCGTTTGGCGCATCGTTGCGGTTCGACCGCGTTTTCGGGATCGCGAAGCTTTATCTTGAAAACTCGCCTTGCACCCACATATTACATGCGCCCGTTTTCAGATCGAACGAGGAAATTCCCATGCCCATTTATGAATATCAATGTAAATCCTGCGGTCACGAATTCGAAGCCATCCAGAAAATCAGCGACGACCCCTTGAAAGAGTGCCCGGCTTGCGGTGATCTCGAACTGAACAAATTGGTGTCGGCCGCGGGTTTCCGCCTGAAAGGCGGCGGTTGGTACGAAACGGACTTCAAAACCGGAAAGGACAAGAAAAAGAATCTCGCCGGTGACAAATCGGACTCGTCGACATCCAAGAAGGAATCCAAAAAGTCGACTGCGGAAGCAGCTTCATAAGCTTGTACAACGACGGCCGGAGCCGTAATATTTTGGTTTTTTGATTGAATTTAGAGACAAAGCAATGCGTAGCCACAGATGCGGAGAACTGACGGAAAGCCATTTGAACCAGGAAGTGGACCTCTGTGGCTGGGTTCACCGCCGCCGTGATCACGGCGGTGTGATCTTTATCGACCTTCGTGACCGAGAAGGCCTTGTACAGGTCGTTTTCGATCCCGATTTCGCGGAAGCATTCAAACTGGCGGAGACGGTCCGCAGCGAGTATGTCCTTAAAGTGCACGGTACGGTCCGTCCGCGTCCCGCCGGGACCGAAAATCCGAATTTGACTACCGGTAAGATCGAGGTCCTGGCAACGCACCTCGAAATACTCAACAAAGCCGAAACCCCTCCGTTTCCCCTGGAAAGCGAAATCGAAGTCAGCGAAGAAACCCGCCTGCGCTTCCGCTACATCGATTTACGTCGCCCGCTGATGCAGCAGCGCATGAAAATGCGGCGCGATGTCATACGCTTTCTCAGAGGATTTCTCGATCATCACGGATTCTACGAAGTCGAGACCCCTTTCCTGACCAAGGCGACCCCCGAGGGCGCACGGGATTATCTGGTCCCGAGCAGAACTCACCCGAATCACTTCTTCGCCTTGCCGCAATCGCCCCAGTTGTACAAACAGTTGCTGATGATCTCCGGCATGGACCGCTATTATCAAGTGGTGCGCTGCTTCCGGGACGAAGACCTTCGTGCCGATCGGCAGCCGGAGTTCACCCAGCTTGATATCGAAACCTCCTTCATGGACGAAAATCAGATCATGTATCTGATGGAGGACATGATTCGGCAGCTGTTTGCCGAAGTTTTGCAAGTCGAGTTGCCCAACCCTTTTCCCCGCCTGACCTATGCCGAAGCGATGCGGCGCTACGGTTCGGACAAACCGGATTTGCGCATTCCGCTGGAATTGGTCGACATTGCGGACCTGGTCGAAAGCGCGGAATTCAAAGTGTTTGCGGGACCCGCGAACGATCCCGATGGGAGGGTGGTTGCGCTCAAACTCCCGGGCGGGGCCAATTTGTCGCGCAAGGAGATCGACGATTTGACCCAGCATGTCGCGATCTACGGCGCAAAGGGTCTGGCCTACATAAAAATCGTCGACCGCAGCGCCGGAATCGATGGCCTGCAATCGCCCATCGTGAAATTCCTTCCGGTCGACGCCGTCCGCGGGATCCTCGACCGAGTCGAAGCGGAAACCGGCGATATCGTTTTCTTCGGCGCGGACAAAGCCGGCGTCGTCAACGAGGCAATGGGCGCGCTGCGCCTGAAACTGGGCCAGGACCGGGGACTTGCGGACAAGGACTGGAAACCCCTTTGGGTCGTGGATTTTCCCATGTTCGAATGGGACGAAAAGGAAAATCGCTGGTTCGCGCTGCACCACCCGTTCACCGCACCGAAATGCAGTCTCGGAGAGCTCGAGTCCAATCCCGGTCAAGCCTTGTCCCGCGCCTACGATATGGTCCTGAACGGTACCGAAGTCGGCGGCGGTTCGATACGTATCCACCGTACCGACATGCAGCATTCGGTGTTCAAGTTACTCGGGATCGGAGACGTGGAAGCCCAGCAAAAATTCGGATTCCTGCTCAACGCCCTTCGGTACGGAGCACCGCCTCACGGCGGCCTCGCTTTCGGTCTCGACCGCCTGGTCATGCTGATGAGCGGAGCAGCCTCCATCCGCGAAGTCATGGCCTTCCCCAAAACCCAGTCGGCCTGGTGCCCGATGATTGACGCTCCCGCCATGGTTACCGACGCTCAGCTCCGCGAACTGGGTATCCGGTTGCGCCGTCCGTCGGAGGGGGACAAGGGCTGAACGATCCAATCTCGGCCCTGCGCGACGAAGCCAGCAGGCTATGCGGCAGCCACTCCTGCCCGTGGCCGGGATGACCGATTCGCGCACATCTTTCGAAAATCCCGGAAACGGCCGTTGGACATGCTCGAGAGCACGGCGGGCGGCTCGGCCGGAAAGCATGTCCTGAGCCGAGTCGAAGGAGCGCGCCGTCACCGCGGGGTAGTCTCCCGCAAGAAGGAGCAACGCCGTCAGGTAGCCCGTTCGTCGTACACTAACGGAAGCTTGATTAAGTAGATTCCTTTCGTCCTGAGCCCGTCGAGGGACTTAATCAGAGCTTCCCTTAGGTGGTGGCGGCTTCATCCAAGCCGGTAACCTCGACACGAGGGACGGCAGCCATAAGCCATGCGGCGTTTCGACGCCATTCAAGGGGTCAACTGCCGTTTCTAGGATAAATGCCTTCGCATCGGCTACACTTTCGAGCGTCCCCTTCCCGGTAAGCCCTCGCGATACCACCGGAGCTTCGCGCCAATACAACGCGCAGCTCGCCTGAAAGGTATCCTCCTCCATCGCCCCTCTAGGTCGGAGTCATGCCCCCTCCCAACAGTCCAAGGATGTCGCATATACGTGACACTTACAAAGCCCGGTACACTTGGGAGGGATCAACGCATCGACCGCCATCCCGGCCAAACCCCGTCAAAACATGCGTCAGCCGGGAGAAAAGCCCAGACAGCAGTGCTTATATTCGTCTCCGTTCGCTCTTCGAACCGATGTCGTCTTTAAGCGACTCCTCTCGCCCTAGAACCGACCACTTTGCGACAAATCCGCTTACGGCATGCCCCATTTTTGAACAATGACGACATTCCCATTGTCTGCCGCAGGATCACGTTCGACCTAAATCCAATCGCTATCCGGTACCGGCTTCCGGCCTGAACATGCGGCTGCTTCTGCGGCCAAGGCTGTAATCGTACTGTAATCACAACTTTTGTTGCGAATTCTCCGCAATGTAGATCCTCCCGGCATTGCCCAGAAAACAGCAAATGGTCCAGGTTTTGCTTTATTTGCTTCGTAAAAGTAAATATTTCGCCCCCTTGGAGATGGCTCTTGGGACTTTATGAATTTACGGAACATTATGGATAGAAAGATTTGGTTGAGATCGCTGCCTCTGGGCGCACACGCGGTTCTCGCCATGTTGAGTGGGTGCGACGGCCAGTTCACGTCCGACACAACGGCTCGGATCGTGGCACGCGTCAATGGAGACGACATTTCCGTCGGTCAACTCCATGCGCTCCTCGCACGTTCCGCTCCGGACTCCGACAATCACGTCGACGTTTCGCGCAAGAAGAATATCGACAACCTCATCAATCAGCAGCTTCTCTCACAACAGGCAATCGAAAAGCAACTCGACCGAGATCCCCAGGTTTCGCTTGCAACGGCCATGGCCGAACGCCAGGTTCTAGCGCAAGCTTATCTCGATCATATCGCGCAAGCGGTCTCCAAGCCGGATACCGGCGAAATCAGCGCCTTCTACAAATCCCATCCGCAACTTTTCGAAAGGCGCAAGATTTACCAATTCAACCAGATATCCATTCCCGTAACGCAGGAAAGCCGCGAGCTCATCGAATCTCGCCTGAAGCAGAACTTGCGATTCGATGCGTTATCCAGATGGCTGCAGGAACAAAACCTTCCCCATACCTTACAACGGGTGGTCCGCGCCGCCGAGCACCTCCCCCTGGAGAAACTCGAAGAATTCGATCGCTTGAAAAAAGGAGAAGCCACATCGTTCAAGGCAGGAAGCGACTTTCTCGTACTGCAGTTATCGACTGTTAAAGAAGCGCCTCTCGATCAGGAGGACGCTGCTCCTCTGATCGAATCTTTCCTTATCAACCAGCGGCGGATCGCACTGATAGATCGTGAGTTGAAGCGGCTTCGCGAGACGGCAACCGTAGAGTATTTCGGCGGTACCGAGGAGCCCAACGACGCCGATTCGCCGCCCCGACACAGTGCCGAACTCATACCGAACAACGTGGGAGCATTCAATACCCAATAATGGATCGAGAATAAGCTGAATAAGACCGCAGCCGGCTGACTGATATCGGATCTCACACGATCAAGACCATAACGTTCTTTTTTAAAACTCATTGCATCTGGGGTATATATGAACTTGCAACGTCTCGGAAACATTTCTCACAGAATGGCTTTTTGCCTACTGATCGCCTGGTTTAAAGGAGCATATGCGGAGGATATCAGTGATTATTCTTCGACTTTCGGCATGTCTTACGGGGACAAGAAAAGCGGGCATGTTATCGACAGCGTTAACATTAACCTATCGCCTGCCGGTAAAAGAATATTTGCGGAAGGCTCTTTCTCCGAGATGACCAGAGGCCACTATAGCCTGGTGAAATTTGTCGACATTCATTCTCCGAGCCTCGCCGTCGGCTCAGTGGCTCATCAAGCTCCGAACAACCCGGGCGAAAAACAGCCGGCTATGGCTGTCCGCGAAACCCGGGCCGCTTCACCGGAAGCCGAGAGTAAAGACGGTCACGCCAAACAGCAGAAGGAGCACTCGTATCCCGGTTACGTTGCCTCCTCGTCCGACACGGACACCTGGCTCATGATACTGGTCGGGATTACCTTGATTGGACTGCAGGTCATGCGCAGTGCCAAGAAGTCGGAACCCATTTATTCATCACTGAATTAACCTAACCGCAAAATACCGCCCCCATAGGTGATCTCGGGAGAAAAGGCTTGCAGGCAATCGAACGCCCATCGGTTCTATTAGTTAAAAGTCTTCTTAATCCAATCGTGATCGTCGCGTGTTTTGTCCTGACGGTCCACTTTTATGGATTAAAGATTGAAAAGCATTACTTCTTGCTTTTGGTAATTACCTTTTTGATCGCTTCGCTGATTTTTGACGAAATAGATCTGGCGCCGGATTTCAAATCGAGTTTCCTGCGTTTATCCGGCAGCATTTTCTCCCGCTGGATCTTTTTGTTCGGTTTCCTGGCGATATTGGGATTCGCGGCCAAGATGTCCGACGATTTCTCGAGGAAGCTGGTGCTCACCTGGTTCCTGGTCACGCCGGTGGTGCTCGTGACGTTCCAGTTATTGGCCCGGCGCTTGCTGAAGTCGGTGGTATCGCAAGAAAACTCCCAGCGCAGAGCGATCATTGTCGGCGTGAACGAACTCGGCCTGAAACTGGCCGAACAGTTCGAGTCCACGCCTTATCTGGGAATCAGCTTTGCCGGCTTTTTCGACGATAGAAGCCTTCAGCGGCTGGGCGTAAGCGATATCAAGCTGCTGGGAAAGATGGATAACGTCGCGGAGTTCGTCCGGGCCAATTCCGTACATCTCATATACATCGCGTTGCCGATGATGGCTCAGCCGCGGATTTTCGGTCTTCTGGACAAACTGCGAGATACCACGGCTTCGATTTACTTCGTTCCCGATATTTTCGTGTTCGACCTGATCCAAGCGCGATTCGGGACCATCAACGGCATTCCGGTCGTGGCCGTGTGCGAATCACCGTTCCACGGCATCAACCGCGTTACCAAGCGCTTAATGGACATCGCGCTCTCGTCGCTCATTCTGATTCTGATCTCGCCGCTGATGTTGGTAATAGCGATCGGCGTCAAACTGAGTTCACCCGGTCCCGTCATCTTCAAGCAGCGTCGCTACGGGCTCGATGGCGAAGAAATCAAGGTTTACAAGTTCCGAACCATGACCGTCCTGGAAGACGGCGGTAACGTTCGCCAAGCCAGCAAGGACGATAAGCGCATTACCCGCTTCGGCGGATTTCTTCGCAGGACGTCCCTGGATGAATTGCCGCAGTTCATCAACGTGTTACAGGGCCGCATGAGCATTGTCGGACCGCGTCCCCATGCCGTGGCTCATAACGAACTGTACCGAACCCAGATCAAAGGCTATATGATCCGCCACAAGGTGAAGCCCGGTATTACCGGTTGGGCGCAAGTCAACGGTCTTCGGGGCGAAACCGACACGCTGCAGAAGATGAAAGCCCGAATCGACTTCGATCTCGACTATTTGCGGAACTGGTCGCCATCCCTGGACCTATGGATCATTTTGAGAACCGCCGGCGTATTTCTCAAGCAAGACACTGCGTACTGAGTGCGACAAGCCGCGGATATCTTTAAATAAATAATTATTGCCTTGGTTCGAACAAGCCTTGTCTTCGAATTTCATTCTCCAAAAGATGCTCAGCCCTATTGGTTTTCGCACGCAATTTTTTATCGGCCTCGTCACTTTGCTCATCCTGTCGGCCGCGAGGGCCGATTATTTGCTCGGCCCCAACGATCTCATAGACATTACGGTATACGGCAATGAGGATCTCGCCACCGAAACCCGCATCTCCGACAGCGGAAAAATCACCTTTCCGCTTCTGGGAGAAATCGAAGTGGGCGGCTTATCCGTCGGCGAGGCGGAAACCCGCATCGGAACCCTACTTTCAGGTCTTGGTTACGTACGCGATCCCCAGGTGAATATCAGGGTTCAGGAGTACCGCAGCCACGAAGTAGCGGTATTGGGATTCGTGAACAAGCCCGGGCGTTACGCGCTGGACACCGCGAGCACGGTCACCCAGTTGATCGCCCTGGCGGGCGGCGTAACTCCGCAAGGGGATGATCGGACCATCGTGACGCGAACCCGGGACGGGCGGACCTACCGCGAAGAACTGAATCTCAAAGAATTGCTCGAGGATGGAAAGACGTCCGAGGACATCGTCGCGGAACACGGCGATGTCATATTCGTGCCTCGCGCTCCGGTCTTCTACATCCACGGCGAGGTTCAACACCCCGGCGCCTACCGCCTGGAACGCAACATGTCGGTTGCGCAGGCAATTTCCCTGGGTGGGGGAGTGACTCCGCGCGGCAGCCTGCGCAGCATCACGATCAAACGAAAGTCGGCGGACGAGCGGTTGACCACGCTGGACGCCGACCTGGATGAGCTGATCGAAAAGGATGACGTCATCTATGTGGGCGAACGATGGTTTTAGCCGTTTTCCCGGCCGGCGAACTCGAAACACATGAGGTGGCTTGACATGAATTTACATCAGTTCCTGCAAATCCTACGGGCGCGGCGACGGGTGCTCGTACTCACGCCGGCGGCTGCCGTGCTGCTGGCCCTTGCCATCAGCCTCATGCTCCCCAAGGCGTATACCGCGGTAACGAGCCTGGTCATCGACTACAAGGGCGTGGACCCGATTACCGGCGCCACGATGCCGGCACAGCTGATGTCCGGGTACATGGCGACCCAGGTCGACATCGTCGGCAGCCACAACGTCGCGCTCAAGGTCGTGGACCGGCTCAAACTGGCGGAACAGCCGGAATGGCAAGAGCGATTCGAGAAAGAAGGGCGGGACGCGGCGGACATCCGCGACTGGCTGGCCAACCAACTGTTGAAAAAACTCGAGATTCAGCCGGCCCGGGAAAGCAGCATCATTCACGTAAAATATTCGGATGCCGATCCGGCCCTCTCTGCAGTTTTATCCAACGCCTTCGCGGAAAATTACATCGCCACCAATCTGGAACTCAGGACCGAACCGGCCAGCCAGTACGCCGCATGGTACGAAAGGCAAATCAAGGATCTGCGTGAGAACCTGGAGCAGGCCCAGGCGCGGCTGTCGGAATACCAGCAGGAAAAAGGAATCGTCGCTCTCGACCAGCATCTGGACGTCGAAAATAGCCGGCTGGAAGAGCTGTCCAAGCAAGTGGTGGTCGCCCAGGCGCACACCTACGATCTGATCTCCCGCCGCAACCATCTGGAGGCAGCCGGCAACGCCGCCCTGCCGGAAACCCTGCCCGACGTGCTTTCCAGCTCCGTCATTCAAGACCTCAAGGCGAAGCTGGCACTGGCCGAAACCCGGCTTGCCGAACTCGGGGAGAAATACGCCTTCAATCATCCCATCTATCAGCAGGCCGTGGCCGAAGCCGGCAGCCTGAGAGGCAAGTTCGCGGCGGAGATGAAAACCATTCTGCGCAGCCTGAATACCGGGCTGGAAATTGCGCGTGCCCGCGAGGCTGAACTGAGAACGGCACTCGCCGAACAAAAGACCCGGGTGCTCGAGCTCAACAAGCAGCGGGATGAACTTTCGGTTCTGACGCAAGAAGTCGAACACGCCCGCATCTCTTACACCGCCGCTTTGCAGCGATTCAATCAAACCCGCCTGGAGAGCGAGGCGAACCAAACCAACGTCGCGATCCTCAATCCCGCCAAGCCGCCGATGCGGCCATCGCGGCCGAAGGTGCTGCTGAACGTCGCGATAGCGGGTTTCCTGGGCGTCGTGCTCGCGGTCAGCCTAGCTTTGCTGCTCGAACTGCTCGATCGCCGAGTACGCTCCCCGGAAGACTTGAGCACCGCGCTCGGAGTCCCAGTGATCGGGGTGTTGACCGATGCGAAGTTACGCCGCCCCAAATGGCGTCTGGCTTTTTCCAGGACGCCGGCCTGAAACCCCATGGCGTCCGGGCCACACCACGATCGCGGAGGCCGCTCGCAGATATCCCTGCCGTCCCCCGGCGGTAGCGCCCGGACGTCCGTTTATCACGACCCAACGGAATTTTTATGACCCAAACCCAGGCGCTCAAGATTAAACCGGAACCCGCCGGGACCGATCGCCGAATCGGACAAATTCTCCGGGAATCCGGCAGGCTCTCTCCGATCGATGCGGAACGGGTACTGCATCTCCAGAAAGAAACGGGACTGCGCTTCGGCGAAGCCGCCCTGCGGCTGGGACTGATTTCCGAAGAGGATATCAGCCGGGCGATTTCGGAGCAGTTCGATTACCGCTATTTGAAACCGGGACAGGGCAATTTCAGTACCCGACTGATTGCCGCTTACCAGCCGTTCAGCCCGCAGATGGAGGTATTCCGCGCGATACGCAGCCAGCTGATGCTGCGCTGGCACGGCGAGGGGAATAAGACCCTGGCCGTGACGAGTCCACGCCGGGGCGAGGGACGCAGCTACGCCGTCTCGAACCTGGCGGTAGTATTCTCCCAGCTGGGCCAGCGGACCTTGCTCATCGATGCGGATTTGCGCCATCCCTCGCAACACGACATCTTCGCATTGGGCCGCAACGGCTTGGGATTATCCGATCTGTTGGCGGGCCGCGGCAGCGCGGAATGCATCCGCCGCGTGGAGGAATTCGCCGATCTGTCGGTGCTGCCGGCCGGTACGCTTCCCCCCAATCCCCTGGAATTGCTCAGCCGCGGTAAATTCGATGCCTTGCTGAGCGATTTTGCGTCGTCCTACGACATCGTCCTGCTGGATACGCCGAGCGGCATGACCAGCAGCGATGCCCAAACGGTCGCCGCTCGCGCCGGCGCCTCCCTGCTGATTGCGCGAAAAGACATGACGCCTTTTTCCGAAGCCGAGTTTCTCCGGCAGATGTTGACCGCAGTCGGATGCCGGGTAGTCGGTGCGGTGCTCAATGACTTCTAGAAGCGGTTCGCGTCGAAGCTCGCAAGGGAGGTTCGGATATGGCCTTTAAAGCCGTATTCCTACTCGCGCAACTACTGCTGGTCGTCAACTTGGAGCGATTGCTCGGCATGGCCAACGCCAATCCGATCGAGAAGCTGTTTCTCATCCTGGCCGGCCTGGTTTTCGCTTTCACGCGTCCGCGTGTCCAGGCCAATCTCGTACTGATGGGGTTCATCGTTCTCGTCACGTTCGTCTGCGCGCTTCTCAGCGAGTTCGATGCCTTCTCCTGGAATCGATATCTGCGCAGCCTGGTAAGCCTCTCCGCCTTCCTTCTTTTTCTCACGGCATTGCCGGAAGACCGGGATCGGGAATTGATCCTGCTGATCGCGGCGTTGTTCCCGATCGTGTCGGTTTTGATCGGAACGCTGTACTACACCCTCGGTCTCAGCCACCTGTGGATGACCGATTACCTGGGCACACGGCGGCTTTCTGGCAGTATTGGTCCCGCCTTTCTCGGCGGAGCCGGTTTGACCGGCGCGGTGGCGGCCAGCTACCTCGCCCTGGAGAAGCGGGGGAGTTATCTCCTGCTGGCGCTCGCCGATACCGGAATCACCATGTTGACGGCTTCCCGCATGCCCTCGGCGCTGGCACTCGGGGTCACCGGCGCGATGTTGTTCATAGAAAGCCGATCCGTGGTGTTCAGAGTCCTGATGGTTCTTTACGGGACCGTCGTGGTCGCCGCACTTTTCTATCTCATGGGCGACCAGTTGATGACTCGTATGTCGTCCAACGCCCTGAGCGGCCGCGACCTCATCTGGAACGAACTGAGCGCCTACGTCGAACGCTTTCCCTATTTCGGCGTCGGGTTGGGGCACCAGATGGATCTCCTGTCCGCCCGACTTTCCGCCGCCACCCATACCGTCGCCGCGCACAACGAATATCTCCGGTTCACTCTGGAGGTCGGCTACGTCGGCGCATCGATCCTGTGCTGCGCCTTCGTCGCGATGCTGGTGAACCTGCTGCGCCATCCGCAGCTGACCAAGAAATGGGCGTTCTTGATGGTCTGCGCGGCCTTCTTCGTTTATTCGGCAACCGACAACACGTTCAGCGTCGCTCAATGTTTCATGGTGGTCGTCGTTGCCTTCGTCGGCGCCTGCGGCCGCCGCGAGCCGGCTTCACTTCCCTTCCGGGCGGACGATCGCCAGTCCCTGGGAATTACCGAACCCGACATCGAGCGGCCGCGCCCGATTTAATTCAAGGCCTCGGCAAAGTTTTTTCGCAAGAACAACCGAAAAGGAGAAACCACAGACATGAATCTCGGCAGACTCAGATGGGTCCGACGTTGCCTGGTCGAATCGAAGCGCTTTTTCCTGGTGAGGCTCTTCCGCATGGACATCCATCCGTCCAGCCAGTTTTCGCTGTCCGCGAAATTCGATCTGACCAATCCCAGAGGAGTCCATGTAGGCGAAGAGTCTTACATCGCTTTCGACGTCGCCATACTGACTCACGATCTGACCCGCGGCGTGCGCGTGCATACCCGCATCGGACGCCGATGCTTCATAGGGGCGAGAAGCATCGTTCTGCCCGGAATCACCATCGGCGACGAGAGCATCGTCGGAGCGGGCTCGGTGGTCACGCGCGACGTGCCGCCCCGGTCGGTCGTGGCCGGCAATCCGGCCCGCGTCATCAAGACCGGCCTCGAAGTGGGACGCTACGGCCGGCTGCCCGACGCCGACGATGTACAGGACCGAACCGCGCTGGAAAACGGTCTCGACTGAGAGCCATAAACCAAAACGAACAGGAAATCTCATGGGGGTTTGCATGCCAAGTTGTCTGATCATCGTCGAAAACCTTCCGGTACCGCTGGATAGGCGCGTGTGGCAGGAGGCAACCGCACTGCGTGATGCCGGTTGGGGCGTCACGGTGATTTGCCCGGCCACGGAAAAATGTCCCGAGCGGGAAACCGTGATCGACGGCATCCGGGTCTACCGCCATCCCCTGCCCCTGGAAGCCAAGGGCGCGTTGGGCTTTTTGCTGGAATACGGCGCGGCCCTGTTCCACGAAACGGTTTTGGCGTTCAAGGCGTTTCGACGCCATGGTTTCGATGTGATCCACATCTGCAACCCGCCCGATCTGTTGTTCCTGGTCGCCCTGCCCTACAAGGCGCTGGACCGGGCGTTGATCTTCGATCATCACGACATCTGCCCGGAGCTCTATGAATCGAAGTTCAAGAAACGCGGTCCGATGCACACCCTGCTACGGATTTTCGAAAGACTCACCTTCCGCTTCGCGGACGTCGTCATCTCCGCCAACGAAACGTTCAAGGGTCTCGCCACAACCCGCGGCGGCAAACATCCGGACGACGTTTTCACCGTGTACAGCATCCCCGACCTCAACAAGTTCAAACGGGTGCCGACGACGGAAGCGAAAGACGCCGTCACGGTCGGCTACGTCGGCGTCATGGGCGCCCAGGACGGGGTGGACAACCTGATTCGCGCCGTCGCCGCGCTGCGCAAGGAATCCGGCGTGCCGAAGTTCACCTGCAAGATCGTCGGCGACGGCCCCGAACTTCCGGCGCTGAAAGCCCTGGCCGAATCCCTGGGCGTAGGCGATGTCTGCCGATTCACCGGCTTCCTGTCGGGCGAACCCTTCCTGGCGGCCCTGTCCAGCTTCGATATCGGGGTCATTCCCGATCCGTTCGATGTGTACAACGACAAGATCAGCATGAACAAAGTGTTCGAATACTCCGCTTTGGGAGTGCCCGTCGTCGCTTTCAAGCTCGGGGAGACCCAACGCCTGCTCGGGGACGCCGCCCGCTACGCGCCGGATCACACCCACGACGGACTGGCATCCGCCCTGGGCGTATTACTGAAGGACGAGCGGCTGCGCCGCAACTATGCCGAGCGCGCCCTGGAGCGGGCAAGGACACACTTCCACTGGCCCGACCAGGTATCCAATCTGCTGGCGGCCTACGATCGCGCGTTGACGAACCGCTCCGGCCGCCACGATTCCCCGGAACAAGAGCGAACCATCCGGAGCGAGCGTTCATGAGCGCCGTACCCGCAATCGAACGCGGGCGCTACGCGGAAGTGGACGCCCTACTCTTCACCACCACCGACAGCGCGGGCGGACGCAGCGACGAACTGGAACGGATGATCCGGAGCGTCGAGCGAGCGATCGCGACGTCCGGACTCCGCGTCGTTCAGTATCTGCTGCTGCAGCGCCACGACGCCGGTCGGCCGCTGCCCGAACTGCCGGACTACATCCGGGCGACGGCCATTCCCGAGCGAGTGTCGCTCTCCAGGGCGCGGAATCTCCTTCTCGACCGGGCGCATACAGACGGCGTGTTCGAGCGCTCGTTGATGGTTGCATTCCCCGACGACGACGCCTGGTACCCGGCGGGCACCCTGGAAGGCATACTGGCACTGTTCGCCGGCGATTCTGCCCTGGACCTCGCCATATGCCGGTATGCGTCCTCACCGTCAGTGCTCTCCGACCTGCCGGTCGACTTGCGTGTCGCTCGAGCGGTGAAGGCCGGCCGGTTTGTCGCCAATGCCTCGTCCAACACGATCTTCATCCGAGCCGCTCGCGCCGCGCAAACCGGCCATTTCGACGAAGCCTTGGGTATCGGCGCTCCGATCAACGGCGGAGAGGATCTCGATTACGCCCTGCGCGCCTATGTCGGCTCCGCCGGAAAAGCGGTCTGGATCGACGCCCCCTTGGTGGGACACCGCGATCGCCTCAAATGGGTGCGCGGACAGTACTACGCCGGCAGCTTGTATGCGCTGTCCCGAAGTGCCGCCGCGAGCCGGGCGGTCGCCCTGCAGACCGCGCGAAAAGTGCTGGTGGGATTCTATCTCCTGCTGCGCCGCGAGCTGGCCTGCTCCGATTTCTTGCGCGCGTTGAGGCTGGCGCTGAAGGCCCGTCGCAGCGCGCCGGCCCGGTCGTGAGAAAACCCGTGCAGAACCGCCACGACACTGCCATAGCGGACGTTGTGTCCGCTCATGATAGGCCCGACGATACCGGCATGACGAAAGCTTCGGACCGAACCGGCCTCGCCCTGCGCCGCCGATGGTGGCTCATCGCCCTGGCGGCGCTCATCATAGCCGGAGCGGTCGGCCGGGACCGACTCCGCTTCAAGCCTAGGGAACCCTTGCTCGCGCTCACGCCGATTCCGGTAGCCACCCGTGCGATTGCCGAGTTTTCGAGATTCGGCGCCGCGGCGGATCCGGAGTCGCCGCTGACCTTTCGGGGCGGCCTGGTGATCGAATCCGCCTCGCCGCATTTCGGCGGAATTTCCGGCCTGAGAGTGACGGATCAGGGCCATGGTTTCATTGCCGTCACCGACGCCGGATACTGGGTGCAAGGCCGTCTCCTCTACGACGCCGGCCGTCCCGGCGGCCTCGCCGACATCGTCATGGCGCCGGTCCTGGGAGCCGAAGGTGCGCCCCTCCGGGAAAGCGGCAAAGGCGATCTGGAGTCTATCGCGCTGGCCGGCGAAGCCGCTTACGTAGGGTTCGAGGGATTCCGCAACGGGGTCGCCTACTTCCGGCCGAAATCCGATTTATTGCTGCAGCGCGGCCGGCTCCTGCCGGTTCCTCCGGACATCGTAGCCCTGCCCAAGGGCCGTGGCCTGGAAGCGCTTGCCATGCTCCCGGCCGGCCATGATTTCGGCGGTTCGCTGCTCGCCATTGCCGAGCGCGACCGAACCGGACGCGGCCTGGCCCCGGCCTGGATTCTGAAGGACGGCGCGGCTCTCGAACTCAAGGTTCGCCTGAAGGATGGCTACGACATCAGCGACGCGGCGTTTGTGCCCGAGGGCGATTTGCTGTTGCTCGAGCGCAGGCTCTCCCTGCTCGGTGGATTCGCGATGCGGCTCCGCCGGATCCCGGCGGCCGACATCCGGCCCGGAGCGATACTGGATGGACCGTCGTTGTTGGAAGCAAATCGTCTGTTTCACGAAATCGACAATATGGAAGGCATTTCGGCCCACCGCGACGAACTGGGAAAGACCGTGGTCACCGTGGTTTCCGACGACAATTTCCTGCCCGTCCAGCGTAAGCTGTTGCTGCAATGGGAACTGAAATGACCATGCCCAACGCCGAGCGTTCCCGTCCGATCGCGGTTCTTCTGTGCGAGGACTTGCCGATTCCGGGGCTGAACGGATATTCCACGTATAACCACGCTTTCGTGAAATACCTCGAAGCGCGGGGCTTCGAGGGCCACCTGGTGATCAGCGGGCCGCGCCTGCCGGCGCCGCTGTTCCGCCCCCGGAGCCGAGTCGGCTGTACAGCGCTTCAAATCCATCTGCCGGGAACGGTTCGATTGGGAAACTGGCATCTGGTCGCAAGCCCGCGGGCGCTGGTTCGATCGGTTTACCGTTGGCTGCTCGACAGCCTGGGCGGCGCCTGGGCCCGCCGTCTGGCAAACTGGCGCGGTATATCGCAGAACAAAACCGCCATCATCGGCCGTTACCTGAACGGGACGGATCTGCGCCGGCTGAACCCGATGTTGGCTCGCCTCGCTCCCGACTACGTGTTCGTCGATACCGTTTTTCGGGCGCAGATCCTGGACGCCTTGCCTCCCCGAACGCGCAAGCTGCTGATCGCCCACGATGTATTTCACAAACGCTGTGCCTCCCTGGCGGCGCGGGGCATGACCGCCTTGCCGGCGGTAAGCGCGGAGCAGGAGCAGGCCCTTGCCGGCCGTTTCGACGTGCTGCTCGCGATCAGCGACGAGGATGCCCGCGACTTGCGGGAGCTGGTGCCCGCGGCAAGGATCGTCGCCGTTCCGGCGCCGGTCGACGCCCGCCCTGTCGAGCAACGGGCGGTCGCCGAACCCCGCATTCTCTATTTGGGCAGTCGAGCACCTCACAATGTCGACGGGCTGCGCTGGTTTCTGGCGAATGTCTGGCCCCTGGTGCGGAAGGTGCGGCAGGACTTGGTCCTGGACGTGGCCGGCGAAGCCGGGCTGGCCTTGAATCCCGACACGCCCGGCGTGGTAATCCACGGCCGCGTGGAAGACCTTTCGGAACTGGCCGGCACGGCCCAGTTCGCCATTAATCCGGTGCGCGCCGGAAGCGGCATGAAGATCAAGATGCTGGACTATTTCGCCTTCGGCCTGCCCTGCATCACCACCGGCGTCGGAGCGGCCGGATTTCCACCCTCTGCCGACAGCCCTCTCGGCATCTCGGACGATCCCACCGATTTCGCCGCGGCAATTCTGCAATGGAGCGGAGATTCGCAACTGCGCGCGCGCCTTCGCGAAAACGCCCGCCGCTACGTGTCGCGCTTTTCCGGCGAGTCGTTCTTTGCGCATCTGGATGCCGCCCTGGAGCTTTAGACGGAAAGCATGAGCAGCACCACCTCGCCGCTGGGCAAGCAGGTTCGCTCCGGGTTGATCTGGTCGGTCGTTCGCAGTTGGGGAGGACGGCTCGCCGGCATCGTCATCTTTTTCCTGCTGGCTCGGATCTTGTCGCCGGAGGAATTCGGCGTGTTCGCCGCGGCAGCCGCCGTCCTCGCCTTTATCGAACTCTTCGCCGAACAGGGCCTGAGCGACGCCATCGTACAAAAGCCCGCGATCAGTCCGGAGGAGCTGAATACGGCATTCCTGGCCAATTTCATCCTGGCGGCACTACTGGTAGCGGCGATCTGGTGGTGCGCGCCGCTCATCGCCGCGGCGATGGAGATCGAGCGCTTGACCGGGATTCTCCGCATCGCCTGCCTGGGGATTTTGATCAATGCCCTCGGGTTCTGCCAGCTCGCCTTGTTTCGGCGGAATTTCCAGTATCGCTGGCTGGCGGTCCGGACCCTAGTCGCCACCGTCATCAGCGGAGCGGCGGGGGTTTGGCTGGCCCTGGCAGGATTCGGTGTCTGGAGCCTGGTCGGCCAATTTCTGACCAATGCGACGGTCAACTTGCTATTGCTTTGGCTGAAGCCGATCTGGAAACCGGGCCTCGGACTCAGTACCGCCGGGTTCGGACAGTTGCTCCGCTACGGCGGCAATATCCTCGGCATGCGCTTGCTGGATTTCGCCAACACCCGTGTCATCGAGCTTGCCATAGGGGCGTGGCTGGGCGCCGCCACGCTCGGGCTCTACTCGGTCGGCTCCCGTCTCTACGCCATCTTGATGCAACTCCTCAGCTCGGTCGTCCTGGACGTGGCTCATGCCGGGTTCTCCCGCATCGCCGGCGAACGCGAGCGGCTGGCCGAGGCCTATTATCGAGCGATGACGGCTACCGCCGCGTTCGCGGTTCCCTGCCTGGTCCTGGTTTCGGCGGTAGCTCCGGAACTCTGCGTGGTGGTGTTCGGAAGCGTCTGGGCGGGAAGCGCCGAAATATTGAAACCCTTGGCCCTGCTCGGCGCGGTACAGACCATGCAGTATTACAACGGAACCGGACTCAACGCCGTAGGCAAGCCCGGCATCTCGTTCCTGATCGTCATTGTCAGGGCCGCGACCACTGTCGGCGTGCTGGCCGCAACCCGCGGATGTCCTCTGCCGGTGATCGTGCAGACTTACGTGTTCGGCCAACTCCTGACCACCCCGGTCAGCTTCTACTTCGGGCGGAAATATCTCGGGGTATCGATCCGGCGCATCGTTCGCCGGGTGTGTCCGTT
Organism: Methylocaldum marinum; assembly: GCF_003584645.1. Classification (GTDB taxonomy): domain Bacteria; phylum Pseudomonadota; class Gammaproteobacteria; order Methylococcales; family Methylococcaceae; genus Methylocaldum; species Methylocaldum marinum. The sequence goes on from NZ_AP017928.1 coordinate 2,573,839, forward strand.
TGTCATGGCCAGCGCCGTACTTTTTCTCGCCGTGACGCAGTGTCGGCCGTGGATCGAAGAAACGATCGCCGCACCGGTGTTTAGGCTGCCGCTGCTGGCACTGGCCGGCGGCCTCGCCTATGGGGTTCTCGCGCTGGCCTTCGGAAGAAAGCCGCTGATGGATGCCATCGGCAAGCTTAAAGGCCGCCGTCAACAAGATTCCATCCAAAAGCAAGCAACACGATGAATGTAAAGCTTAGTTTCAAAAGTGTACGGTCCCGGATGCGGGAATCGGTCCGCATCCCCCTGCTCTACGATGAGTGGCGCAAGGAGCGCAAGCGGCTGGCGCAAATCCCGCCCGCCCCCCAAACCCGGCAGGACGTCCGGTCCATCATCATCGCACCTGCGGATGTCATCTCGCTGACGGGGTCGAAAGGCGACGAGGCCATGATCGCGGCGCTGGTGGAAGGCGTCCGCCGCCATATACCCGACTGCCGCTTCGGCATTTTCTCCTATGGCGGGGAGGCTTCCCATGCCAACATCGAACCCGGCGTAACCCCCGAACCGGTCTGGGCCAATCCCTGGTCCTTCCGCAGAGTGTTGGATACCGTGGCGCGTTACGATGCCGTGGCCATCGTGGGCGGCGACGTCCTGGACGGCTATTACACGCCCATCACCTCGCTGCGCCTGTGGATGCTGGGCGATCTCGCGACCCGCATGGGCAAGCCCGCGGTCGTGCTCGGATTTTCCTTCAACGCCAGCCCTTCTCCGAAGCTGGGCAAATGCCTGAACGCCCTGGACCCGGCGCTCAATGTTTGTGTCCGCGATGCCGTTTCCCTGGAACGCTTCAACCGTTTTTCCAACATTCCCGGACGCCTGGTGGCCGATTCGGCATTTCTGCTCCATCCCCGGACCGACGGGTCCGAGGTGACAAGGATACGGGCCTGGGCCGAACAACAGCGTGCCCGGGGCAGAACGGTATGCGGCTTCAATCTCCACCCGATGCTGATCAAAAGCGGCGACCCCGTGCAGCTTCAGGCCCTGGTCGATTCCGCGGTGGCCACGCTATCCGGCCTGCATGACCGACGGCCGGTCAGTTTCCTCTTGATTCCCCACGATTTCAGGGGCGGAACCCTGGGAGACGACGCCGTGCTGGGACCGATTTACGAAAGGATTCGGGCCGATTTCGGCGAACACGCGATTTATCCCTCGGCCCCTCTGCACGCGGCGGAGCTGAAGGCCTTGGCGGGCTGTACCGATTTCGTGGTCACCGGCCGGATGCACCTTGCGATCGCCTCCCTGGGTCAAGGCGTACCGGTGGCGGTGATTACCTACCAGGACAAGTTCCAGGGACTGTTCCAACACTTCGGCCTGCCCGAATCCCTGATGATGCCGCCCGACCGCATCCGCGATCCGGCGGAATTTACTAAAACGGTCTCGGCGGCGCTCGACGCCAAACAGGGACTCGCCGAGCAGGTAGCCTTGAAATTGCCCGAAGTGCTGCGCCTGGCCGAACTCAATCTTTCGCCCTTGCTGGGAAATGTTCATGACGGGTGACCGTCCGTCCCTCATGACGTCCCGCCGCGCGGGTATCCCGGCCGCCGTGTCAGCGCACGGCTCCGGCACCCAGCGGCTTGAAGGCGACGCGGAAAACCGCGTCGCTCCCAGTGGTTTCGACATAAAGGCCGTTCCGGGTATAAGGCGCCGTCGAGTCGGGCACGGTTCCGACGAATACCCGCTGATCCCGGTCGCCTTGCACTTGCAGGGCAAAGCGCTGGCCTTGGCAATCCAGCGTGACCGTCCAGCGCTCGGGCATCCGGAACGCAGCCCAATTCTGCCAGCGGCGGAAAGGCTGGGTGTCCGGCAGACGCAGACCCGCGGACGCTTCCGCTCCCGGCGCGGATACGGAACAGCCCGTGTTCAGCACGAAGCCGAGCGCCTTGGGCGAGCGATCCTTGCGGGCAATCCTGATTTCGTCCACGAATTCGTCCCCGATTACGGCCAACTTTCGCGACGCCGTCACCTTGCGGCGGTATTCCGCATGGGACACCGTTATGCCGGCCCCGTCCGGATCGAACAGGTCGACTTGACCGACGGAAGGCCAAGGCTGCTGGCCGTCGCCGTCCACCAGGGGAACGTTATGGGCGACGGCGCGCCGGAAATATTCGCGATGGAGCGGCGAGCCGTAGCCGACCGTACCGGAGTCGCGCAGCAGCCACACGTTTTTGTATTGGAGCTCATAGGTCAGGGATTCCTGTTGTGCATGATAGCGGGCGCCTTGCCCGTACCGGAGAAAGGCCTGCCAGTCGCCCTTGCGGATCAGCACGCCGTCCAAGCCCGGGACCCTGCGGGAGACGACGGGCGGGAGATCGGTCCGGTTCGGATCCGGCTCGGGCGGGTCGAGCAGATTGTTCCAGCCCAGCTTTCCCTGCGCCTCGATCAGACCAATCGCGGTGGGAAGTACCCGTCGCGATTCTCGCCATCGTTTGAGATTGGGCGTTTTCCGTCGCGGCGGAGAATCGTTGAGGGTAGGCGCGTCGCCGTTGGAAAAACGCACGACGACCGGCGCGATCAGGAGGTTCTGGGCGATCCAAAGTTCCCGTTTGAATTCGCCGAGCCTGCCCCGCAGGGAGGCACCGATAAATAGCTGACAAAGCGCTTCAACCACATAGTCCTGATACGAAAGCGTCATCTCGTGCCAGAAATAATCGGGGGATACCGCCCTCGAGAGGAGTTTCGAAATGCCCATCTCGTCCCGCTTGCCGAAATCGGCCAGGGCCGGGGTACCGAATTCGAGGCCGACCAGGGTAATAGCGACAGCATGCCACACTGCGATGTTATGATCACCCGACGACGATTGGCGAAGATTTTCGGCCATGGGCAAGAACAGCCGATCCCGCCAATGAGCCCGGCGATCCTCGGCAACGCTGCCACGCAGCAGTCGTGCCGCTTCCAGCAGGATCAAACCGTGCTTGGCCTCGTCCAGGCTTTGGGTCATCAGCCGCGCGCGGCCGTTCCAGGTTTGCAGCGGAAAGCCGCTGTACGCATCGGCGTAGAAATCCAGCTGCGAAGCGGCCCAGTCGCGATAACGATCCGCCCCGGTCAGTCGGAACAGGCGCGCCGCGTCCTGCACGCGAGCGATGTTGTAAATGCGGTTGTAGGCGATCCAGGCGGCGTGAAACTTTTCCCGTCCGCCCTCCTCCGCCGGTTCCGGATCCTTGGGCGACCATTTGAGCAGTTTCCCGGTTTTCCGTTCGACATAGTCGTGCACCCAGCCGGCCACGCGCCCCGCCTTGTCCCTCGGCTTTCCCATCCAGGTGTCGAGCTCTCGAGTCCGTTCCTTTACCCAGGATTTCCAGCGCGGGTCGGAATCGCTCAGCTGTCGGGCACGAAGCCAATCTTCTCGCGCCTCGCGCGCCGGAGCGAAATTGCCGCGACCCGCCTTGAGTTCGGCGAACGCTTTCCTAATTTCTTCATCGCTCAATGACGAAACAGTTTCGCGCTCATAAGCCAATACCTGCAGCGGCACCGCACTCGCCGCCGCCAAAACAGTCAGGAGAAAAAGGGTTCTTGTTGACATGGTCATACTCGTTTATTCCGGCTCTGCGGAAGCATGTGAAACGACAGTATCGCTCAATATTATTTGGACGACATATAACGTATAGCACGATATATGCTGTTACTCTACTCGTTTCGGCCTGGACGCGAACATCCTTCGGTGCCGCTGATGAGACCGATACTTTTCAACCCTATGTTTCGGAGTCCTTGATTTATGAAGATAATCTATTTCGGCTTTCAGACGGTATCGATGCAAAATCTCTGACCGGAAAAGCGGAACGCTGGGATTTGAATAATCGGCTTTCCGCCGGCGCAAAGCTTTATTTTCCTCTGGGTCTTCAGGAATTTACTTTTCAAGGAAGCATGGGCGACAATCGCTATGTCAATAACGATCAGCTGGACCATATCTCGCTGTCCGGCAAAGGCATCTGGAAATGGCAGGTCGGCAAATCCTTCACCGGCACCATGAATTACGGCTATCGGCGGTATATGGGAAGATTCGTCAATACCCGGTTTTTCGGAAAAGATCTGATTTCAGACGATACCGCATTATTCGATATCAATTACCGGCCGAACGCCAGTTGGCGCCTAAACGCAAAATACCAATGGCTGGATAGCCAGCATAGCGCCTCAGAACGCCGATTCCTGGATTTTACAAGCAATACCGGCATCATGGGCATACATTATCAATCCCCTGCCGCGAACTCGATCGGCTTGCAATTTCGTCACACCGACGCACGCCTGCCGAATCGAGAGAGAAGATTATCGACTCTGATCGACAATCGGTATAAGGAATATGAATTCGGAGCGGTCTACAATTGGAAAATAACCGGAAAGTCCGTGCTGGACGGACATATCAGCTATCTCATCCGCAGCCACGAGGAGTTTTCCCAAAGGGATTTCGAAGGTGAAATATGGCAGGTGAATTACCAATGGACGCCCACCGGCAAGACGTCGATAGCGCTATCCGCCTGGCGGAATCTGCTGACCGGCACTCAGGACCTCACCGCCAGCTATATCATCGCCAACGGGTTCAGCATCAGCCCCACCTGGTCCGCCACTTCGAAGATCTCGGTACAAGCGAAATTCAGCTGGGAAGAGCAGGAATACGCGGGCGATCCGGACCTGGGGGCCCGTGAAAAAACCCGCATGGACACGGTCTTAAACGGCCAATTGTCGCTGTCCTACGACTTTACCGACCACGGACAATTGAATATCGGCTACCGCGCGGGAGGCCGCGATTCCAGCCGAGTGCTTTCCGATTACGAATACAACACGGTCTTTGCGAACGCCATTCTGAGCTTCTGAACCCCCGGCAACTTCGTGGCTTGAACATCCGAAGCCAGTCGCCGGCGCACGGCGAGCCGGAACATGAGCATCGAGTTACTATTTGTCAAGACAGTAAAGCGACAAGAGCCCCTCTCCCCCCGGGACAAATCGGCAGGGTGAGGCGCAACGCGACGACTGGGCAGGCCAGGGATGGGCTGCCCCGGACGCGCGAGCGAAGCGGGACAGCGTCGCGTGGCGAGGCCGATTTTCTCGCCTCATCCCTGAGGCTCGCCCTTCGGGCCGTGCTTCGCGCGTTCCCGTTCGCTCCCGGCGAACGGGAACGCGCGTAAGCGCCGCTTGCGGCTCCGCACAGGGAATGTGCGGCGTGATTGGGTTGGGGTGAGGGCGGTTCGAACAGGGCCTTACTTTCTTTACGCACGGTAATACGCACTAGTTGGCGTACAATGTCGCATGAATACCCGCCTCGCAGGCTACGCGGGTGTTTCGGACATAGAACTAGAGAAATCCCTATGAAAGCATCGAGCAGACCAATGACTAAAAAGGTGTTATTCATTTTTTTCGGCGCACTGCTGTCCTCGCTCAATACCGCTTGGGCGGAGAGCGATAAAGAAATCCAGGAAAAAGCACTCAAAGCTCGCGAACAGCGCCAGCTTGGCGCCATGGATCATTCGGCTCATGCCCGTTCCGAAGCAGCGAACCAATTTCGGGGCGTCTTCTACGGCTACCTGCCGTGCCATGAAGAAAAGTGCAATGGTCTGAAAATGACCCTGTCTTTGAATGCCAAGAACAATTATCTTCTGGTCGTCCAACCCGCAAAGCCGCAAAACAGAGAGTCCTTCGAAAAAGGGAAATACGAATGGGACGACGCCAAAGGCATGGTCGTGCTGACCCCCAGAAAAGATGCCCCGCAGCGCCGACTCGCCATCAAGGATGAAGGTACTTTGCTCTATCTCAGCAGCGACGGTGCGCCCATGCCCGGAGACCAGGACAGGTATCTGCTGCAAAGAAGCGACAAGGCCGGAAATCGGGAAATGCATATCCATTGACGAACGCCCCGCCGAAGGACGATCGGAGTTCAGGCGGAGGATTTTCATCGGGAAGACGAGGTTCCGGGGAAGCGGACGGAGAAAACGCGAACGTGGTCCTTCCGAAGGCTATGCCGGCACAGCGTCCTTCATACTTCTTGATTCCGTTCGTCCTGGGCCTGTCGAAGGACTCAAGCGGAGAGATCGGTGTCTCCGACTCGCCTTCAGCGTGGCCCGGGCGAAAGGTTCGGCACGGCCGGCCGGCCGCCGTTCCTTTTCAGAAACGCCGGAAGCGCGGAGGTGTTTTCCCAAAACAGCGTGCCGGACAAGGGTTCGATCGGCTGCGGCGGAGCGGCGGTGAGAGGGGGAATCCAATCGGCGGGAATGGCATAGTACCCGGCCTCGCCGCCTGCGGAGAGAAACGTGGCCAAACCGACCAGTCGGCCGGCCTGGTCAAAAATCCCGCTGCCGCTCGCACCCTGGACGAAAGCGGCGGACGTTTCGATGATCCGGCTGCCGTCATAAGGATGCAAATCTTCGATGCGGCCTTCGGCAAAGGCGATGCCGATGGCACGGGGATAGCCGTACAAATAAATCGGCTGTCCGACGGACAGTCCCGCCGTAGTCCCTAGGCTCGCGGCCGGTAACGCAATGCCCGGTGCTTCCAGAATGCAGAAGTCGTGGTTCAGGTCGGCGCGCTGGCTGGCGGCGCGATAGCGTAAGGCGCCCTTCCCGATAACGATGGCATTGGCATGCCGGGTAACGTGGCAATTGGTCGCCACGAGATTGTGATCGAGGACGACACCGGAGCCGACAAAAGCCCTCGCATCCTTCGGATAGGCTTGGATCTGGACGACGCTGAGCGCAAGCGTGTGGTCCACGTCCGCCGCACCGGGAACGCTGAGAATCCCATAGCCGAGGATCATGCCGAGCAATACGATCGGACGCATAGAATTCTTCCTTCGTTGACGGCCTGCTGTGGATCTTACACGTTCTCGCGGGCTGTGGTCAGGTTTTGGCCGAAAGCGGCCGTTGCTACGCCCCGCCCTCTTCCACGACCCGGGACAGGATCTGGCATTTCCAACTAAACTGTCCTAAATTCTGGTTCAAATTAACCAAAACCTGCATCACTCAAGGGAAAATCCATGCTTTTCTGGCGCGTGAAACCACTCGACCTCATCCTCGCCACGGCCGAAAAGAAAGCCCTCCATCGATCGTTGGACGCTTGGCAGCTGACCTTACTGGGCGTCGGCGCCATCATCGGAACCGGCATCTTCGTCCTCACCGCCGAGGCGGCTCAAAAGGCCGGCCCCGGCATGATGCTGTCCTTCGTCATCGCCGGTTTCGTCTGTGCCGTTGCGGCCCTTTGTTATTCCGAACTTGCCTCGATGGTTCCGGTTTCAGGATCCGCTTACACCTATTCCTACGCCGTACTCGGCGAAGGTGTGGCCTGGCTGGTCGGTTGGGCGCTGATCCTCGAATATGCCGTGGCGGCAAGCGCGGTAGCCGTCGGCTGGTCGGGCTATTTCGTCGGACTGATGCAGCACTCCCTGGGACTGACCATCCCGGCCACCCTGGCGAACGGCCCCTATGCCGGCGGCACCGTCAATCTGCCGGCGGTCTTCATTTGCCTGATCGTGACCGCTCTCCTGGTGATCGGCACGCGGGAAAGCGCCACCTTCAATGCCATCCTCGTTACCGTCAAGGTCGTGGCGCTCACGGCCTTCGCCGCGCTCGCGCTGCCCGCCGTGAACGGGGAAAATTTCCACCCCTTTACGCCCCTGGGCGGGTCGGGCGTCGTCGCCGCGTCGGCTTCGATCTTTTTTGCCTATGTCGGCTTCGACGCGGTTTCCACCGCGGCGGAAGAAACCAAGAACCCGCAACGCAATGTACCGATCGGATTGATCGGTTCTCTGGGAATTTGTACGCTTTTTTATCTGCTCGTTTCAGCCGGCGCCATCGGTGCGGTAGGCGCTCAGCCGGTCCTGGACCCGGCCGGCCGCGGCCTTCCGCCCGGCTCGGTGGCGCTCGCCGAACAATGCCGGTCGCTGGCCGCGCTGGGACAGGAACCGCTGGTATGCTCGCGCGAGGCGCTGGCCCAGGTTCTCCGTCAAATCGGCTGGACCAAAATCGGCAATCTGATAGGCCTCGCGGCTTTCCTGGCGCTGCCTTCCGTCATTCTCATGATGTTGTTCGGCCAGACCCGCATCTTCTTCGTCATGGCTCGCGACGGTCTGCTTCCCGAAGCGCTGAGCCGGATTCATCCGCGGTTCAAGACGCCGCACGTCGTCACCCTGGTAACGGGTTTCGCGGTCACCCTTGCCGCTGCTTTCTTTCCGGTAGGCAAGCTGGCCGATATTTCCAATTCCGGCACACTGTTCGCGTTTTTGGTGGTTGCACTCGCGGTGATGATCCTGCGTGTCAAGGACAAGCACCGCGCCAGACCGTTCAAAACCCCGGCCGTGTGGATCGTGGCGCCGCTCGCCGTCGCCGGTTGCCTGGGACTTTTCCTGTTTCTGCCGCCGCATGCCAAGCTGGTGTTTCCGGTCTGGGGCACGATCGGCCTGATCTGCTATTTCCTCTACGGCTACCGCAAGAGCCACATGGCACTCGGCATCCCGACGCCTTCAGGCGGCGAAGACATCATCAGCGAAGTTCGTCCCCTGACGGAGCTCGGAGAGAACGACCTTGGGCCAGGAACTCGGGATTGACCTGCGAATTTACCCGTGCCGATCAGGCCGCCTCGGCACTTAGAGCATTTTCATATCCACCCTCGCGAACGCGCGAGTAGGCCGGGACTCCGTTCCCGAAATGCGCGTTCCGGGCGCCTCGCAACGCTGCCCCCTCTTGGCGGATAATTCGATACGCTTATCCATGCGCCAGGGGCTGTCAGCCCTCACGCCGAACCGATTTCAGTTTCCGGTATTCGGCCTCGATGCAATCCCGGCCATAGCGGCGCTCCAACCGGCGGATGGCGAAATGGCTGCGGGCCATGTGCTGAAAATGCCGAATGAACAGATCATTGATGAGAGCACCGCCGACTGCCCCGGCCAAGGGCAGCATTTCCGCGGCGGCCTTCTCCGACACGACCACTCCGAAACGCTCGGATACGATGAGCATCATCTGGTTGATGGCCGGCGCTCCGGCTCGGCTATGGCGGGATGCCTGTAGGACCGAGGCGTCGAGGGCGAGACGCAATCCGTAGTACCCGGTGTCGGCGGCATCGTCGGACTTCGAGCGTCCGCCCAAGGCGAAAACCTGCAGACAAGCCAGGCGGGTTTCCAGCAGGCTCAAATCCTCGCCTTCGCTGCGGGCGATCTCGGCAATGGCCGCCAGCATGATCCACGTGGTGACAGGCAGTTCCACCAAGAGCGCGGGGCCGCCCAACGATCCCCCGAGCGCACCCGCGCTCCGCCCCAAATAGCGATAGAAGCGCTCGCTGCGCGGCCGTCCCCGCCCAAGACGGTTGACCACGGTTTTCAAAAGCCGGCCAATGGCCGTCTGCAGGCTCCGGGAGAACCGGCCATGCCAGCGCGGCGGAATCAGCTTGAGCCCCTTGTCGACGGGTGTGCCGATGACGTGGGCCAGATGTGCGGCAAAGCTGGGATGTTCGAGCCGGTGAAAGGCTTCTTCGAGCCGACGACGGTCCTCGTCCGCCAGTTCGATGGCGCCGGATTCAAGGGCAAGGGAGTCGCGTCCGAAGTTCATTGTCGCATTACCTTGAAATTTATGAAGACATCCGATAAACCGGCACGATCGCATAAGCGCGGGCAATGAGAGATGAGAATCACTATCATCTTAATCATGACTGCGTCAAGCCGAACCGCTCGGGAAAACACGGGTCTCAGGAGAATCGAGCCGGAATGGGCCTGAGAAGAAAAGACCCCGACGAAGCTGCTTAGTATGGAGATGAACACACAGGTAACGGGTTTTCGCATCGCCCATGATCTCCCCGGCCGAATACGGCTACGGCTCGCCCGCCTCGGTCATCCCTGCCTTGCCTCGGACGAGTTCGAAGCCGAGGTATTGGCTCTGGACGGGGTGCGGGAGATCCGGACCAATCGCCGGGCCCGTTCGCTGGTCGTCACCTATGGCGGCGGTGCCGAAGTCCGCGCCGGCCTGCTGCAATGGCTCGCCGCCCTGCCGGCGAATGCGTTCCGGCACGAATGCGATCCTTACCCCTCCTCCCGTCGGGAACGTACACCGCTCGTCGTTTCTGCCCTGGCGCTCCTCTCGCTGCCCTTGCTGCCGGCCCCGCTCAAGTCCCTGGTCACCCTGGCGTCAATCAGTCCGACCGTGGCCAAGGGCATCCGGACCCTACTGAATCGCGGCGTCAAAGTGGAAGTGCTGGACGCTCTCGCGGTGAGCATCGCAGCGGGACATGGCGGCTTTTTCACCGCCAATGCCACCCATCTTCTGGTCCGGACCGGCGGCTATCTCGAGGCCCGTGCCGAACGCCAAGCCCACAGTCTGCTCAAACAATTGTTGAAACGCCCGCCGGAACTGGCCTGGGTGGAACGTGACGGGGAACTCCGCCGGCTCGATGCCGGTGACATCCGCTCGGACGAACTCGTGGTAGTGGGGCCGGGCGATCCGGTTCCGGTGGACGGCCGCGTGGAACAGGGTTCGGCCCTGCTCGACCACTTCTCCCTGACCGGCGAAAGCGTGCCGGTGCGCAAGGAACCGGGCGATGAAGCACTGGCCGGAAGTCTGGCGGTGGACGGCCGGCTGGTACTCAGGGCGATACGTGTGGGCGAGAATACCGCGGCGGCGAGTCTGGGTCGGTATATCGAAGAATCCCTGCGCCACCCGTCGAACAGCCAGCGGCTGGGCGACCGGCTGGTCTATCTGACCTTTGCCCTTGGCGGGCTGATTTTCGGCCTGACCCTGGACCCCAAGCGGGTGGCTTCGGTGTTTCTGGTCGATTACTCCTGCGCTCTCAAGCTGGGCACGCCGCTCACCTTCATCTCGGGCATGCACGACGCCGCCGAGGCCGGAATTTTGTTCCGGGGCGCCCAGGTGCTGGAAAATCTGGCGGATGCCGACACCGTCGTGTTCGACAAAACCGGCACCCTCACCCAAAGCAGGCTGGAAATCACCGATGTCATCCCCCTGCGTCCGGATCGCTCCGAAGAGCAGCTACTTGCCCTGGTTGCCTCCCTGGAAGAACACACCCGGCATCCGTATGCCGAAGCCCTGGTGAAATATGCCGAAACAGTGGGCTATCGCCATGTCGATCCCGGAGCGGTCGAATTCGTGATCGCCCATGGCCTGCAGACCGAGATCAACGGGAAGGACGTTTTCGTGGGCAGTCGCCATTACCTGGAAGAACATCTCGGCATTTCATTCGCCTCCGATCAGCCGCTCATTTGCGATCGCTTGGCGGAAAGCAAGACCCTGCTCTACGTAGCGGAGGACAAAACCCTGATAGGGCTCGTTGCCCTGAGCGATCGGATACGCGAAGAGGCCGGTGCCGTTCTCGCCCGGCTTAAGGATTTGGGCATCAACGATCAGATCATGTTGACCGGGGATGCCCGCCACCGGGCCGAAGCTCTGGCGAAAGAGCTGGGCATCGCTCGGCTGTATGCCGAGCAATCGCCCGACGACAAGCTGCAAGTCGTCGAGACGCTGAAGGCAGATGGTCGCAAGGTGGTGTTCGTCGGCGACGGCGTCAACGATGCTTCCGCGCTGGTCGCGGCTCAAATCGGCGTCGCCATGCCACGAGGGGTACTCCTCTCGCGAGAAGCGGCCGACGTGATTCTGCTGCGTGATGACCTGGAGAGCCTGGCCCGGGCGCGAGAACTCGCAGTTCGCACTCGGAGCCGGATCGCCCGCAATTTCCGCCTCGACGTAGGGGTCAACTCGGCGCTGCTCGTGGCGGCCACCTTCGGCTGGGTGCCGCCGGTCGCCGCCGCACTACTGCATAATGGCACCACTTTGGCGATCCTGGCACGATCTCTGAGGAAGCGAGGCGTCGCCGACGCTCACTCCGGCATCGGGCCGGCAATTTCGGATTGATTCTGCCTCATGGGCCGCGATCAACGATCTCATCTTGATTCGCAGCGCAGGTCGACAATACCGGACGAACCTGTCTGACCCGCGACGGATTTTCGCCTTGGATTTAAGAGCACGTACACGGGCGTTCGAATTTAAAGGCGAACGGACATCTGAACCTCGCCACGATCAGAACGGCTTCACTGAAATGCCGACGCATTCCGGACAATCAACCGGAGGCATCCCTTATGGGCGATAATCGACGCTCCTCCACGCCCCACGAAGGTTTTATCGCAAAAGCCGTCGGCCGGGCAGCGATGTCGGGAAAGGATTCCCGACCGATTGGCAATCCTTTGCCGACGAAAACGCTCGGCCGGACCGTGACGCCGGAACAAGGCGTTTGCGAAACGCGCACATTGTTTTTCGTTCCGATCAATCCTGCGGCTAGGGAGATTTCCGGACGCTACGCACCGCTTAGAATTCTCCCTAATTTCGAATTGAACGTGCAATGTCCGCTGTCACTGTCCCCCTTCTTCGCTGCACCGCGCCGGCCGACGGTGCGACAAACCGAACGCTTGAGTCCGCATCTGCTTCGCGTCCGTTTCTTCTCCGAGGAACTGCATGACTTCCCGGATGCCGGTCCCGGCGCACACCTCAAACTGTTCGTGCCATTGCCCCGTCGTCGTGGCGGTCTTGCCGACAATCGGGCCCGGCGGGCCGGAGTGGCCGGAAGGACCGCGCCCGGCCGGCTGCCGGACGCGGTGCGCGGAATCGATTGGCCGTCGTCGGCCCGGATCTTCGCCACCGTCGCCGGCGAGAACGACACGGTGCTCGCCATCCGCCGCCACCTGCGCCGGGACCGCGGTGTGCCGGCCGAGTCGCTGTACGCGGTGCCGTACTGGCGTCGCGGCCGAAAGGAGGAGGATTATCACGACGAACGGCATCGGCTTATGGAGACCGATTCATGAATCCGGCGCTGAGTCTTGCATCGATTCTCCTGCTCTTGCTGTTGACGGCCTGTGACCGTTCCACCCCGGATTCGGCGGCACCGGACCTTGGGAGCCGAAACATGACCGACGCAGTGTGGCGGGCGGTACGGATACCCGCCGCTTCGCAGCGGATACTGGCGCTGAGCGAACTGGATCTGGACGCCTTACTCGCCCTCGGCTTACGGCCGACCGGTGCCGCCAACGCCCGCGGCGGCGAACGCCCGCCCGCCTATCTCGGCACGCGCGCCGCCGGCATCGAAAGTCTCGGCAACTTCGCCCAGCCCTCGCTGGGCCGCATCGTGGTCTTGCAGCCGGATCTGATACTCGCCGGCGGTCAAGCCGATCCGGAGCGGCTGACCCAGTTGGAGACCATTGCGCTGGCCGGCGGTCTGACGCCGGGCGCGCAAATCGGCTGGGCTCTGAGCGGGGCGCTGACGGGCAGCGCCTTCGCGTTAATGCTCGCGCATGCCGGCCGCGGCCAGGCCTCGCCGCTGCGCCTGGTGCTGGCAGGGCTCGCGATCGGCGCCACCTGCCAAAGTCTGACCGCTTGGTTGTCGCTGGCGAGCAGCGCCAACCTCGACCAGTTCCGGTTCTGGCTGCTCGGTTCGCTGACACATCCGCACGCCGGCCTGGCTGAACACCCTGGTCGTTCAGATTCGACTGCCACGGCTGTGCGCGGCGCTGGTGGTCGGCTCCGCGCTCGGATGCGCCGGCGCCCTGCTGCAGGCGCGTGCGCGTAACCGCCTGGCGAGTCCCGATCTGCTCGGACGAGTGCTCGCGCCGCCGGTCGAAGTACCGGCCGGTGTCGTGACCGGGCTGCTGGGCGGGCCTTTTCTGCTGTTGCGGCCTTCGTCTTACGGAGTTATCTGATGCTGGACCTGCGCGTCGAGAACCTTTGCGCCGGCTACGGCGCGAAGACCGTGCTGAACGATCTCAGCGTGCCCATTCCGCCCGGTCGCATCACCGCGATCGTCGGCGCCAACGGGTGCGGCAAGAGCACCCTACTGCGCTGCCTGGCCCGCCTTCACCGGCCCGCGTCAGGGCAGGTGCGGCTGGGGAACCACGAGCTGGGCGCACTTTCGACCGCGGCCCTGTCGCGGCGCATCGGCTTTCTGCCGCAGTTCCCGCAAGCGCCGGCCGGTTTGCGCGTGGCGTCGCTGCTCGCACTCGGCCGCCATCCGCATCGGCGGCTGCTGCACCGCTGGTCTTCCGAAGACGAGGAGGCGGTACAAGAGGCGCTGCGGCTCACCGATCTGACCGAGTTCGCGAGCAACCCCTGGACACGCTGTCCGGCGGCCAGCGTCAGCGTACCTGGCTGGCGATGATGCTGGCGCAATCGACGCCGCCTCCGGCCTGGCCGCCTGGAGCTAGGTCCGGTGCGGTTCGTGCCTCACCGCACCCTTGCAGCTTAAGAATGAACATGAATCCTAGCTTGGCGCGTTACGTCGTAACTCGCCATCGAAGGGTTTCGCTTCGGTCTACCATCCAAAAATCAATGCCTTATTAAAGACGTTTTGGAATGAGCAGCGAGCACCGACCGGAATCCGTCGATCCAGCCGCGAGATGAAACCAGAACTTCGCCCCTATCGAACCTTTCCGAATTCCACTTGCATCCAGGCATCGCCCAGGGCATCGGCGCGGCGGTCGCCAAGGCGCTGGCCGTGCGCGGGCTCACCGTCGCCGTCGCGAAAACGGTCGAGCGCGTGGAGCATGAACTCGGCGCCATCGACTACCTGGTCAATGTCGCCGGCCTGTTGTACACCGGCGGAGCGATCGACGCCGGTGACGAGGATTGGATGCAGAGCTTCGCGGTCAACACCCACGGCGTCTTCTTCCTCACCCGCGCGGCGGCGCGGCGCGATCGTGACCGTCGGTTCCAACGCGGCCTCGACCCCGCGCGCATGGGCATGGCCGCCACCGCCCAGTACATCCGCTGCCTGGGGCTGGAACTGGCGGAATACGGTATTCGCTGCAATCTGGTCTCGCCCGGATCGACCGACACCGAAATGCAGCGTCACTACTGGCGCAACGGGGACGGTAGCGCTGAACAGATCATCCGGGGATCTCTGGAAAAACACCGCCTCGGCATCCCGCCGCGCAAGCTGGCGCAACCCGACGATATCGCCCGGACCGTGCTGTTCCTGCTGTCCGACGCCGCCGGACACGTGACGATGCAGGATCTTGTCGTTGATGGCGGGGCGATGTTGGGCTAGGAGCCTATACCAGCACGAACGGGCCTCGAGAAATCCCCCTTGACAAATAAGACGACCGGTCATATTGTTCATACCCCATGAGGAGACGAGATTCCGCCGAAATTCGAGAAAAGCTGCTCGACCATGGCGTCATGCTTCTTATGGAGCAGGGCTACCATGGCACGGGAATCCAGGACATCGTTGAAAGCGTCGGCATGCCGAAGGGGTCTTTCTACAACCACTTTCCCAGCAAGGAAGCCTTCAGTGCCGAGGTCGTCAAACACTACATCGAGCCGTTCATCAAGCAGCTCGACGGGCACCTCAATCGCAGGGGCGTCAATACGGAAGCGGCGCTGAAAGCCTATTTCAAAGAGCTCATCGAGGAGACCGAGCGCAGAGACTTCAAAGGCGGGTGCCTGCTCGGCAACCTGATCGGCGAGATCGGCGAAACTTGCGATCTTTGTCATACCTCGCTGCGCGATGCCGTCCACCGTTATCGCGACAAACTGAAAGAGGGCATCGCTCGCGGGCAAGCGGAAGGAAGCTTCCGAAAAGACCTGACAGCCACGTTCATGGCCGATCTAGTGCTCAATCTCTGGCAGGGCGCTTTGCTTCGCATGAAAATCGAACGTTCGGTTCAGCCCCTCACGCAGGTTTTTGAGTTTCTTCTCGACGATTACTTCAAAGCCTGATTTTTTTTGCCTGTTAATAAAACGACCGGTCATCTTATTTGTGTCCAAACTGAGAGAAAGGAGAACCGAGATGCTTAAAAGCATGAAATGCCATCCCTTCAGCCGGGCCTCTTTACGAGCATTGAGTTTGAGCGCCCTGAGCGTCTTGGTGCCGGCCACGGCAAGCGCTGAGCTGCTCGCCATGCTCAACTATGAAAGCAAGGTTGGGCAGCCGAATCGCAGAGAGGGTATTGCGGTCATCGATGTGGACCCGAACTCGCCCACATTCAACCAGATTGTCAAAGACACGCCCTTGCCCCCGGATTTCGTGGCGCATCATATCTATTACAACAAAGACGTAACCAAGGCTTATGTCACGTCCCTCGGACATACCGAGCTCTATGTTTACGACCTCTCGAAGTTCCCCGACGAAAAGACCGTCGTATCCGTCCCGGATTGCAAGGTGGGCGAGGACATAACGTTCTCGGACGATCGCAAGCACTGGTATCTCAGCTGCATGGGGTCCAACAATGTCATCGTCGGCGATGCCCGGTCGGATAAGCCGATTGTAACGATCGGGAACGACGGATCCAGCGACAAGTTCATAAAGTATCCCCACGGTGTGATGCTCAACGACGACCTCGACCGCATCTTCGTGACAAGCACGGTCAACCCCGATGATCTGAACGACGCCGGCGAGACGGTCTCCGTCATACAAGCGTCGACCCGAAAAATTCTGTCGACCCACAAACTCTCGAATAAACCCTCGCCTTCCGGGGAAGCGCCGGTCGAAATTGCTTTCATCCCACATCGCAAGCCCCAGATAGCCTACATAAACAACTTGTACGGCGGAGCGCTGTGGACCGCCACCTGGCGTCCGGAGAGCGAGGACTTCACTTTCCGGAAGGTATTCGATTTTGCGGAAACAGGCCAAAGTCTCCCGCTGGAAATGGGCTTCAACGAAGCAGTCGATCGCCTCTATATCACGACAGCCAAGCCCGGCGCGTTCAACATCTTCGACATCGAAGATCCTTACACGCCGAAACTGCTGTCGACGATCCCGACTGCGGGCGGCGCGCATCACTTCGTGCTCTCGCCCGATCATCGCCACGCCATCGTTCAGAATAGCTTCATCAATTTGCCGGAGATGGACGACGGTTCGGTGAGCGTAATCGACTTGCACCAGAACAAGGTGGTCGCGACGGTCGACGTCCTCAAGAAGGCCGGTCTGATCCCGAACTGCATCATCGCGATGCCGAATTGGTATAAGAGCGATCACTGAGACGAATGCGGCCAAACCCCTTGCGAATCGCCGATTGCGGGGACCATGACCGCTAAGCAGACGCGGACGTCCGTACGAAGTTCAACCGGGAGAGCCCTGGGTTCTCCCCGTCCCCTACGGGTAGGCGAGGCGAGGCGGAAAGCCGGGTTTCCCGGCATCTCGCCTTCGGCGGGCATTGGCAAGACCGTCGTAATCAGCCGCGTAGGATGGGCAAAGGCCGACCGGCCGTGCCCATCAGTCGGGAAGATGGGCACGCTACACTTTGCTAGAACGCAGCTATTCATACGAGAGGCTGAGCCCTTCAACTTGAAGTACCGCAAATCGGACATTGCCGGGCGCTTTCACGGCGGAGTGTTCACAAATTATGCGTCGATGGGAGGGCGTCACGCATCGGTGGGCACACGACGTAGCCTCAAGTGGGCGGGCCGCATCACCAACTTTACAATCGCGAGCCTCGGCGCCGCAATTCAGGCAGTGGTCGCCAAATTGAAAAGCGAAGACGACATTCTCAACGCTATCATCACGGGCAAAGCTGATCCGGTTCCAGCCGGATATCGAAATCTTGCGAAGGCGTCGCCTGATACGGCAACGGACGAACTTGAGCATCTGGTTTTCGGGGAGGTCTATGGTGTTGATGCTTTAAATCGGGTGTCCCCAGGCCCTGTGCCCCTCAGGGAGTTCTGTGCCCGCCCCGAAAATGTCAACTTGAAGAACATTTGCGAGTAAACGGCGAGATTCCAGTGATGAAATTGCGTGAGACTGATTTCGTCCGCACGCTGCGGGCGTCTGTTGCGGATCTGCTCGACGAACTGCTGACATTCGTCACGTTCTTAGCAGCGCTCTTTGCTGGTCTTTATTTCGGTTCTTGGTTTGTCTTTGGGGCGATACTAATCGCGGGCTTTCTGAGTGGCATACTGGTGAGACAGCTAGTCCTACGACAAAGATCGGGTTAACTCACGTACATGGGGTGTATTAGCTTTAACGTAATGCGCCGAATGCAACACCCTCATGCAGCGGAAAGGCATCCGGGTACTCCCCGGATGCCTGTTTGCAATTGGAACACGCGCGTACGCTATTTCACCCTACACTGAATTCATTCGAAGACATTCAAATCAAGTAAGACAAGCCGCCCCTTAACACCAACGCAGCCAGGTTAAGAACCCTCTCCCTCTTGGAGAAGGCAGAGTGAAGGGATCGAAAAAAGATGCGTTCGCCATAAAACCTTTTTCTATCCGCCGACGGAGTCGAGGACAGGAAAGATGAAAACTTCCCAGTCGAAATCCTCCTCACGCCGCCCCAATGTGGCCGACTGTCCTGTCCGTCCTCTGCGGGCGAGACTCGCTCGGCCAAACCCGTTCCCGGCGGATTCGTCCCCCGAGGAGGGAGCGATCACGGTATCGCAAACCTGACGGCGTTGCCCATACGCTGCTTCCATTCACCATCTCCGAAAGGGCCCCTGCCCGACCGGAATGTCATTTCCTCATTCACGCACATCAATTCGGGTTTCAATCATCCAACTCCGACACCTGACCGAAACTTGGACCGCCATTCCCGCTCATATTTGAGTTGAAGTCGGCCACCGTGGCCGACCATTTCCGGCAGCCCTGTTACAATCCTATTTATTGTCTATTGTCATTCCATGATTAAGCTTGAGGAGAAATGACATTGCCGACTTTCGTTCCCGGACAGCGCTGGATTAGCGAGACCGAGCCCGAATTGGGCTTGGGCATCGTGTTGAACGTCGAAAACAATCGCGTGACACTGTTATTCATCGCCAGTAGCGAACGCCGCACCTATGCCGTCAACAACTCTCCGCTGACGCGGGTGAGGTTTTCCAAGGGCGATTCGATCGAAAGCGCGGATGGCTGGAAACTGAAAGTTACGGAAGTTCGGGAACATAACGGCCTCATCACCTACGAAGGCCTGGCCGATGACGGAACCCCCAGGGCGCTGGAGGAAGTCGATCTCAACCATTTCATGCAGTTCAACAAGCCGCAGGATCGGCTGTTCACCGGCCATCTGGATCCTTCGGGCCTGTTTCGGCTGCGCTATGAAACCCTGCGAAGAATCGGACAGCTCGAACAATCCCCGGTGCGAGGACTGGTCGGCGGACGCACCAGCATCATTCCGCACCAGATCTACATCGCTCATGAAATCGCTCACCGCCAGGCTCCGCGCGTGTTGCTGGCCGACGAAGTCGGGCTGGGCAAAACCATCGAAGCCGGACTGATCATCCACCATCAGCTTTTGACCGGACGCGTCGAACGCATCCTCATCATCGTGCCGGAACCCTTGTTGCACCAATGGCTGGTGGAAATGCTGAGACGCTTCAATCTGCGGTTCGCCCTGTTCGACGAGGAGCGTTTCTGGCAAGTCGAAGACGCCAATCCTTTCTTGAGCGAACAACTGGTGCTGTGCAGTCTGGATTTTTTCATGGATGACGACGAACGCCAGGAAGCCGCGCTCGCCGCCGGCTGGGACATGTGCGTGGTGGACGAGGCGCACCACCTGCAGTGGTCGGAACAAAACGCGAGCCCGGAGTATTTGTTCGTCGAGCAATTAGGCAGAGCCGTGCCCAGCCTCCTGCTCTTGACGGCAACCCCGGAACAGCTCGGCAAGCGCAGCCATTTCGCCCGACTGCGCCTGCTCGACCCGGACCGCTTCTACAGCTATGACCGGTTCCAGCTCGAGGAAATGCAGTACGAGTCGCTGGCCGATGTGATCAACCATCTGCTGGACGATCCGGAACTCGACCGCGAGACCTTGAGCCAACTGAAAACCCTGCTCTCGCAGGATTTGGCGGACGATTTGCTGGAAAGGCTCGGCGATCCGGAACGCGCGGAGAGCGCACGCGGCGAGTTGATTCAGCTCCTCCTGGACCGTCACGGCACGGGGCGGGTTCTGTTCCGCAATACCCGGACCACGGTCAAAGGCTTTCCGGGGCGGGAACTTTTCGCATATCCCCTGCCGCTGCCCGAGGCCTACCGTCGCCTGCTGGACGAAACCCAACCCCGGATCGAAGACCTTTTGCACCCGGAAACCCTGTATGCCCGGAATTGTACCGATGCCGAAGAGTGGTGGCGCGTGGACAGCCGCGTGGAGTGGCTGGCCGAAACCATCAAGGGACTCAAGTCGGCCAAGGTGTTGGTGATCTGCGCAAAGACCAGGACCGCCATCGATCTGGAAGAGGCGCTTCGGGTCCGGGGCGTGCGCGCAGCGGTGTTCCACGAGCAGATGAGCATCGTGGCGCGCGACCGGGCGGCTGCCTGGTTCGCCGACGTCGAAAACGGCGCTCAGGCGCTGGTATGCTCGGAAATCGGCAGCGAAGGGCGCAATTTCCAATTCGCCCATCATCTGGTGATGTTCGATTTGCCGCTCAACCCCGACCTGCTGGAACAGCGAATCGGCCGCCTCGACCGCATCGGGCAGTCGGAAACCATCCGTATTCACGTCGCTTATTTCGAGGACAGCCCCCAAAGCGTCCTCTTCCGCTGGTATGACCAGGGTCTGAACGCCTTCAGCCAGCCCAGCCCGGCGGGACTCGCGGTGTTCGGCCGACTCGGAAGCGAACTTGCCGGATTGTTGCGGGCGCCCGATTCGGACGGTGAAACCCGGCTGGTGGAACGGGCGCGGAAGCTGGCGGATGCAATACAGGAGGAATTGCACCAGGGCCGGGACCGGTTGCTGGAGCTGAATTCCTGCCGCAAGGAGGCCGCACACCGGCTGGTCCGGTTCATCGAAGAAATCGACCGCGAGGACAGCCTCTGGCCCTATCTGGAAGACGTGTTCGACGCATACGGGGTGGCAGTCGAGGAACATTCGGATCATTGCTATATCCTCCGGCCCGGCGAGCACATGCGTACCCAGTTCCCCGAATTGCCCGAAGACGGCGTGACGGTCACGCTGGACCGGGGCATCGGCCTGACGCGAGAGGACATGCTGTTCCTGACCTGGGAACACCCCATGGTGCGCGGCGCGATGGATCTCATTCTGAACAGCGAGCACGGCAATGCCGCATTGAGCCTGGTCCGGCATCCGGAACTGCCGGCCGGCCAACTGCTGCTCGAGGTAATCTATCTGCTCGAATGCACCGCACCGAAACGCTTGCATATCGGCCGATTCTTCCCGCCTACCGTGCTGCGCTTCCTGTTCGACCAGGACGGCAACGATCTCAGCGCCCTACCCTTGGAAAGCCTGGCCGAACAACCCCAGCAGTTCGATCGCGAACATGCGCTGGCACTGGTCCGGAGCAAGCAAAAGCTCATTAACCGTTTAATCGTAAGTGCAGAAAAGAAAGCGCGTGCGCAAATGCCCGGCATCATCGGCGACAGCGCGAAACGGATGCTCGACGCGATGACGACGGAACTCAAACGCCTCGCGGCCCTGCGGCGCGTCAATCCGAACGTGCGCCAGGAAGAGTTGGATCAGCTCAAGGAAAACGCCATCGAGATGAACAATTGCATCCAGGGGGCGCATCTGCGTTTGGATTCGGTCCGGCTGGTCATCACTGTGTAATCGGGCGCGCGGGAAGCGTCGCGAGTAGCCCGAGGGCGAGACGCCCGGCACGCAAGACCCGGCATGTAGACGGAGACCATGAAGCGTGCTCGCCGCGCTCTGAACGGCTCGGGCGGCGTAGTCGCTTCCCGCACTCCCTCCAAGTTTCCGGACTAAGTGCATTCCATAAATTCGTGCGTAACGAGACTGCCGACCTACAAATATTTGAATCGATTTACCTTAGCCGACGGCGCCAACGACTTCCACCAAGACAGTCATACCGTATGAGCGAGATGAAAACGCGCTAGATTCCGGTTCCGCGGCTCCCCTGAAATTTCGCTATTAGCTGCCATACTTTAAGACTACCCCATTTCAATTCCAGGACAGGTATATGATCGAAGATCTCAAAGGCAGCGAGTCATGGCGGATGTTCAGAATCATCAGCGAATTCACCGAAGGCTTCGACAAGCTTTCCGAAATTCGCTTCGCCATTTCGATTTTCGGTTCCACCCGCATCAAGCCGAGCAGTCCGTACTACCAGGCTGCGCAAACCGTCGCCGAGGTACTCGCCAGTCACGGCTATGCGATCATCAGTGGCGGCGGGGCCGGCGTTTTGGAGGCCGCCAATAAAGGCGCCCATATCAAGAAACAGCGCTCGATCGGACTCAATATCGCCGGCGAAGAGAAACCGAATGCTTATCAAAACCTCAGGCTGGAGTTCCGCTATTTCTTCGTGCGTAAACTCATGTTCGTGAAACATTCCATGGGCTATGTCTGCTTCCCCGGTGGATTCAACACGTTGGACGAGCTCTTCGAAGCCCTCAGCCTGATGCAAACGCACAAAATCCATCCGGTACCGCTGATTTTGTTCGGATCGGATTATTGGAAAGGACTGACCGATTGGATCGAAAACACAGTCCTTACCAATCAACTGATCGATAAAGCCGATTTAGCGCATATCTCGGTCACGGACGATCCTCTCGAAGTCGTCGACATCATGAACAAACACCGCGAATGGAAGCTCAAGAAAATCGTGGAGGCAACATCCACCGACGCTTCGGAAAGGTGACGCCAGTGCCGTGAGCGTTCTGACCGGCCGGACCCTGGAGCCGGAACGGCACAGGCTGGCCAATAAGCTGAAAACCCGAAATCGCCCACAGGTTCTCGTGCAGGTCTGCCCGGCCTCGCGCAGGCTACTGTATCCCAATTGACCGGTCGGCGCATTTCCAAAGTTCCGGGCAAAAATCCTTGGCGGAACACGCGATCACAGTGGAACCCGGAGAAAGAGATTGGGAAAACGGGCGGCCGGAATTATAGCTTGCCAGGGCGTTACAGCCCATTTTTGCCACGCCATCGTCGCGAATAAACGTCCTGCACGCGCAACCATGTACCGACTCCCTCACACACTGCGGCACCCGCACTGCTTCTGAAAACACGCTCCGGCCGGTCTGGTGTCTCTTCCTTCGACTACGGTTTCCCGAAGACTGAACTGTGTTATGCTGGCGCGGCTTATCCGCGCCCGTCTCCACGAGACATTTAATCCGAACTTTTGTCTGCACCAAAACAATTACTGAGGACTCACGCATGGAAAAACCGTTCATCCTGCATATGTTCACCCCGGAAAAGAACCTCAGCCCGTTCGACGTCAATATGGCTTTGGACGCCGGCTGGATTTCCGCGATTCCGTATCTCAATATCGAGCTGGGTGAAGTGACCGCCCTGGTGCAAGATGCGATTTTTTCCAGAAGTCCGAGCGGCGTGAAACGGACCGGCATTTTCATCGGGGGCCGGGATGTGAAATTGGCCATGGACATGCTCCGCACCGCCAGGGCGGCCATGGTTCCACCCTTCGTAATCTCCGTATTTGCCGATCCGAGCGGAGCTTTTACAACGGCTGCCGCCATGGTCGCCATGGTGGAACGGGAACTCGAAAAGCGCCATCAGACCGGCTTGGAGGGCAAGAACGTACTCGCTCTGGGAGGCACCGGACCGGTCGGGCAGATCGCCGCGGTGTTGGCGGCCAAAGCCGGAGCCAATGTAAAAATAATCGGTCGCCAACTGGAAAGATCCCAGAAGATCGCGGAGCTGTGCAATGCCGAATTCGGTAACGGCGAGACCAAAATTCAAGGCGACGCCGATGCCAATAAACCGGACCTGATCAAGACCGCGGACGTCGTATTCGCCACCGCCGCGGCCGGAATCGAAGTGCTGAGCGCGGAATTGGTCGCCTCGGCGCCGCAGCTGAAAGTCGCGGCCGATGTCAATGCGGTTCCTCCCTCGGGAATCGCAGGTCTCGATGCTCACCACAAAGGCACGGAAATCGTGGGCTCAAAGAGCGGCGCGGTCGGCGTGGGAGCCTTGGCTATCGGCAACGTCAAATACCAGACACAGCATAAACTCCTGAATAGAATGCGTTTTCAGCTCCGGCAAGCGGACAAGCCGGTATTCCTCGATTACAACGACGCATTCGAAGTGGCGCGCGAATACGCCAAGAAGCTTTAAGGTGCACTAATTACCTTAAAATCATTGAGTTACGGCTTCCGGGGTGAACTGATGGCGCCAGAGCCGACCGGCCATTGCCACCGCCGGACATTTCCTCCCGGCCGGAAATCAGCACGAAACTTGGAGCCCCGAGAGGAAACGTCGCCGATCCCGGCTTTTCCCTGACAAAGACCAACTACGAATAGCCTCCGGCTAAATACTGTTTTATTAAGAAAATAGAGAAATCAAGACATGTCCAAGCGCAGTGTTCTATACATGCTCGATCCGATGCCGCATAACAGCCCGTTCGACATCAATATGGCGGTCGATGCCGATTTCGAGGTAATTATTCCGCTTAATAGCGTGAAGCTGGAGGAAATCAACGGCCTGACTCAGGACGCCATCTTTTCGCGCGGGCCGGAAGGCGTGAAAAAGACGGGTATGTTCATCGGCGGACGCGATATCGATTTGGCCGTGAAGATGCTTGAGGCTGCCCGGCAGGCGATGGTGCCGCCATTCCAGTTTTCCGTGCTGGCAGACCCCAGCGGCGGCTATACCACGGCGGCGGCCCTGGTTGCAGTCGCTGAAAAACAGCTCAAGGAAAAACACGGCATGGAATTGGAAGGGTGTAATGCCGTGGTGTTCGGCGGTACCGGACCGGTCGGTATCGCCACCGGGGTTATCGCCGCTTTATGCGGCGCGGAAACGACTATCGTCGATCACGCTTCGCTGGACAACGCTCTGGAAAAAGCCGATACCTACGGACGACTGTTCGAAACCCGGCTGGACGGCACGTGCGCGGCATCGGAAGCCGACAAGGCACATTTGCTGCATAAGGCGGACATCGTGTTCTGCACAGCCAAGGCCGGGGTTCAGGTTCTGAAAGCCAGCACCTTGGCGGAGGCGCATCAACTCAAGGTTGCAGCCGATGTAAATGCGGTTCCGCCTTTGGGGATCGAGGGCGTTAAGCGTGCCGACCTAGGTGTTCCACTAAAGCACGCGGTCAATTCGCCCGGCGCCGTCGGTATCGGTGCATTGGCGGTCGGCGACTACAAGTACAAGCTTCAGCAGCATTTGCTCCGATCTCTCCTGACCCAGAAGGAACCCGTTTTTTACGATTTCCGAGAGGCATTCAAGATCGTCCGCACCATGGTCTGACGCTGAATCTTCCCGTCCATACCCAAATCGGGCAAGACAGGAACAGGGATGCCCATCGGCACCCCTGTTCCTGCAAGATGCCTGGATCCATCGATTGAGCTACGATGCGCGTTGACACCTTTCTCGCCGCTCGGCAATCGCCATTCGAGGACCCCGGCGGACCAGCTTCCGGGAAGAAGAGATGAACCCGGCCGTATTCGTAACGGTCTATTTGATTGGGTACGGCACCGTTTCCCGGCCAGCCACCTTATTTCACGCCGATTGACTCTCCGAGGCTCATGAAAATTTACAACCTGTTCCCGCGGCTCGCGGGTCCTTTTCACCGTTGGCAGCCGCATCTGGAAAGAGCGGCGGACATGGGGTTCGACTGGATCTTCGTCAATCCCGTGCAAAAGCTCGGACGTTCCCGCAGCCTTTATTCGATCAAGGACTATTTTCAAATCGACTCGTGGCTGTTGAAACCCCGCTCGCCCAAATCTCCCGAGGACCAGCTACGCGCGGTCGTCAGTTGCGCCGAAGGCCTCGGGCTCGGCATGATCGTCGACCTGGTGATCAATCATTGCGCCTACGACTCTCCATTGCTCAAACAGCATCCCGAGTGGTTCGTCAAGCAAGGCCGGCGCATCGCCCACCCGTACTGTCTGCACGAAGGCGAGAAAGTCGTCTGGCGTGATCTTGCCCAATTCGATCATCAGCATACCTCGGACCCGGAAGGCCTTTACCGGTATTGCCGCGAAATCGTCGAGTACCTGCTCGGCCTGGGCTTCAAAGGATTACGCTGCGATGCGGCGTATCAGCTCCCCGGGCGTTTCTGGGCGCGGCTCATCGAAGAAACCAAACGGACCCATCCGGAGACCGTATTCCTTGCGGAAACCCTGGGTTGCAGTGCCGAGCAGACCCGGGAAACCGCGCAAGCCGGTTTCGACTTTATCTTCAATAGCTCGAAATGGTGGGATTTTTCGAATCCGTGGCTGTTGGACCAGTATCGGCTCACGCGCGAAATCGTACCGTCCATCAGCTTCCCCGAGAGCCACGATACCGTGCGTGCTTTCGCGGAGTTCAACCGGAATGTCGACGCGGTAAGACAGCGTTATTTCTTCACAGCGCTGTTTTCCGCCGGCGTGATGATACCCATGGGCTTCGAATTCGGTTTCCAGAAGCCGTTGCATGTGGTCGAAACCACGCCAGACGACTGGGAAAACACGGATATCGATTTGACCGGCTATATCAAGCAAATCAACCGGATCAAAAGCGTCCATCCGGTATTCGATGAGGAAAGCGCCACCCAGGTGCTCGAACATGCCAATCCCGAGATCCTGCTGATGCGGAAATCCGCAAACCGCGAGCGCAACGAGGCTTTGATCATACTGAATAAAGATCCTTGGAACCGGCAGAACTTTTTCGCCGACAATCTTTACCATCTTGTCCAAAGCGAACCGCCGCTGCTCGACGTCTCGCCGGAATGGCCCCTGGACTACTTGCCTACGCCATTCCAGTTCGAGTTGACGCCGGGCATGGGACGGATACTCGTGACACAATAACGAGCCGCCCCATCACGACACATGTTTGTCGACCGGCGAAAACGCCGCCCGAACCGATTTACGCCGGTCTGCCATGCAATACGCCATGTTCGTCATATTCGATGTCCCGGCGCATGGATCATCCGATAAATTGGCTAATTTCCGACCTGAACTCACATGGCGTTTTTTTCGAAACATTGGATCGCTTAAACTAGCCTCGTCGAGTTCATGTTAAGCAACCGGACGCAAGCTCATGACGCAGAAGCTCCCGCCTCAAGAGAAAAAAACAACACCCGCCAAGTCGAAAAAGAAGGGAAATACTGAAAAAGCCGCAAAAACACCGGCAGCAGTAAAGAAATCCGGCGCCAAGGCTGCCGACTCCAAAGCTTCGAATGTACGCTCCCGCTCCGAAACCACGGCAGCTCGGGCGAAGCCGACCGCCAGGTCCAAGGCAGAGGCGTCCGCAAAAACTGTTCGAAACAAACCGGAAAAGCAGAGCGTTGCGGACACAGTGACGGCGGAAACTCCCCCCGCAAACATCCCGCCCCAATTTTCAGGAGAAAAGCCAGAAACCGTCCAACCGGACATGGCTCCGTCCGACACGGAATTCGCCGGTTCGAGTCAAACACAGCCGACCGTAACCGTTTCCAGCGAACCGCCCTCGGAGCCGACCGAAACCGAAGCATCGCCACGATATTTTGAGGAATCCGCGGGCAGCGACGAAACAGTTTCCGCACCGGATGCAGCCCCGGAGGTTTCGCCTATGGTGGAGCCGAAGTTCGCCGAAACCCCGGAGCCACTCGAGCAAACACCTTCTAAGGCACCCGAACCCCTGCCCGAGCCCGTAATGGAAAACACGGAGTCTCTGGAAGCAGTGCCCACGCCCGAGCCGGAATCCGTCCCGGCGGAACCGGAACCGCAGGTCATGGATCGGGCTCCGGTCCAACCCGAGCGGGACCAGCCGCCACAACACCCTGTTTCGAGCATTCCATCGATGTTTATCGTGCAAATCACCCCGGAACTCGCACCGGTCGCCAAGGTCGGCGGCCTTGCCGATGTCGTGTTCGGGATCAGCAACGAACTGGAAATCCGCGGCAATCACGTCGAGATCATCCTGCCGAAGTACGATTGCCTGCGTTACGACCATATCTGGGGCCTTTGCGAAACCTATAAGGATTTGTGGGTACCCTGGTACGGCGGCGCCATTCATTGCACCGTCTATTTCGGTTTCGTGCACGGCCGCAAATGCTTCTTCATCGAACCGCATTCCAGCGACAATTTCTTCAGCCGCGGCTGTATCTACGGCTTCAACGACGACGTGCTACGCTTCGCCTTCTTTACCCGTGCGGCCATGGAGTTTCTCTGGAAATCCGGCAAGAATCCCGAAATCATCCATTGCCACGACTGGCAGACGGCTCTGGCCCCGGTATTTTTGTTCGAGATCTACAAGTTCCTGGGCATGACCCATCCACGGGTGTGCTTTACCATCCACAATTTCAAGCATCAAGGCGTAACCGGCGCGCAAGTACTCCAGGCGACCGGCCTCAACCGGCCCGAGTACTATTTTCATTACGACCGCCTGCGCGACAACTTCAATCCGCATGCGCTCAACCTGATGAAAGCCGGTGTGGTGTATTCCAATTTCGTCACGACCGTTTCCCCGCGCCACGCCAGCGAGGCCAAGGATCAGGGGCAGGGCTTCGGGCTGGAACCCACGCTGCATATTCACCATGTCAAATACGGCGGTGTCGTCAATGGCATCGACTACAACATGTGGAACCCGGAAATCGACCATCACATCCCGCACCGCTACGGGGTCGACCATATCGACGAAAAATACAAGAACAAGAAGGCGCTGCGGGGCCGCTTGATGATCGCCGACAATGAAAAACCCATCGTCGCTTTCGTCGGCCGCCTCGACCCTCAAAAGGGTCTGGAACTCATCCGCCACGCCATCTTTTAT
Organism: Methylocaldum marinum; assembly: GCF_003584645.1. Classification (GTDB taxonomy): domain Bacteria; phylum Pseudomonadota; class Gammaproteobacteria; order Methylococcales; family Methylococcaceae; genus Methylocaldum; species Methylocaldum marinum. The sequence continues at coordinate 2,602,435 of NZ_AP017928.1, forward strand.
ACTCTTTACCGGCGCGGCCAGTTCGTGCTGCTCGGTTCCAGCCCGAACGGACAGATCAACAGCTATTTTTGGAGCCTCAAGCATCAGCTGAACGACAACCCCGATTGCCACATCGAAATCGGTTTCAACGAAGAACTGTCTCACCTCATCTATGCCGGCGCCGACATCATGCTGGTGCCCAGCCAGTTCGAACCCTGCGGCCTGACCCAGCTGATCGCCATGCGTTACGGCACCATACCCGTGGTGCGCGAGGTCGGCGGCCTGGCCGACACGGTATTCGACAAGGATTATTCCTACAAGCCGCTGCACGAACGCAACGGCTATGTCTTCAAGGATTACGACTACAGCGGGCTGGAATCGGCGCTAGGCCGGGCGCTGAGCTGTTATTACGACTATCCCGAGCACTTCCGGGAACTGATGAAAAACGCCATGCGCTACGATTACTCGTGGAAGAATCCGGGGCAGGATTACCTCAATATCTACGACCTGATCCGCGAGAAATAAGCCGGGGCGGGAAACGTCCGAACGGCCTGATCTCAGCCTTGCGGATGCTTGAGTGGTTTGATCAGAACCTTGGAGCCGCGCTGGGCGTTATAAGATGCCCGGCGAGCCTTGGGCAAGTCGTCGGTAGTCGCCGGCTCGAAGCCGCGCTCCCGGAACCAGTGCGAGGTTTGGGTGGTCAGCACGAACAGCCGTTCCGCGTGCAGGGTACGCGCCTTGGCTTCCAGATACTCGAGCAGACGCTCGCCCCGCTTTCCGCCGCGATAGTCGTTGTGTAGCGCGAGGCAGGCCAATTCGCCCATCCGTTCTTCTTTAAAGACGTGGAGGGCGGCGCAGCCGATGATGAGCCCGTCCCGTTCTATCACCACGAAATCGCCGATATCGGTTTCCAGGCGTTCGCGGGAACGCGGGACCAGGATGCCGGCTTGTTCCAGCGGCGCGATCAGATCCAGCACTCCCGTAACGTCCTGCACCTGAGCCGGACGCATGGTTTCGAATGGCGTCCGGCTGATGAGCGTCCCGATACCGTCCCGGGTGAACAATTCCAGCAACACGGCGCCGTCGATGCGGCGATTGATCAGATGGGCGCGCTGCACGCCCTCGCGACAGGCCCTGACGGCGGCCTTAAGATGCGGGATGAGCTCCTCGCTGGTTAATGCACCCTCATCTTTCAGCAAAGCTTCGGCCTCTCCGGTCGTAAGCTGGCGGATGAGCTTGCCGTCCGAACCGTTATTGCAGTCCTGTTCGGTCAACAGCACCAGTTTGTCGGCCCGAAGAGCGATCGCGGCGGCAGTGGCCACCTGTTCCGCGCTGAGGTTGAAGACCTCGCCGGTAGGCGAATAACCGATCGCCGAAAGCAGCACGATGTCGCCCCGGTCCAGGGCGCCGCGTATCCCATCGACATCGATGCGCCTGACCTCGCCGGTATGCTGGAAATCCACGCCGTTCCGAACGCCCACCGGCTTGGCCGCAACGAAATTTCCCGAAGCCACCCGGATGCGCACGCCGGACATCGGCGAATTGGCGAGACCTTGCGACAGCAAGGCTTCGATTTCCACTCGAACGGTACCCGCGGCCTCCTTCACGCATTCGAGCGCGGTCTCGTCGGTGATGCGAAGTCCTTGATGATAACGCGCCTCGATGCCGTGAAATCTGAGGCGGGCATCGATCTGGGGGCGAATGCCATGCACCAGGACCAAGCGCACCCCGAGGCCGTTGAGCATGGCGAAATCGTGAATCGCATTGGGAAATCCACTGTCGGCAACGGCCTCGCCGCCGAACGACACGACGAAGGTTTTACCCCGGTGGGCGTGAATATAAGGCGACGAATCGCGAAACCAGCGAACGAAGCCTTCAGTGGAGGTCGACGAAAGCATTTCTCGTTCAGGTGGCGGGCCGAATACAGAATCGTTCGATTAGCCGGCTCAGGATTCCGGTCCCCGAGCGGATATGTTCGAGCGGAAGATATTCGTCGGGTTGATGGGCCTGTTCGATATGCCCAGGTCCCATGACGACGGTCTGTAATCCCAATTGCTTCAAGAAAGGCGCTTCGGTGCCGAAAGCAACGGCGCCGGAACTACAGCCGCTCAACGCCTCGCAGCAGCGGACGATTTCGCCGTCGGCGGCACTCTCGAACGGCGGCACCCCCTCGAAAACGCGGCGCACGTCCAGGGAAAGTCCCTGCACTCGGGCCAACACGGGTTCCAACCGCTGCACCAAGCGATCGTGCAACTCCTCCAGCGCCATTCCCGGCAACGGGCGAATGTCGATCTGGGTTTCACAGTGGCCGCAAATGCGATTGGGATTGTCTCCGCCGTGGATCGAACCGAGATTCAACGTCGGGTAATCCACCCTGAACGCAGGGTTGCGGTGCTGCGCCTTGAGCTCGTCGCGAAACGCCAGCAATTCCGAGAGTACGGCATGCATACCCTCGATGGCATTCGCCCCTAGCGACGGATCGCTGGAATGTCCGGATTTGCCTTTCACCACGATAGACTCGAGCATGATGCCCTTGTGCATGCGAATCGGCCTGAGGCCGGTCGGCTCTCCGATGACGGCGTATCGGCCGAGCTTGGCATGATCGGCCACCAGGGATTTCACGCCGGCCATCGAGCTTTCTTCGTCGGCCGTGGCCAGAATCATCAATGGATGCTTGAGCTTCTTGCCGTCGAGATGGCTTGCGGCCTCCAAGGCCAGCGCAAAAAAGGACTTCATGTCGGCACTGCCCAGGCCGTAAATGCGACCGTCCCTCTGGACGGCCTTAAAAGGGTCCGAGGACCATAGGTCAGGATCACAAGGAACCGTATCGGTATGACCGGACAGCACCAGGCCGGAGGGATCGTCGCGACTGCCGAGGCTTGCGATCAGATTGGCCTTGCGGTTTCCGACATCACGGACTTCGACCGAAAAGCCGAGACCGTCCAGCCACTCCGCCAGAAGATTGATGACCGGCAGATTGCTCTGGTCATAGCGGGAATCTGTGCAGCTGATCGAGGGACGCTCGATGAGCGCCCCTATCATTTCCAGCGTTTCCGGAATAGCCCGGGACACGGCCTTAAATACCCTCCAGATTCGAATTGGTTAGCGCGCCTTGGAAGGCGGAAGATAGAGCTTAGCATACTCGGCGAGCACCCCTTCGTATAGGGTGGCTTGGGCTGTTGCTTGAATGCGAGCCGCGAGGCAATCTCGTCTTCTCCGAGATGCAAGCTGATTTCACGGCGCTCGGCTCGATGCTTATCGTATCGCCGTCCCGTACGATTGCCAAAGGTCCGCCCACATGAGGCCCGCGGGTAATGTGGCCGACCACGAAACCATGAGTCCCGCCGCAGAAGCGCCCGTCGGTGATGAGCGTCACGTCGTTCGCCCATCTCTTGTCCATGACTGCGGAGGTCGGGGAAAGCATCTCACGCATGCCGGGGCCTCCTTCGGTCCTTCATAGCGGATGACGATCATATCCCCTTTTTTAACCGTTCTATCCAACATCATTCATCGGGATAGCTAAAATGAACCCCAACCGCTTTTCTTGCGCCAGGACATGCGCGGCAGAACCACACCCAGCACGACCCCCCCAAACAGAACGCCGGCTCCGATCATAAACCAGTCCTGGCGATGATCCGCGTCCAGAGCCTGCTTTTCGCGGCGAAGCGTATCCAACTCCCTTTCCAGGCTGATGACGCTTTCCCGTAGCTGGTCGCGCTCGGACTGAATTTGCAGGACATTGGCAGAGGCCTGGCGGACTGACATCAATTCCGTATTCAGCCGAGTGGCCTCGGCTTGAAGCTGTTGGGCCGTCTTGTCGGTACTCAGTCTGCCCGACTCGGAACTCGCCAAATCCGCTTTCAGGCGTTTGTTCTCCTCTAAAGCCGCATCGAGTTTTTTCGCGATCTCGTCGAGCTGGTTGAGCGCGACCGGCTCGTCCGAAAGGTATCGGGTGAGTATCCAGCCCTCCTCTCCGCTATTCAGCCGGACGAAGGAATAACCCGACTGCGCGTTTCGTTCGAGTACAGTCAGCTCGGTACCCGAGGGAACCGATTTTATGATCTTATGTTGCAAGCTCTTGCCCGAGCGCATTTGAACTTCGAGTCGGTCGGTGACGTAGGCCTTCTTCGCGGCATGAGCCCAAAAAGGGACGCCAAGAATGAACACGAAGAGCATCGTTTTCAATAGTTTTTTTTGCATCGGCTGAGCCACTTTACGCTGTTTTCCTTCAAAAGTTAAAGAGTGGAATTTGGTTTTCGCCCCGCGTCCGGACCTGGTATAAAACACTCGAGCCGAAGGACAGGGATCCGATCGGCAGCGGACCTAGAGCCCCTTGAGCAAGGTTTCCGCCTTATCCCGGTCGGCAAAATTTTTCTTTTCCTTCAATAGGCGTTCCAGCTCCTTGCGAGCTTCGTCCTTGCGTCCCGACTTAGCCAAGGCCTCGGCCAGATGAATGCGAATTTGCACCAGATGGGGCGCATGTACGGCCGCATCCCGCAAGAGGTTCACTCCTTTCTCGTATTTTCCGTTCTGCACGAAAATCCAGCCGATCGTATCCATGACTTCCGGATGATTCTCCGAGGCAGGCAGTAATTGTTCGGCCAAGGGCAACGCCTTTGCACTTCCCACCTCTTGATACAGCCAAGCCAGATTGTTTTGCACGACGGTATTGTCGGGCTTCAGCTTTTGAGCTTTCTCGTAAGCCTCCAAGGCTTCCTTCTGTCTGCCGCCCTCCTGATGCGCCATGGCCAACAGCACCCAAGACTCGAGATCGTCTTGCGCCGATTGCAGCCATTGATTCAGCCCGTCAAAAGCTTCCTGATCTTTTCCCAAGGCACGTCGTGTTTGAAATAGACGCCGCGCCAAGACTGGACTCGGGGCCGACTGAAAGGCCTTTTCATATGCGGGGAGCGCTTCCTTGAACAAATTTTGAGCAAATTGAACATCGCCTTCCAGCTGATCACCTAGCGGCGATTTCGGGTGCTTGGTTTTTATTGTCTCCGCTAATTTCAGCGCTTCCCGAAACTTTTTCTCCTGCACATGCAGTTCCGCCTGGGCCAGGAGAGCCGGCACATAATCGGGCGAATGCTTCAAAGCACTTTCCCACTCGGCCTTGGCCGCCTGCTTTTCGCCTTTTGTATAAAGGACCTGGGCAAGCTGATGGCGGTACTCCGGATTATTCGGAACCTTGCTCACCAGTTTCTTGAACGTCGTTATCGCGCTGGCTCCTTCGCCATTGGCCGATTGAGCCAAAGCCAGGCTTTGAAGTGCCAGCGGGTGATCGTGATGATGGTTCTCGGCATCGCGCGCAACTTCCAGCGCCTGCAAGGCCTTGCCACGTGCCAGAAGGTAGCGGGAAAGCATTACCGCGGGCTGCAACGCCTTGGGATTTTTCTCACGCGCTTCCTTCAGATATTTTTCCATGCTCTCATAGTCCTTGCGCGTCTCGGCGATCTGGGCAAGGCCGAGGTGCGCCGCCAGATTTTTGGAGTCGCGCTGAAGGACCTGTTGATAGTACCCAACCGCGGACTCGGGATTGTTGCCGCTCAGTTCAAGTTTCGCCAGGTTAAGCGCTGCGGTCGTATAGTCCGGTTTCAGCTTCAGAGCCGACGTCCAGTGCTCGCGCGCTTTCCCCGTATCGCCCTTGGCCATGTAGGCGGCGCCGATCAAATTCTCCGGCATCGGGTCGCCGGGCATTTTGCTCCTCATTTTTTGGGCCGCTTCGATCGCCTCATCCGTTTTTTTCTGGTGGATCAGGGTAAGGATCAGCATGACGTCCGCCTGCATCAGATTCTGATCCAGTTCCACGGCGGACTTGAGATCGTCCACCGCCTGGTCCATCTGTCCCGACCCGATGCGCCCCAGGGCCAATTGAGCCTTGACCGATCCCTCCTCGGGGGCGAGTTCGGAAGCCCGATTCAGATACTCGGTCGCCGAGTCGTATTTTTTCTCCTGAAGATAGGCACTGCCGAGGAGGGCGAGATATTGCGGATCGTCGGATGCCTGATCTTCGAATCCTTTCAAAAGCTCCACGGCATCATGTGGCCGGCCCAATTTCATCCGTGTCGCGGCCAGCAGCTTCGCTGCGGGTAAATGCTTGGGGAAGGTTCCGAGGTATTGTGCGAGATTGTTTTCCGCCGACTCGTATTTCCCTTGTTGATAAGCAATCGTACCCAAAAGCAACCGGCTGGACAGATGGTTCGGAAGCGCACTGGTGACTTTGAGCAACGCGTCTTCGGCTTCTTGAAACTCTTTCTTCTGAAAGGCGATGACCGCATGAAGGTATAAGGCCAGCGGCACTTCTCCCACGTTCTTTTGTACTTCGTCGACGTCCTTTTGAGCATCCTCCGTCTTGCCCGTAGCGAGAAAGACGGCAGCCCGTCCGAGCCGAGCCCGCACATCAAACGGCTGAATCTCGAGCGCCTTGGTGAAGGCTTCGGCCGAACCCGCGAGATCGCCGTCCAGACGCCTGGTTTCCCCCAGGATCACCCATGCGCTCACGCTCTTTGCATCAGCGGCAACCGCCTGAGCGGCATATTCGATCGCCTTCTTGAACTGCTTGTTCTGAATCTCCAACATGGCAAGTCCGAGCAGCGCATCGCTCGCATTCGAGTCGAGCTTCAGCGCCGCATCGAAGCTTTCCCTCGCCTGCTCGGGCTGGTTCAGTGAAATGTGGGCGAGTCCCCGAATGCCGTAAACTTGAGCGCGCATCGTCTCGGCCAAATCGTCTTCCGGCTCGATCTGCTCGAGAATGGTCTTCGGCTTAGCCTGCAACAAATAGGCACGCGCCAAAGGAACCATCCACCTGTCCCTGGACACTCCGAGATCTCTAGCCTTTTCCAGCTCTTTTGCCGCCGAAGGTCCGTCGCCCAACATGAGATAGCTCTCCCCGATCAATACTCGGGCGTCGGCGTTTTCGGGGTTGCCCTGAAGTAGGTTCTTCAATTGAATGACCGCCGCCTTCGGCTCGCCCTTGTGGAGATAATCCCGAGCCTGCTCGAGCAGGTCCTGGTCGGCTCCGGCCCGCTCGTGAGCGATGAACGACACTGCCAAGAGAAGCGCTTTTAAAATCCGCACCATAGTTATCCCTCTAAATTTTAAGATTGAACTTGCTCAACAGCGCGTAAAGCGTCGGACGCGTAATCTCCAGTATTTCGGCCGCCTTGGTGACATTTTCGCCGGCTTCGCTGAGCGCGGCGCAAATCGCTTGACGCTCGGCCATGTCGCGTGCTTCGCGCAAGCTCCATAAGCGCCGCTTGAACTCGCCCGGCGCAAGCTCCATGTCCTTGGCCTCGATCAGCGGTCCCGAGGCCATCACCACGGCTCTCTTGACCTTATGCTCAAGTTCCCGAACGTTTCCCGGCCAGTGATAAGCTTCCATGGCCGACAGCGCTCCCTCGCTGAAACCGAGAATATTCGCCCGGCGCATTTGCTGCGCGAACTTATCCAGGAAAGCGCGGGCCAATACCGCTACGTCCCCGGTTCTCTCCCTGAGCGGCGGGATATTGATGATCATTTCGTTGATGCGGAAATAGAGATCCTCTCTGAACTTTCCTTCACTGATCAGCTTGGAGAGATTTTGGTGGGTCGCGCAGATCAAACGAACATCGACCTTGATCGGCTGCCGGCCTCCGACCCGTTCGACGACTCGCTCCTGGAGAACGCGCAACAACTTCGGCTGCAGCGAAAGCGGAATGTCTCCTATTTCATCGAGAAAGAAGGTTCCGCCGTCGGCCAGCTCGAACTTGCCCTTGGTTTGTTGTGTCGCACCGGTATACGCACCTTTCTCGAAACCGAACAGCTCGCTTTCCAGCAAACTGTCCGGAATGGCGGCGGCATTGACGGCGATAAAGGGCTTTTTCGAACGGGGGCTCAGCGTGTGTAGCGCACGCGCAAGCACCTCCTTGCCGGTGCCGCTCTCGCCCAACAGCAATACGGTAATGTCGGTAGGCGCCAATCGCTCGATCATGCGGCAAACTTCGTGCATTTCCGGACTGGCGGCGATAACGCCGTCCAGAGGGTTGCTGATGTGCATGCGCCGGAACTGCCGATTTTCTTCCTCGAGACCGTAAAGACGGAAGGCCCGCTCCACCACGAAGGAGAGAGTTTCCGGATCGATCGGCTTTTGATAGAAATCGTAGGCACCGAGCCCGACCGACTTGACCGGGTTGATCTGATCATCGTTACCGGTAATGACGATGACCTTGGTTGTCGGTGCTATCGATAAAATCTCGCTGAGTACCGTGAAACCTTCGCTCACGCCGCCCGGGTCCGGCGGCAATCCGAGATCGAGCGTAACCACGGCCGGCTGATTGCGTTTGACCGCCGCGATCGCCGAGTCGCGGTCATCCGCCATCAAAACCTTGTATTGCTCGAAGCTCCAGCGGAGTTGGCTCTGCAGTCCAGGATCGTCTTCGACGATCAGCAACGTTTGCTCGCTCAAGCGGAATTCACCTCATTTAACGCAAGCTCGTCGGAATTGGTGACGATAGGGATCGAGAAGCAGAACAACGTGCGCTCCCCCGGTTCGCTTCTCACGCTGAGGTCTCCTCCCAGAGACCGTATGTATTCGCGGCTCTCGTACGCGCCTATGCCCATTCCGGTTACTCCCTTCGTTGTTTCGAAAGGCTTGAACAGGCGAGTACGAATAAATTCCTCATCCATGCCCTGTCCGTTGTCCTCGATCTCAACCTCGGCATGTCCGTTCTGATCCAGCCTCATTCGGACACGCACGCGGCCGTTTTTGCCGGCGGCATCCTGAGCGTTCTGGATAATGTGCTCGAACGAAGACGCCAGGCGATCGCGATTGGCCCTGACCAAAATTCGCTGCCTAAACATATCACAGGTAGGAATCGGCGCCTGCACCTTTCGCGACGCTAATACTTCCCCAACAAGCTCCCCGAGGTCAATCACCCGTTCCGATTGTACCGAGCCGGAATTCTTCAATTGGGACATCAGGCGGCTCATCTTCCCGACCGCATGGTCCACCGTTTTGATGGCATCTCGCATAAATTCGGGATTATTGTGATGGCGCTCCGCATTCCGCACCACCAAGCTTAGTTGTGCGATTAGGTTTTTCAAATCGTGAATGATGAATGCGGAGAGCCGATTGAAACCCTCGAACTGCCGAGCTTCGGCCAGGGCACGACCGGCATCCTCGAGCGCCAGATAACTCGCCGCCAAACGGCCGGAGGTCTTCAATAAATCTATGACCTCCCAATTCCAGTGTATCGGGGTGCGTGGACGGGTCAGCAGCATCAGCCCCAACATCTGTTGTTTCTGCTGAAACAAAGGCACCAGCAGCCAGGCGTCGGACGCGGACTCGACCCATCCCGGCCAGCTCAGTCCGTCATAGGCCTCCGGCATCACCAACATTTCGGGCAAATTGACGATCCACGCCTTGTCTTCCATGTAACGGACAACGACATCGCCGCGATCGATTAACGGAACATCGAGCTTGGGCTCTCCAAAGCTGGCGCGCCACACGAAATGTCCATTCGAAGCGCGTACCCAAAGTACGCCGCTCGGGCTCTCGACGGCCTGACCCAAGGCTACGATCACGCGTTCTTCGAGCGGTAATCCGGAACCGGTATCCGAGAGCGTCGTGATGATGCGAAGCCACTCCTCCCGGTAATCATAAGCATAGTTAAAGAAATTTTTGTTCAGGAATACTCTTATGTGCGCCCGCATCTGGCCCGAAAAAAGCAGTAGGGCAAGCAACAAGAAAGCCCCGACCAGAAAAACGATCTGCGCGATGGCACCCCATTCTCCGCCGTAGGTCTTGATGTAATAGCCGGCGGTCGCCATGAGCAGCAAGTAAACGCCGGCCCCGAGCAAGGTCACGGAATGAAAGACCACCTGGCGGGAAACGAATACGTCCACCGACCACTGCGGGTTGCGGGCGGCGGAAACGATGAAGAGGGGCGGCAGCAGAGCCGAGACGGCGCCCCGCGCCACCCATAGCTCCGCATTGATGCGCTGGAACAGCAAGGCGTCCGAGTAAAGATAAAAATCGTAGGCGAACATCCCGCCCAAAGCGAAACAGAGGAATTTGACCCGCCACCGGAGATCGGTGCGAATGTTGCGGAAATATTGCTCGACCAAGACCAAACCGATCAAGGCCAGAAGGACATGGCCGCACAACTGAAAGGCGGGCCGGAACACATCCGGAAAAGATTCTTCCAAGAGCGGCGAAATCCAGACATAAGTTGTCTGAACACCTACCGCTAGATGAACACCCCGGTTAATCGATTTCGCGGTCGTCGAACGCGGGCCGGTACCGGTATCCTTGAGCGGGCTGAACAGCTTGCCGAGAAACAGCAGCCAGACATAAGTCCTGACGATTTCGATCGACCATATGAAAGCGACCGAAAAGAAGAGGTAAGTCTCCTGCAGCGCTAAAACGGCGCACCAGATCATGGTCACGGCCGACGCCAGAATCAGCGAACGCCCGATGAGGTTGCCGCGCCAACTGACCAGCAGCAAGGCGCTCAAAAAAAGATAGGCGAAGAAACCTGCCAGATAGCTGACGGCGCCGACAGTCATGCGTCCTCTGTGTTAAACGAAACCGCTGACGCTCATCAGCATAACCGGGACAACCCGGGAATGGGAATTCACACGCAGGACTTCAGCGAGCGCCCTTTCCCCAAACAACCACTTCGATGGTCTGTAACATGATGAGAAAATCGAGAAATAGACTGTAGTTCTTGACGTAATATAAGTCGAACTGCAGTTTCTCGATGGCATCCTCATAACTTGATCCATAGGGATAACACAGCTGCGCCCAGCCGGTAATGCCGGGCTTCACCCGATGGCGCTCGGAATAATAAGGTATGGATTCCGCGAATTTTTCGACGAATTCGGGCCGTTCCGGACGCGGACCGACAAAGCTCATTTCACCTTTCAGAACATTAAACAACTGCGGCAATTCATCGATGCGGGTTTTTCGAATGAACCGCCCCACCCGCGTCACGCGATCGTCGTCCTTTGTCGCCCAGCGCGCTCGGCCGTCCTTCTCGGCATCTGTGCGCATGCTGCGGAACTTGATTACCTTGAACAACCGCCAGTTCTTGCCAACCCGCACCTGGCGGTAAAGCACCGGCGCCCGCCAACCGCTCTCGATCAGGATCGCCAGCGCGGTCAGCAGCATGACGGGCCAGCTTACGGCCAGCAGGGCGAGGCTAGCGACCACATCGAAAGACCGTTTCGACAGCTGCTGGAAGCCGCTATAGCGAAATCCGTCGGAAAAGACCAGCCAACTGGGATGCAGACAGTCGACTCGAATCAGCCCCCCTTCGCGCTCGAAAAAGTGCAAGAGGTCCACGACTTCGAGGCCGTTCATCTTGCAGTCCAAGATCTCGTCGACCGCCAGCCCTCCGCGGCGATCATCCGGAGCGACCACAATTTCGTCGACGTCATGCAGATTGGCGTACTCGTTGAGGGGCATCTCCAAATTGCACAGGCGGTGAGACTCTATCCGGCAGACGTCTCCGCCCATCTGCACGAAACCGATGACGCTGAAGCTCGGGTTGGACGCTCTGTTCTCGAACTCCTGGATCATGTTGGCATTGCAACCCGCACCTAAAACCAGCACCCGCCGCCTGAGCTCTTGCCGGTCCACGAACTTCAAGAACATAAACCGCGAAAACAGCGTGAGAGCCAAGGCCGACAGCAAGGCGTAGCCTAAAACGCCTCGCCCCACGAAAATCGCCGGAATCGCATAAAAAACCAGCCCCATCAAAACCGTGCCGAGCATGAAACTCGCCAGCACGCGGAGCAGCAGCCCGGCATCGCCACCCAGCTGCGCCCGCTGATAAAGCCCCATGCCGGTAGTGCTCGCTAGCATGAAAATGCAGAAAACAGCCGAGGGACTGGTCAAATCGATAGCCGAAAAACTGCTTTGGAAATCCGGAAAAAATCGTAGCACCGCTCCCATATAAAAGGCGGAAAAGAAAATGCCGCAGTCAAGCAGAAAAATAATCAGGTAAATGCTTGAGATATAATGGCGGAAAACGCGGATCATAAATCTTGCGGACTGTTAGTCGGATAATTGCTGCCGGAGCGTACGAAGCTGTCTTATTTCGGCATGGCTACGGGGCAAGACTCGGCCGTTCCGCTTCGAACAAGAAAAATCATATCGAGGATTGTTAAAGACAAAATTCGAGCGGCAAGTCATTGCTGACCTGCTCGATACGTCATCGAGCAATCTGCTCCTCATTATGCTGCCCCCTTGCGGATGGATTTCTGTCGTGCGTTCACCGTCACCCGGGACGGACGCACTCGAGATCATTTGGAATCACTTCCGCAGTGGCGCCAACATCTTCTTTGTATCCGCAATGTTCGGCTTATCTCAAACGATAAACCGAATTTCGATCGGCCGGCGGTCGTAATCGGGGCACAACTTTAACACATTCATTTTTTGCGCAAAGCCCGCGAAAAAATTGGGGTTTTATTCAAGAACTTAAGCATTTCGTCGCCAAGCCCTTCCAGGCGACCCGCGAACTCGGCAAGGACTTTCCTTGTGCCGAATCGGCCTTCCTTCTGCCGAGACCTATGGGAATGAACTGCAAGCCCGTGAATGCAGAACCCGGGCATGAGAGCCGCGATCCCGCCGCTCCACATTCCGGTTTCGGATGGCACCGGATGGACGCGCGGAAAACAGAGGAAAAGCTTTCCGCTTCATCGACCGTCCTTTAGAATTAAAAGCGAAATTGCGTTTTCGGCGTCGCGGCCCGTCCTCTTTATTGGTGAAATTGCTTCTTCACAAAGCCGACCGATCAGGGGACTAAACGCGCGCTGCCATGGCCAAATCGTCACAAGTACCAAAAATTTAATCTAAGCTTTCGCTGAATTTCCAAGATTCCTCACTCATTTGGAGGCATGATGCGCTCGCTCGCAGACACAAAGATCGGCATTATCGGACTGGGCTATGTAGGACTCCCGCTCGCCGTAGAATTCGGCAAACACTTCGACACCGTAGGTCTGGACGTCAACGCTCAGCGTATCGCGGAATTGAAGGACGGGCTAGATCGCTCGCTCGAAGTCGATGCCGAAGAACTTTCCAGCGTGAAGCGACTGAGCTACACGGCCGACCCTGCGGATCTCTCGAGCTGCAATGTTTATATCATCACCGTCCCGACACCTATCGACGAGCATAAACGGCCCGATCTGACGCCTCTTCAAAAAGCCAGCGAAACCGTCGGCAAGCTTTTGTCGAAGGACGACATCGTCATCTATGAGTCCACGGTCTATCCCGGTGCGACCGAAGAAGTCTGCGTACCGATTCTGGAAGCTCGGTCGGGATTGATCTTCAACCGGGACTTTTACTGCGGCTACAGTCCCGAGCGCATCAATCCCGGGGACAAGGAGCACCGGGTTACTACGATCAGGAAGGTCACATCGGGATCGACCCCGGCGATCGCCGATTTCGTCGACGAACTCTATCGCAAGATCATCACGGCCGGCACGCACAAAGCCAGCAGCATCAAAGTCGCCGAAGCGGCAAAAGTCATCGAGAATACCCAAAGAGACGTGAATATCGCGCTCATCAATGAACTGGCGATTCTGTTCAACAAGTTGGGCTTGAACACACTAGAGGTGTTGGAAGCCGCCGGAAGCAAATGGAATTTCCTTCCGTTTCGTCCGGGCCTGGTCGGCGGCCACTGTATAGGTGTCGATCCCTACTACCTCACCCATAAAGCCCAGGAAATAGGCCATCACCCCGAAATCATCCTGGCCGGACGCCGCATCAATGACGGGATGGGCGAATATGTCGCCAGCCGCCTGGTCAAGCTGATGACCCGCAAGCGCCTTCCGGTCTGTCAGGCGAATATCCTCATCCTTGGATTGACCTTCAAGGAAAATTGCCCGGACATTCGGAACACTCGGGTAACGGACATCATCAAAGAACTCGAGAGCTACGACTCGAGTATCGATGTCTACGACCCGTGGGCGAGCCCCGAGGAAGTCCGGGAAGAATACGGCATCGATCTCGTCGAACAGCTTCCGGCCGGAAAGTACGATGCCGTCGTCATTGCGGTCGCCCACCGGGAATTCAAAGCCATGGGCGCCGAAGGCATTCGCGCCTTGGCGAAACCCAACGGTGTTCTGTTCGATGTCAAATATGCATTGCCGCACGACAGCGTGGATGATTACTTATAACTTCCAGGGACATCGCCAATGAAAGTATTGGTCACCGGAACGGCGGGATTCATAGGCGCAGCGCTGGCTCAGGCACTCCTGGCGCGCGGGGACGAGGTCATCGGTATCGATAATGTCAACGATTATTACGATGTCGGTCTAAAGGAGGCCCGGCTCACCCGGCTGAAAAACCAGTCCGCCTTCACGGAAGTCCGCATCGCGCTGGAAGACCGCGACCAGCTTTACCGAGCATTCGCGGATCACCGGCCGCAGCGCGTAGTCAATCTTGCCGCCCAGGCGGGGGTGAGATATTCGCTGACTCATCCCCATGCGTATATCGACGCGAATCTGGTGGGTTTCTGCAATATCCTGGAAGCCTGCCGGCATCACGATATCGAACACCTGGTCTATGCCTCGTCCAGCTCCGTTTACGGCGCGAATACCGCCATGCCGTTTTCGGTCCACCACAATGTCGACCACCCGGTCAGCCTATATGCGGCCACGAAAAAAGCCAACGAACTGATGGCGCACACCTATAGCCATCTTTACGGCTTGCCCACCACCGGCTTGCGCTTTTTCACCGTGTACGGCCCCTGGGGCCGCCCGGACATGGCCTTGTTCATGTTTACCCGGAACATCCTGGCCGGGAAGCCGATAGACGTTTTCAATTACGGACATCACCGGCGCGACTTCACCTATATCGACGACATCGTGGAAGGCGTGGTTCGGGTGCTGGACAAGATAGCGGCTCCGAATCCGAATTGGACCGGAGATATCCCGGATGCCGGCACCAGCAAGGCGCCGTATCGCCTTTACAATATCGGCAACCACCAGCCGGTCGAACTCATGCGCTTCATCGAGGTTCTGGAAGAATGTCTGGGCAGGAAAGCCGAAAAGAATCTGCTTCCCATGCAGAGCGGAGACGTACCCGACACCTACGCCGACGTGGACGATCTCATCCGTGATGTGGACTATCGACCGACAACGCCGATAGAAACCGGAATCGCAAATTTCGTCAGGTGGTACAAAGATTATTACGGCGCGACCTAGGGGAACGGACGATGCGACCAACGCCTTTCGGTCCAGGCCAAATTCGCCTTAGGATCGGCGTCCGACGAGTTCCTAGAGCCGCCTCGAGCTTCTTCGGCCCTTCGCATACTGCCCGATCCGAACCAGCCGAATGCTGAAAGCCTTCGATACGCAGGTGCCGATTCTAGGTTTCGCGGCTTTCAGTGGCACCGGCAAAACGACTCTTTTGAAGAAGATCATCCCGCTGCTCCGGTCGCGGCAGCTTAACGTCGGACTTGTCAAACACAGTCACCACAGTTTCGAGATCGACTATCCCGGCAAGGACAGCTACGAATTGCGCAAGGCGGGTGCAAACCCGGTCATGCTCAGCTCGTCCCGTCGCCGCGCCATCATCATGGAACATCCCGAGATCCGGGAACCGAGTCTGTCCGAGGAATTGGCCTTTTTCGATCGGACCGGGCTGGATTTGATCTTGGTGGAAGGTTTCAAACGGGAACCCATTCCAAAGATCGAGCTGCACCGTCCGGCCCTCGGCAAACCGCTTTTGTTCCCCGGCGACGACACCATCATCGCGATCGCATCGGACGCCGAACCGGCGGTCATGCCCCACATACCCAGACTTGATATCAACGACCCGGAACAAATCGTCCGTTTCATTTGCCAGGAGTTTCTTCCCCGTGCGCGCAACGGATAGTCGCGCCGAAACACGGCGACAGCCCGTGCGGCGCCGGGCCGTTTGCAGTTCGGCGGCGGTCGCCGCTCCCGGAACGGCGTCTATACCGTAATTCCATTAACCCACTGAACGAGGAGCACAATATGGAAAGAAAAGGCGTATTAGTCACGGGCGGTGCCGGCTATATCGGCAGCCATGTGGTCAAGCAACTGGGTGAAATGGGGGAACGCCTGGTGGTACTCGACAATCTCTCCACCGGGTTCAAGGAAGCCGTGCTTTACGGCGATTTCGTCGAGGGCGATACCGGCGACGCGGACGTGGTCTCCCAAATCCTGCGCGACTACGAGATCGAAGCGGTATTGCACTTCGCCGCCCACACCATCGTTCCGGAATCCGTATCGGATCCCTTAAAATATTACGGCAACAACACCTGCAAGACGCGTAATTTGCTCGAGTGTGCCCGGAATGTCGGCGTCAAGCATTTCATTTTTTCCTCGACCGCCGCCGTATACGGTATTCCCGACGAGCCCTATGCCTCCGAATCGTCGCCGACGGCACCGATCAACCCTTATGGCGCGTCCAAGTTGATGAGCGAATGGATGCTTCGGGACCTCTCAGCCGCGACGGACCTCAAGCACGTCATCCTGCGCTACTTCAACGTGGCCGGCTCGGATCCCGAAGGGAAGATCGGCCAGTCGACGCGCAACGCGACCTTGCTGATCAAGGTCGCGGCGGAAGTGGCGGTCGGAAAGCGCGAGAAATTATGCGTTTTCGGTACCGACTACCCCACCGAAGACGGCACCGGCGTACGCGATTACATTCATGTCAGCGATCTCGCCGACGCCCACATTCAAGCCTTGACCTATTTACGCAACGGAGGCGGCTCGGCCACTCTGAACTGCGGCTACGGACACGGCTACAGCGTCCGGGAGGTCATCGACGCGGTAAATCGCGTCAACGGCACGCCGATTGCGGTGCAAGAAATGCCGCGGCGCCCCGGCGACCCGCCGCAATTAGTGGCGGAGGTCGGAAAAATCCACGAAATGCTCAACTGGACGCCCCGCTACGACGACCTGCCGTTCATTGTGAAATCGTCTCTGGACTGGGAAAAGAAACTTCTCGAACACCCCTGGGGCAATTAAGAAACAGATTCGGATTGAATACCATAAACACCGAGCATCCCCGCTGTGTTCTGCTCTACTGCCGCAGCGGATTCGAAAAGGAATGCGCCGCAGAAATTCTGGAACGAGCCGGCGATCTGAGCGTATCCGGCTATGTCAAGGCAAAACCGGACAGCGGTTTCGTGGCATTCACTCCGGACAGCGCGGAAGCTTTTTCGGCCTGCGAGAAAGGCTTGCTCTACAAGAATCTCATCTTCGCTCGACAACTGGTAGTCGCCGCCGTTCCCCTCGCCGGACTCCCCGTCGCCGACCGCGCTCAGCCGTTGTTACACACGGCGCGGCGGCTGGGAGACCGGTTCTCCGAAATATTTCTGGAAACCGCCGACACCAACGAAGCAAAATCCCTCGCCGCCTTTCTGCACAAATTCGCAGCGCCCTTTAATCGGGCAGTCAGAGACGGCGGGCTGCTCGGCAAACCCGCGGGGCCCCGGCTCCATGTCTTTTTTCTCAGCTCTACCGCCGCCTATGTCGGCATCTCGATACCCGGCAACTCTTGTCCCTGGCCGATGGGCATCCCCCGCCTGAAATTCCCCCGCGGCGCACCGAGCCGATCCACGCTCAAGCTGGAAGAAGCCTTTCTGACCTTTCTCGACGATCCCGGAAGAAGCCTTTCGCCCGGCATGACAGCGGTCGATCTCGGAGCGGCGCCGGGAGGCTGGACCTTTCAGTTGGTCAGGCGCCATCTCAAAGTCACCGCCGTCGACAACGGAAATCTCGATCCCGCCTTGTTGGACACCGGTCTGGTGGATCACTTGCGGATGGACGCATTTCGCTATCGCCCATCAAAGCCGATAGACTGGCTGGTCTGCGATGTTGTGGAACAGCCGGTGCGGATCGCCGCCCTGATCGGCGAGTGGATAGCCCAAGGCTTGTGCCGGAGAGCCATCTTCAACCTGAAACTGCCCATGATCAAGCGCTACGACGAAGTCAAGCGCTGCCGCGAGATTATCGAAGAGCGAATGGCAAAAACCCGTGGCGCTTATGCGCTTGTCTTCAAGCAGCTCTATCACGATAGGGCCGAAATTACCGGCTATTTTTCACGGGAGATCGGATAAAAACTTTTTTTGCATTTAAAAACGGCAGTTGGACGTGCTCGAGTGTGCGGCGTTTCTACGCCATCCAAGCGGCCGACCGCCGTTTCCAGGTTTAGCGCTTGCCGATGCAAGCCCGCGCCGCACAAGCTTTCATGCACCGAAATGAGTTGATAGAATGCGGAACGAAGGCGACTCCGGCGTCGATAACCCTCAATCACCAGCACCATGACCAATTTCTTCGATACCGATCATTTGCATCAGCACATTTCCAAGCAGTACGACCACGAGTTATTGGACATACGCAATCGGGTCCTCACGCTGGGCGGACTGGTCGAGGAACAGGTCGAGTCGGCCGTGACTGCGCTGGTCAATAACGATGTCGAACTGGCCGAACGCGTTATCAGCGACGACTACAAGGTAAATTCCCTGGAGGTCTCCATCGACGAGGAGTGCACTCAGATCATTGCTCTCCGTCAGCCCACCGCGCGCGACCTGCGTTTGGTGGTCGCGGTCATCAAGACTATTACCGATCTCGAACGAATCGGTGACGAAGCCAAGCGTATAGCCCGTTTGTCGATCGATCTTGCAACCCATTATCCGAAGAAGAACCAACTGACCGAAGTCGAGCAGCTGGCCAAGCATGTGCGCGGGCTACTTCGAGAGGCCCTGGACTCCTTCGCGCGCATGGACGTGGACGAAGCCTTGCGCGTCGTCCAGGACGACCGAATGGTAGATCGTGAATACGAAAGCATCATGCGCCAGCAGATCACGTATATGATGGAAGATCCCCGCGCCATTCCGGTTTCGCTCGACATCATGTGGTCGGCCCGGTCCCTGGAACGTATCGGCGACCGTTCCTGTAATATTTGCGAATACGTCATTTATTATGCCAAAGGCAAGAATATTCGGCATATCAGTATCGAGCAGGTGGAGAAAGACTTGCGGGACACCTGATATCGCCGTGTCGGACGCCAGCAGTTTTGGATTCCCGCCCGCCATCAGAGGTCGACCTCTCCGGATTTGTCATGGAACCGATCGGCGCAATCGCGTGATGGGCTATATCTATTAGAATTTCTCCTACAGTTAATACCAATCCTCCCCCGCGATCCGGACTCCCCTAATCGATGAACCGCTGCAGACTAGCGAAATTGCTGTTGTTAGGGATTTTCATTTCCTTCTCCGCCTGGGGGCTTGAGCCATTCGTGATCGAGGATATTCGGATCGAAGGCTTGCAGCGGGTTTCGGCCGGCACTGTTTTCAATTATCTCCCGGTCAAGGTCGGCGATCTTTTCGATCAGCGGCAGTCGGCGGAATCCATCAAAGCCTTGTTTAGAACGGGCTTTTTCAGGGACGTTCGACTGGAACAGGATGGGAACGTCCTGGTGGTTATCGTGGACGAACGCCCTTCCATCCAAAGCGTCAAGATCGAGGGCAACAAAGACATCGGCACGGAAGACCTCACAAAAGCCTTGAAAGGTGTTGGACTTTCCGAAGGAAAGGTGTTCGATCGCCAGGTCCTCGACAAGGTGGAACAGGAACTTCGCCGGCAGTATTACAGCCGAGGAAAGTATGGACTGAAAATCGATTCGGATGTAACCGAGCTTTCGCGCAATCGAGTAGCGGTCACCATCAAGATTTCCGAGGGCAAGGTCGCCAAGATCAAGCAGATCAACATCGTCGGCAATAATACCTTCAGCGATGACGAGCTGTTGGAACAGTTCGAGCTCAGCACGCCGAACCTGCTCTCGTTCTACACCAAGAACGATCAGTACTCCAAGCAGAAACTCTCCGCCGACTTGGAGCGGTTGCGATCGTATTATCTGGACCGTGGCTACATCAATTTCGAAATCGAATCCACCCAGGTATCCATAACGCCGGACAAGAAGGAAATTTATATCACCATCAACGTCAAAGAGGGCGAAGTCTACACGGTCAATGCGGTCAAGCTGACCGGCAAACTGATCGTGCCGCCCGAACAATTGACGCCGCTGGTCAGGATCGGTCCTGCCGATACGTTCTCGCGCAAGCTGGCCACCGAAACCTCCAAAGCCATATCGGACCGATTGGGCGATGAAGGATATATTTTCGCAAACGTAAACATGGTGCCCGACATCGACGAGGCGCAAAAAGCCGTTTCCATCACCTTCTTCGTCGATCCCGGCAAACAGGTTTATGTTCGCCGCATCAATTTCCACGGCAACACCAAGACGCGCGACGAAGTGCTTCGGCGCGAGATGCGCCAAATGGAGGCGGCATGGGCTTCCACCAGCAAGATCGAGCGGTCCAAAACCCGCTTGGAACGCTTGGGCTATTTTCAGGAAGTCAACGTCGAAACGCCGGCCGTCGCCGGAACCACCGATCAGATCGACGTCAGTTACAACGTCGTTGAAAAACCGTCCGGAAACCTGATGGCAGGCGTCGGCTTTTCCCAGGCACAGGGCATCATCTTCAATGCCAGCGTTACCCAGGACAATGTCTTCGGCACCGGCAAAAGAATCAATCTCACGTTCAACAACAGCAGCGTCAATACCATCTATCGCCTCGGCTACTTCAATCCGTACCTGACTCTGGACGGCGTCAGCGGCGGCTTCGATCTCAGCTATCGAAACACCGATGCGTCGCGTATGTACATCGCGCGCTACAATACCGACGTCGCCTCCGCCGGTGCCAACCTCGGCATTCCGCTCAACGAATTCGACAGTCTGCGCTTCAACCTGGACCTTGAACACACGAAGCTCGATGCCGCATCCCGGTCGTCGCAAGAAATTCTCGACTTCATCGAAGAAAACGGCGACACCTACAACACCTTGTCGCTGGCGGCCGGCTGGGTCCACGATACCCTGAACCGAGCCATCTTCCCGACCAAGGGCGGCGCCCAACGCCTATCGCTGTTGGCATCGGTACCCTTCGGCGATCTGAGCTACTACAAAGCCAGCTATAAGCTTCAGCACTATTTCCCCATCGCAAAGGACCTGACCTTCATGATCGAGGGCGAAATTGCCTATGGTGACGGCTATGGCGATTCCAAGAAATTGCCATTTTTCGAGCATTACTACGCAGGCGGCCCACAATCCATTCGGGGATTCCAACCCAATACCCTGGGACCTCGCACCAGACCCAACAACCAAGGTCTCGGCGGAAATCTCCCCTTCGGAGGATCAAGCAAATTGGTGGGTACTGCCGAGCTATTCTTCCCGGTTCCATTCATGCAAGACAGCAAAAATCTCAGGCTGGGTACATTTCTGGATGCCGGCAACGTTTTCGACGGCACATACGATTTCGGGGAAATCCGGTATTCCGCTGGATTGTCGGCCAAGTGGCTTTCACCTTTCGGCGCCTTGGCATTCAGCGTTGCGCAACCGCTGAACGCCAGCGGAAGAGACGAGGTTCAGAATTTTCAGTTCTCGTTCGGCTCCGGATTCTAGGGCTGCTGCGGCGGCGCTTGATGAGGCGGGGAGTCGCTGGTTGCCAAACAGTTCTTGTATAATCGGCGCCGGACGATCAGGCGAACTGCGAACCCCAATCCCACAAAAACTATTCATTTTTCCGTCAATAACCTTTCCATTAACCGAATTTACGAAGTGAGACACAGAGCATGTTAAAGAAAAGCATTGGTTTTGTACTGCTTGGCTTAATGGCGAGCATGAGTCTTGAAGCCGCCGATCTTAAAATTGGATTCGTCAATGTCGCTCGGTTATTGGAAAAAGCACCGCAGGCCGAAAAAGCAAAAAAGGAACTGGAACGGGAATTTGCACCGCGTGACAAGAAACTGGTCTCCGAGCAGAAAGCCATTAGAGCGATGGAAGAAAAACTCAGCAAAGACGCCGCGATAATGAGCGAGTCCGAACGGCAAAAGATGGACAAGGAAATCATCAGCCGTAAGCGCGAAGCCAAGCGCTTGCAAGATGAGTTTCGGGAAGATTTCAATCTCCGCCGTAACGAAGAGTTAACCCAGTTGCAGAAGGAAATTTTCGAGGCCATTCAGTCCCTGGCCAGGGACGAAAGCTTTGATCTCCTTCTGACCGATGGCGTTGTATTCGCCAGCGAAACGGTCGACGTCACCGGCAAAGTCGAAAGAAAACTCAAGGCCAGCTTCAAGCAATAATCCCTCCGAGCTGTGCTCTCATCCATTCCCGAAGAAGGAAAAGCGCCTTTGGATATTCAAAAAATAAAAGAGTATCTACCTCATCGATATCCTTTTCTCCTCGTGGATCGGGTTCTCGAAGTAGAGCCCGGAAAGCGGCTACTGGCTTACAAGAACGTAACCTATAACGAACCGTTCTTCACCGGACATTTTCCGGAATTGCCGATCATGCCCGGGGTTCTGATCATCGAGGCGCTAGCTCAAACCACCGGCTTGCTCGCTTCGGAGACTGCACCGGATGTTTTGGGAAAAGGAATGGTTTACTATCTCGTCGGCCTGGATAAAGTTCGATTCAAGCGTCCTGTCGTTCCGGGAGATCGCCTGATGTTGGAAGCGACCTACCTGCGCCACAAGCGGAATATCTGGGCGTTTTCCTGCCGCGCCGAGGTCGACGGAGAATTTGTAGCCAGTGCGGAAATCATGTGCGCGGCGGCGGAGCAGGAGTCTTGATTCATCCTACAGCTATTATCGATCCGTCCTGTGAGCTAGCGAACGATGTCAGCATAGGTGCCTATGCCATCATCGGATCCGATGTTCGAATCGATTCCGGCACTGAAATCGGTCCTCACACGGTAATCAAAGGACCGAGTCGTATCGGAAAACACAACCGGATCTTTCAGTTCGCATCTGTCGGCGAAGACCCGCAAGATAAGAAATACCACGGTGAAGTCACCTATCTCGAGATCGGTGACCGCAACGTCATCCGCGAATACGTCACCATTCATCGCGGCACGGTACAAGACCAAGGGATCACCCGTATCGGCAACGACAATTTGCTGATGGCGTACACTCACGTCGCTCATGATTGCGTCCTAGGCGACCATGTCATCATGGCCAATGCCGCTTCCCTGGCCGGTCATGTGCGAGTGGATGATTACGCCATATTAGGGGGATTCTCGCTCGTACATCAGTTTTGCAAAATCGGCCAACATAGTTTTTCTGCAATGGGCAGCGTTATCACCCGCGACATATTGCCTTATGTCATGGTTGGCGGCTGCCCCACCAAACCCCACGGCATCAATACAGTAGGCCTGGAGAGACAAGGCTTTAGCGCGGATTCGATCCGGCAGATCAGAAAAGCCTACAAAACCGTGTACAAATCCCGCCTGAAACTCGAAGAAGCGATTCAGCAACTCGAGGAAATGATTTCCGAAACGCCGGAGATTCAAAAGATGGTGGACTTCCTCAAACAAACCGGTCGAAGCATCATTCGCTGATCGCCAGCGGGCGCGCTTATTCGGAATAAAACGTCATGGCTCTGATTGCCGGTTGCGACGAAGTAGGCCGCGGGTGCATTGCGGGACCCGTAGTAGCGGCGGTGGTCGTCATCGAAGATGATTTTCATGTCGCAGGACTTGCCGATTCGAAAAAGCTGAGCCCCGAGCGCCGCGAACGGCTGGCCGCTGCCATCACGACAAAAGCTCTTGCCTGGGCAATCGGCAGAGCCGAAGCAAGCGAAATCGATAGGATCAACATCCTTCAGGCATCGCTCTTGGCGATGCGCCGCGCTTTTGATGCCCTGCCGGTAAAACCGGATCTCGCCTTGGTCGACGGCAATCGATATCCCGAATTCCCATGTCCCGGCGAAGCCATTGTCGGCGGAGATGCGCGCGTACCGGCAATTTCCGCTGCATCCATATTGGCCAAGGTATTCAGGGACCGGGAAATGGGAATCCTCGACAGCCTGCATCCCGGCTACGAACTCGGCCTCCACAAGGGCTACCCCACGGCAATCCACATCTCGCGCTTACGCGAATTGGGACCTAGCCCGGGCCATAGGCAATCTTTCGGCCCCGTGAAACGCATCAACGCACCCGCGATCCGGTTGACATCATTCAAGCTTCAGAGAAACGTCGATGGAACTTTTGGCAATCAGTCTGGCGGAACCGAAACAGGTTGAATACCACGGCCGCTCGATATCCACGGGGATTTACAAAGAACCCGTCGAAGGCCCTGTTAAAGTCGGCACATTCGGACTCGAAGGCGACGTCCAGGTCGACCTCAAGAATCATGGCGGCAAGGACAAAGCCATTTACGTCTATACAGTGGAAAACTACCGCTTCTGGGAACGGGAATTGAACAAATCGTCTTTCGCCTTCGGTCAATTCGGCGAAAATTTCACCGTCAGCGGAATGCCGGACGACACCGTTCACATCGGCGACATCTTTGCGATCGGCAAGCTTGTGGTCCAAGTCACCCAACCGCGAGTCCCTTGCTTCAAGCTTGGAATCAGGATGGGCGACCCTTCGTTTGTAGATGCCTTTCTGAACTCCGGAAGAAACGGTTTTTATTTCCGCGTCCTGGAAGAAGGCGAGGTCAATTCCGGCGATACCATCGTTCGTCTTCAGCAAGACGAAGTTCGGCTGAATATCCGGGATGCGATGCTCGCCATCATCAAAGGGCCTCGCCAACAGGAGATCATCGAACGGGCACTCCGGATCGAGGCACTGTCGGAGTCCTGGCAGGAAAGCTTGAAAAAAAGGCGCAAGTAGCCCGAAAGCGGCGCTTTGCGTCGCGCCCCGCCGGGATTGGATGGCCCCTTGGACGAAAACCACCCACGCAGCCCCGCGCCGCAATGTTGATAATGGCCAGCTGAACCAGGGTAAAAAAAGTACGTACTCGGTCGTCTGCACGGCGACCTGTACGGAATCCACTGCCGTTTCCAGGATTATCGGTTTTCCGCTCCCGGCTGAATCCCGTGCGCACCGTATTGCTCGAACGTGCAAGGACGCTGGGTCAAGCTGCGCCAGAGCCCCATCGGATAGAGCCCCTTAACAATCAGCTTCCAAGCCACCATGCGAGTGATTCTGAGAATATCGGTCACCGGGCGGAAATGGCTGGGACGGGCATTGCCGCGATAAACGGTACTTACCCGGACAGGCATGGCATAAAACCCCATACGAGCCGCTTCAATGAGAATTTCGCTTTCGAAAACGAAACTTCTTGCGCGGGTACAGGACAATTTCACCGAACGAATCAAGTCCGCGGGATAAACCCGAAATCCCGATTGGCTGTCTTCGATCGACTGCCCCGAAGCCCAGGCGATCCAAAAATTGGCGAAGCGGTTGGCGCGGTAGCGCGCCGACGGTATGGCCGCGCGGTTCCACAGCCGGGAACCGATTACGATATGATGCGGAAACCGGCGCGCCGCCGAAAGCAACTTGGGAATTTCGGCCGGGTCATGCTGGGCGTCGCCGTCCATCGTCATTACGGCAGCGACATTTTGATCCCGCAATGCATGCTGCAGACCCCGCCAAAGACTGGCCGCCTTGCCCAGATTGGTGTCGTTCCGGAGCAATTCGAACTCCAGTCCGTCCAGCTCCGCGGCGGTCCCATCGGTCGAACCGTCATCCACCACGATGACACGCGGCGCGAATCGCAGCGCCGTGCTGACCACTTCTCGTATCGTCGCCGCCTCGTTGAAAGCCGGAATCACCAGGGCAAACGGCGCGTTCGAATCGAGCCCATGGGTCCCCGTTCGCTTGGAACTCATGCCATACCGCCGTTGACGGAGAATACCTGTCCGGTGATGTAGGAAGCCTTTTCCGAGGCCAGAAAGCCGACTAAATGAGCCACCTCTTCGGGCTTCCCGGCGCGCTTCATGGGCACGAGCTCTTTGATCAGCTCCGGATTGAATGTTTGTGAAACCATGGGACTTTCGATGATGCCCGGTGCCACCACGTTCACCGAGATTCCGCGGGATGCGAGTTCGAGAGAGAGCGACCTGGAGGCGCCGATCAAGCCGGCCTTCGCCGCCGCGTAATTGACCTGCCCGCGGTTGCCCATCAAGCCGGCCACCGAGGACAAGCTGATAATGCGTCCCCATCGGGTGCGAATCATGGGCAATAGCAACGGCTGGGTTACGTTGTAAAAACCGGTCAATGAAACCTCGATAACGTTCCGCCATTGATCCGGGCGCATGCCGGCCAATGGAGCGTCGTCATGGATACCGGCGTTATTCACCAATACCTGGATCGGACCCGATGCCAGAAGCGCCTCCAACACCCGCTTCGCGGAATCGCCATCGGTCACATCGAAGAAGACCGTTTCCGCCGATCCGCCTCGAGCCCGGATATCTTTCACCACGCTATCGGCCGCGCTCCGGCTTCCGAAGCCGTGTACGATCACATGGAAGCCGTCATTGGCCAGCTGTCGCGAGATCGCACCACCTATCGCTCCGCTGCCGCCCGTTACCAACGCTCGAATCATCGACAAAACCGCGCTGCCCCAAAATCCCGGCTCAACCGAGACTCCATCCGGTGTGGACTCATTTTTCGCTTATTTTCGCTTTACATTAAAATCTCGGGATTCGAATCGCGCACCTGCGTCTAAGCAGACAACCGACTCGCGAAACGAGGTGCGAATTTTAAGTTTTGCCGGCCCTGAAAGCCACCCTCGATTGCCCTCCGAGAAGACGCGACCGGCTGTGTTACGCCAGCACGATTCGAAACCGTTGCAAACCGACTTGCGCCTCTTGTCCGCCCAATTGCAGATGATGAACTTCAGGCTTGCTCCATTTGAGTCTCCTAAAGATACGGAAATCCACATTTGGCACTTGGATCTTGCCGTTACCATCGTCGATCGCGATGCCTTTTGGAGGGTGCTCGCCCCCGCCGAACGTGAGCGCTGCTCGCAATTTCGCTCCGATCTCCACCGGCACCGCTTTCTTGCCACGCAAGGGGCATTGCGATGTCTGCTATCTCGTTATATCGGAATCGCCCCGGATGCTATCCGGTTCGAACGCAACCCACACGGCAAACCGCGGCTGGCCGAGACTGAACCCGACTGCGGACTGGTTTTCAATGTTTCCCACTCGGGAGACCAGGCTCTCTTCGCGGTGGGCGTGGACTTGCCGCTCGGGGTCGATCTCGAAATCCGGCGCCCGCTCACACACATCGAAGGACTGGCGGAACGCTGTTTTGCTCCGCAAGAACGGGAGCGCTGGTATGCGCTGCCCCCCACTCGCCGTTTGGCCGCATTTTTCGATGTCTGGACGCGCAAGGAAGCGTTCATGAAAGCCGTTGGAAGAGGTCTGGGACTCGGGCTTACCCGATGCGTGCTCGCTGCCGACGAAAACCCGCGCTGGGAAACGATTCCGGACTCTTGCGGCAGGCCCGATGAATGGTTGCTTCGAGATCTGGATCTCGCCGAAAACGTCAGCGCCACGCTCTGCGCACGAGCACCGAACATTCACTGGCAACTAAGGGATATCGAGCAAGCTCTGAAGTGAAACGCGCGACTTCGTCATTACGACTGCGTGATTTCTTGAATCAAGAACGGACTTTTCAGACAGCAAAACCCTGACGTATCATCCGAGTGCACTTCAACCTTACCCCAAGATACGATTATGCAACAGATCATCCGGTTTCCGCCTCCCGTAATCGCCTTGGCACTCGTCGGCCTGGGTTTAAGTTTGAGTCCTTTAACCCCTGCGTTCCTTTACTTTCAAATATCCAGCCTGGGATTCATATTGATCGCCGTAGGCATTGCCACAAGCGCCTCGGCGCTTTTCCAGTTCCGGCTCGTCGGTACCACCTTCGTACCCACTGGCAATCCCACGGCGCTAGCCAAAGAGGGCCCCTACTGCTGGACCCGTAATCCCATGTATCTGGGAGTGCTGACGGCATTGGCCGGTTTCGCCTTTCTCGTCGGCTCGCTGTCGATGTTTATAGCGCCGCTCGGGTTCTTTTTCGCGATCGACCGGCATTTTATTCCGTACGAAGAAACCAAATTGGCCGGTCAGTTTGCCGAAAACTATCTGGACTACCTACGCCGGGTTCCGCGCTGGCTCTAGGGGGATATGCGGGAACCAAGCAGCCTAAGGCAGGCGCCTTCTACGCTTAGTCGCAGGGACATCCGGAACGCGGAACGCAAAAGGCCGGCGGAAGGCTCCCGCCCATGCCGCCGGCCATGCAAGCGAAACCAATTAGTCTACGGCGTGGATGCGAATCGCCGGCCTCGTCTTTGCGCCAACCGTATCGGCATCGTATTCCGGGACTGGTTCCGGCGCCATCGGGCCATCGGTCCGCGGACCGAACAGGGCGACCCATGCCGCTTTCAATGGGTTTTTCACGGCATCTTCCACGGCACTCGCCTCATATCCGCAATGGGCCATGCAGTTGGCGCACTTCGGGTTCTTCGAGTTACCGTATTTTTGCCAGGGAGTTTCTTCCATCAATGCCTTGAACGATGGCGCATAGCCCTCGTCGACCAACAAATAGCAGGGCTTCTGCCAGCCGAATATGTTGCGCGTGGGATTGCCCCAGGGCGTACAGTTGTAACCTTGGTTGCCGGCGAGGAAATCCAGGTACAGACTTGAATGGTTCAGCTTCCACTTGCGGCCGCGGCCCAGCTTGAATACCTTGCGAAACAATTCCTTGCTATCGCGCATCTTGATGAAGATATCCTGCGCCGGCGCGTGCTCGTAGCTGAATCCCGGCGCGATGGTGGTGCCTTCGACTCCGAGTTTCTTGCAATAATCAAGGAAGGCCGCGATTTCTTCGGCGTTCTCGCCCTGGAACAGGGTGCAATTGATGGTGACGCGGAATCCGCGTGAAATCGCCATTTCCACGGCTTCAGCGGCGCGATCGAACACGCCCTTCTGGCACACCGAAGCGTCGTGGCGTTCCCGATTGCCGTCCAGATGGATCGAGAACGTGAGATACGGAGAAGGTTTGTAATCGTCGATACGCTTCTTCAACAGCAGCGCGTTCGTGCAGAGATAAACGTATTTCTTGCGCTGAATGATGCCTTCGACAATCTGCGGCAGTTCCTTGTGCAACAGCGGTTCGCCGCCGGCTATGGAAACGATGGGGGCACCGCACTCGTCCACGGACGCCAAGCATTCGTCGATGCTGAGTCGGCGATTAAGGATTTCATCGGGATAATCGATCTTGCCGCATCCGGCACAGGCCAAATTGCAGCGGAACAGAGGTTCAAGCATCAACACCAAGGGATAACGTTTGTTTCCTTTAAACTTTTGTTGTAAAAGATACTTGGCCACACTCAGTTGTTGCCTTATTGGAACGCTCATTCACCTTCCCCCGATTTGACAAGTTCGATTCATTTCAGATTAGCCTGTGTTCGTGTTGTCGGCACAACGTGCACGGCGCCGCAGACTATAAACCATAACTAATTTCCTGACCAATACGCTTTGGAATTTGCTGGAACGCCCGTCAGTTCGATGGACAGGCTTATTTCGGGTTGGTCCGAACTTCATATTTATGCAACATCCTAGCTTGTAGTTGTATTTTCCTCAACTAAATTTCGTTAAAATACAACACACCTTGACGATTAAGGCAATACGGCTAGAATCTGCGGCTTTCCCAGCGAAACGTTGCTGCCTTATCTCAAGATGAACTGGCCGGAACATCGCATCTAGAAACTGGTTGGAATTTCAGAACTTGAACGGAGCAACTCTCGTCCGCGCGAGCGGAAGCCTTTCCTCTGAACAGGAGGTTATGGGCGACGATGACGCCTTACAGTCCCACCTGCTGGATGGCGTTTCCCGCACTTTTGCGCTCACCATTCCGCAATTGCCGCCGGTCTTGGCCAAACCGGTATCCAATGCTTATTTGTTATGCCGCATCATCGATACGATCGAAGATGAAACGGCGCTCGCGTCCCCGGACAAACGCCGGTTCTGCCAACAGTTCGTGCGAGTGGTTCAGGGCCGCGAAGCCGCCGAACCGCTTCGGGACGAGCTCGGCCCTCGCCTTTCGGAAAGCACCAGTCCCGCCGAGCACGAACTGATCCATCTGATTCCCAGAGTCATCGCCATTACCCACCGCTTCGATCCACCGCAGCGGGAAGCCTTGGCGACCTGTGTCGAAATTATGGCGAAAGGTATGGCGGAGTTCCAGGACCGGGACTTGCGTTACGGCCTCTCGAACATGGACGAAATGAGCGACTACTGTTATTACGTGGCCGGCGTGGTGGGAGAAATGCTGACCAAGCTCTTCTGTCACTACTCCCCCGAGATAGCCGCCCATCGCGAAGAAATGATGAAGCTGGCGGTATCGTTCGGCCAGGGGCTGCAAATGACCAACATCCTAAAGGACCTTTGGGATGACCATTCACGCGGCGTTTGCTGGCTCCCGCGCGACACTTTCGAGCAATACGGATTCGATTTGCGCGAACTCAAACCGAATCACGACAACCCCAGATTCTGCGAGGGGTTCAGGCAATTGGTCGGGATTGCACACGGCCACCTGAGAAACGCGCTCGCCTATACCTTGTACATACCCGCCCGTGAAACGGGCCTTCGCGAGTTTTGTCTTTGGGCTCTCGGGATGGCGGTGCTAACCCTGCGCAAAATCAACAAGAACCTAGATTTCAGCGACTCTGCTCAGGTCAAAATCACACGTCGGGCCGTAAAAGCGACCGTTTTCACGAGTCGCCTGCTGCGTTCCAGCAATAGTCTGCTCAACGCCGCATTTTACCTTGCCGGATTCGGCTTGCCGCGCGGCAGCAATCGGCTCCCGGGCTCCGGCCACCGCACCGACACGTGAAAAGCCAACTACTTTAATAGGGGATTCCTTGCTCATGTTGAAAGAAGCGACTGCGTTTTCAGCTCTCGATAAAGCTTTCCTCAAGCCTTATAACGAATCGCCCTTGGATAACGCCATCCGCCGAGCCAAGAAAGAACTGCTGGGATTGCAGCATCAGTCGGGCTACTGGGTGTTCGAGCTCGAAGCCGACTGCACGATTCCGGCCGAGTACATCCTGATGATGCACTACATGGACGAAATCGATGCCGCCCTCCAGGCCAAGATTGCCGAATACCTGCGCGCTCACCAGAAGGAAGACGGCAGCTATCCGCTATTCTTCGGCGGCCCCGGCGACATCAGCTGCACCGTCAAAGCGTATTACGCCCTGAAACTCGCCGGAGACGATATCGACGCGCCGCACATGAAAAAAGCCAGGGAATGGATTCTGTCCCGGGGCGGGGCGGCGCGCTCCAACGTTTTCACCCGCATCATGCTGGCCATGTTCGAACAGGTTCCATGGCGCGCCGTGCCTTTCATTCCGGTGGAAATCATGCTGCTGCCGCGCTGGTTTCCGTTTCACCTGGACAAAGTGGCCTACTGGTCACGCACGGTGATGGTGCCCCTGTTCGTCCTGTGCAGCTACAAAGTAAAAGCGCGCAACCCGAGCGGAACCGGGATTCGCGAACTTTTCACCGTCGCTCCGGAAAAAGAAAGGAATTATTTCAGTCATGTGAAGACGCCCCTCGGCAAGGCTATTTTGGCCTTGGAACGCGTAGGCCGCCTGATGGAACCGCTCATCCCGAAAACAATGCGGCGAAAGGCCACCGAGAAGGCACGCGACTGGTTCATGGCGCGACTGAACGGTGTTGACGGCTTGGGCGGCATCTTTCCGGCCATGGTCAATGCTTATGAAGCCATGGATTGCTTGGGGATTCCTCCGGAAGACGAAAACCGCCGTATCGCCAAGGAGGCCATTCAGCGCCTGCTCGTGATCGGTGAAGACAGCGCTTATTGCCAACCCTGCGTATCGCCGATCTGGGATACCGGACTATCCAGCCTCGCCCTGCAGGAGGTCAACAAATTCGAGAAAGACCCCCGGGTCGAGGACGCGCTGACGCGCGGACTTCGCTGGCTGGCGAGCAAGCAGCTGACCGACGAGCCCGGCGACTGGCGCGTCAACCGGCCGAACCTGGAAGGCGGCGGCTGGGCTTTCCAGTTCGAAAACACTTATTACCCGGACGTCGACGACAGTGCCGTGGTCGCGCAGGCTCTGGCTCAAGCCGAAAACGGCGAATTCGACGAAGTTCTGCGCCGCGCCACCAACTGGATCGCCGGCATGCAGTCCGATAACGGCGGGTACGGCGCATTCGACGCGAACAACACCCATTATCATCTGAATCATATTCCGTTCGCCGACCACGGTGCCCTGCTCGACCCGCCCAGCGCCGATGTCAGCGGGCGCTGCGCGATGTTTCTGGCCAAGATGCTGGAACAGCGCCCGGATCTCAAACCCGTGCTGGATCGTACGGTCGACTATCTCAGAAAAGAGCAGGAAGCCGACGGCTCCTGGTTCGGACGTTGGGGAACCAATTACATTTACGGTACCTGGTCCGTGCTGGTGGGCTTCGAGGCGGCGGGGATCCCCAAGACCGATCCCAGCGTGCGGAAAGCCGTCGCCTGGCTCAAGAGCATCCAACGCCCGGACGGCGGCTGGGGCGAGGACAACTTCACTTACCACGATGCCAGCCCGGAACGGCGCGGCCGTTTTCACACCAGCACGGCCTTCCAAACCGGGCTGGCGCTACTCGCCTTGTTGGCAGCCGGCGAAGCCGATTCGCCGGAAGCCGATGCCGGCGTCGATTACCTCGTCAGAACCCAAAATGCCGATGGTTTCTGGAAGGATGATTGCTTCACCGCGCCGGGCTTTCCGCGCGTCTTTTATCTCAAGTACCACGGCTACGACAAATTTTTCCCGCTCTGGGCACTGGCACGTTATCGCAACGAGCGCTACCGCACGGCGTGAAGTCCATCGGGTTTGTCATCGCTCTGCCGGCCGAAGCGCGCACCCTTGCACGGCGCCGCGCCGGCTTCGGCGAACTGCTGGAACTGGCCGGGGGCCATCGCTTAATCGTCTCCGGCGCCGGTCCGAATCATGCGCAGAATGCCGCATCCCGATTGCTCGAACTCAAGGTCGACGCACTGGTCAGCTGGGGCTGCGCCGCGGCCCTCGATCACACCCTGAATTCAGGCGATTTAGTGCTCCCCGAACGTATTCTTGCCCCGGACGGCTGTGAACACAGCGTCTGTTTCGAATGGCACGAAAGAGTCCGCCGGCCCCTCGCCCCCGTGCTGCGGATTACAACCGGTCCTTTGCTGGGAAGCTCGAAAATCATAGCGGGCTCGGCAGAAAAACAGGAACTTCATCTCGCCAGCGGCGCAGTCGCGGTCGACATGGAAAGCGCTTCGGTCGCTTCGGTCGCCAAGGACGGCGGCTTGCCCTTTCTGGCGGTTCGGGCCGTAGCCGACCCGGCGCGCATGAGCCTTCCGGCCTCGGTGACCGTCGCCGTGGATGAGCGCGGCGACGTCAAACTTCCGAAACTGCTGGGGCATGCCTTGGCCAACCCCGCCGATTTCATTACTCTGGCCCGGTTGGGAAAGGCTTTTTACGCAGCCACTAGCACGCTGCGCCGAACCGCTTTGGTCTTGGGAACCGCGCTGTCTCTTAAGCCGTCCGCCGACGGTTAATTCTCAGAATCACAATACCGATGAGCAGAACCGCCGAGCACCTTTTCATTCGCTTCATGCATTGGTGGGAAGAAAATTTCCTCAACCGACCGTGGCTGGTTACCCTGCTGTTCCTGATCGCTTCCGGGTTTACCCTCCAGTACACCATGGAGAACCTGAAGTTCGATACCAACACTGCGGACATGATTTCGACGGAGCTGCCGTTCCAGCAGAACCGTATCAAGCTTGAAAAGGCATTCCCTCAGGACGTCAGCACCGTCATTCTCCTGGTCGAAGGCAAAACGCCGGAAGAAACAGCCGATGCGGTCAAGCGGATCGGCGAGAAGCTCAGACAGAATACGACCGACATCAAATCGGTCCATATTCCCGATGAAGGCGAATTTTTCGCTCGCAACGGGTTGTTATATCTGGATCTGAATGAACTGGAGGATTTATCGGCCCAACTCGCCAATGCCCAGCCTTTCATCGGGCGGATCTCGGAAAACAACAGCCTCGGCGGCCTCCTCGATATCCTGGGCGAAGCCTTGAAGGCGTCGGATCAGGGCTTCGAAATCCAGCTCGATCCTTTGCTCGAGAAAGTTCGCGAGGCAATCGTTGCGGTTAGCGAAGGCAAACCCTACCAGCTTTCCTGGCAGCAACTGATGCTCACGCGAGACGAGGGCCTCGGCGTCACCAAACGGTTCATTACGATCACGCCCATTCTCGATTTCGACCAGCTGCTACCCGCCGAAAAATCGATCGCGGCCATCGACAAAATCGTCGCGGAGGTATTGCAGGGCGATCTTGCCGACGTCAGCGTCCGCAAGACCGGCGAAGTCGTGCTGGAACACGAAGAAATGCAAACCGTGGGCGCGGGCGTTTCGATCGCCAGCGTGGCGTCCCTGATTCTCGTCTCCCTTACGCTTTGGGTGGCTTACCGTTCCTTCAAGCTGATGGTCGCCACTTTCGTGGCGCTGACCGTGGGGCTGATATTCTCGCTTGGATTCGCGACCGTCGCGATCGGCCAACTCAACCTGATCTCCATCGGCTTCGCGGTTCTGTTCATCGGCATGGGCGATGCCTATTCGTCCCATTTCTGCCTGCGCTATCGGGAACTGGTCTTGCGCGGCGCATCCCAGCGCGAAGCCCTGCGGGAAACCCTGACCTCCACCGGTTCTTCTCTCGTTCTCTGCGCCTTCACCGCGGCAACCGGCCTATATGCCTTCATCCCCACCAACTACTCGGGAGTCGCGGAACTCGGCATTATCGCGGGCACCAGTATGTTCATCGCGCTGGCGACGACTTTCACGATATTGCCGGCCCTGCTGAACATCATGCCCTTGAAGCCGCCGCGCCGGACGCAAAAGGAGAAGGATGACTCGTCGTTCCTGAGCTCGAACTGGCCGCTCCGGTATGCGCGGCCGATCCGCAAGATAACCGTCGTTCTCGGCGTGATCGCCGTGGGTCTGCTATGCAACGTCACCGTGGACTTCAATCCGATCAATTTGCGCGATCCCAATACGGAATCGGTCAAGACCTTCAAGTATCTGCTGCAGTTCGAAGACACATCCCCATTGACTTTGGCCTCCTTGGCAAAAAGCGAAGCCGAGGTCAAAGCCAAGAAATCCGAGTTCGAGGACCTGACAACGGTCGACAAGGTCGTCAGCATTTTCGATTTCATCCCCGAAAACCAAGACGAAAAGCTGGCCGTGATCAGTGATTTGTCGCTCATCATGGGTCCCCAACTCGAGACCTTTCCCCCTCCCGCTCGCGGGAATGTTGAGCCAGAGACCATCGGAACGTTCCATCAAGTGCTCAAGGAGCGTGCCGCCGGCGGTCAGAACGGAGTGATCAAAGCCCTGGACGAAGCCTTGACGCAGCTGCAAGACCGTCTCGAAAGCGCCGATCAAACCACGCGCCAGGCGATGCTCTCCCGGCTTCAGGACAGCGTTTTGGGTCCGCTCCCGGCGACCATCGCCAATCTTCGGGATAGTCTGCAGGCCGGACCAATTTCCATGGAGACTCTGCCTCCCGATTTGAAAAGCCGCTGGGTCGGTGCCGACGGTCTGTACCGCTTGCAGATCTTCCCGAACAAGGACTTGAACGATCTCGATAACTTGCGCGAATTCATCCTCGAAGCGCAAAAGGTCGACAAAGACGTGACCGACGTGCCGGTGGCCTATCTGGAATCCATGAACGAAGCGATTAACGCCTTTCAGCAGGCGTTCGGTATCGCTTTCATCGCCACCACGGTCTTGCTGCTGCTGATCGTCCGGAATCTCAAGGACACCTTGCTGGTATTGCTGCCGCTGCTGCTGGCATCCCTGTTCACTGCCGCCTCGACGGTGCTGTTCGATATTCCCTTCAACTTCGCCAATATCATCGCCCTGCCCCTGCTGTTCGGTCTCGGGGTCGACAACGGCATACACATGGCCCACCGCCTGCATTATCTAAAATCGAACGACGAAAACTTGCTCAGCACCAGCGAAGCGCAAGGTATTTTCTACGGCTCGCTGACCACCGTGTTCAGCTTCGCCAGCCTGGCCTTTACGACTCATCAGGGCACCGCCAGCATGGGCATGATCCTGACCATCGGCCTCATGCTCACCCTGGTCTGCGCCATGGTCGTACTGCCCGCTTTCAGTACGTTGAGGATCTCCCACAGGCGTTGATCCGTGTAAAATTCGAGCGTCTTTTCAGCCCCCATTCATTCCGAGGTTTTGATGTCCACCTACATAGCGGATTTGCTGGCCACCCATCGCGGCAAGAACTTCGAGCTGCACGAAGATTACCTGAATACCCAAATGGTCCGGGTGCTCAAGGCCATCGGCTATGACCGCATCTACACGAAAGCCCGAGGCCCTTATCTCTACGACGACCAGGACAATGAATACCTGGATCTCCTGAGCGGCTTCGGCGTTTTTGCCCTGGGCCGTAATCATCCCGTGATCATTCAAGCCTTGCAGGACGTACTGCAAAGCGAACTGCCCGATATGGTGCAGATGGACGTGTCCCTCCTGAGCGGGCTTCTCGCCGAACAGATTCTGAAGCGCTGCCCCGACAATCTCAGCAAGATGTTCTTTTGCAACTCGGGCGCGGAAGCCGTCGAGGCAGCGATCAAGTTCAGCCGCTATTCGACCAAGCGGGAAAAGATCGTGTACTGCGACCATGGCTTTCACGGCCTGACAATGGGCGCGCTTTCCCTCAACGGCGAAAAGATTTTCCGCGAAGGGTTCGGCCCCTTGTTGCCGGAATGCGTCGCGGTCCCGTTCAATGACATCGAGGCCCTGGACAGAGCCCTACGCAGCAGGGATGTCGCGGCTTTCATCGTTGAACCGATCCAGGGGAAAGGCGTCAACCTTCCGAACGACGACTACCTGCCGGAAGCCGCTCGCCTGTGCGCCAAATACGGAACCCTATTCGTTGCCGACGAGATTCAGACCGGCATCGGCCGCACCGGCAAGTTCTGGGCTATCGAACACTGGGGCGTCAAGCCCGACATGATTCTGATGGCCAAAGCCCTGTCCGGCGGATTTATCCCGGTGGGCGCGGTGGCGATGACCAAAACCGTGATGGATGCCGTCTTCAGCCGCATGGACCGTGCCGTGGTTCACGGTTCGACTTTCTCCAAGAACAATATGGCAATGGCGGCAGGACTGGCTACACTCAAAGTCATCGATGACGAAAACTTGTTGCAAAACGCCGCACGTCTCGGGGAGGAACTTCTCGCCGGAATGCAAGGCCTGGTGGACAAATACGAGTTATTCCAGGAAGTCCGCGGCAAGGGGCTGATGATCGCTCTCGAGTTCGGCTCGCCCAAGAGCTTCTCCCTAAAGGCTGCCTGGAACCTGCTGGAAACCGCCAATAAAGGCCTGTTCAGCCAGATGATCACGATTCCGCTGTTCAAGAACCATCGCATCTTGAGCCAAGTCGCCGGGCACGGCATGAACGTGGTGAAATTCCTTCCGCCCCTGGTCATCGACGAAAAAGACAAGCACTGG
Source organism: Methylocaldum marinum (assembly GCF_003584645.1). Taxonomy (GTDB): domain Bacteria; phylum Pseudomonadota; class Gammaproteobacteria; order Methylococcales; family Methylococcaceae; genus Methylocaldum; species Methylocaldum marinum. The sequence goes on from NZ_AP017928.1 coordinate 2,639,828, forward strand.
ATTCTCTCCGCTCTCGACGACGTCATCGCCGATTGCCACAAGGTTCCGGGCGCCATCTGGGACCTTGGGAAAAATCTCACCAGTCACGCCCTGAAGTCCAAGGCGGGTTGATTTTCCTCATTCAACGACCGAAATCGGCATTACCATGCACCACTCCATCGTATCCCGCAGCAACAGACTCTTTGTCCTGCTGTTTTTCATCTGCTTGTTTTTCGCTTACGGCGAACGGCTTTGGGCGCACGCCGTCGTAACCGAATCCTCCCTGACCCAAAATCCGATCCAGCCGAATCATGCGACGACGGTAGTCCTCTTCTTTAATTCCAATGTGGAGCTGCCCTTGTCCCGGGTGTTTCTGGTCAGCAAAGGCGATGTCTATCACCCGGTGGAAATCGCCAAAGGCAAGAAACCGGGCGAGATGCGGATTCACGTTCCGGCACTGACGCCGGGAGAATACGCCCTGAAATACAAGGTCTTCGCCGCAGACGGACACTTCACCGAAAGTGTCATTCGTTTCCAAGTCTCTGACCCGCGGTGACCTTATATGTACATGCAAGGTTTGGCCAATTTCATCGATGACTTCCTCGGCGGGCTGATTCTGATCAGCTACGCCCTGGTCGTCGGCAGCATGCTCTGGAGCGCTTTTATCCTGAAGATCTGGTCGCCCGGATTCAGCGCCCACGAGTCCGTGGTCCGGAGAGGCGTAAGCCTGCTGCGCGCCGGCGCCGTCGCCCTCGCGGTAACCCAGGGACTCAAACTGATCATCAAGGCGGTGGTTCTGGCATCGGTTCTGGGCGAGTTTCCAGCCGATGCTTACTACGGTACGGTTCAGTTCCAGGCCGGCCTGATCCGCTTCCTGTTGTCCCTGGGTCTGATCTACATCGCCAGCCAGTTGCTTCGGACGCCGGATCAACGGTTTTCATGGAATCTCGCCGCGCTTTTAATGATTCCCATGGTGATTTCCGGCGCCTGGCTGGTGCATGGCGTGGGCCGTTTCGAAAACCGGGAGCAACTCATGGTCATGACCGTGCTCCACCAGTTTGCCGCGGCGGTATGGTTCGGGGGCGTCGCGCAACTCTTGTCGCTCTGGCACATGAGCCGTCAATCCCACGAAGCGAAAGCGCTCTGGCCCATCGCCATCACCCGCTTCGGGTTTCTCGGCGTCAGTTCCGTCGTCGTGCTCCTGTTGACGGGGCTCCCGCTGGCCTGGACTTACGTCGGCAGCTGGGACGGTCTTTTCGGCACCGGTTACGGTAGCTTGGTGCTTACCAAGGCCATACTCCTCGCGGTCGCTCTCGGCTTTGCCTACCTGAATCATCAAGCTGGCCAGCTGTGGTTGAAACAACACCGGTCCGAGACCTTGGATCAAAAGGTTCCGCATTACATCGAGGCCGAAAGCTTCATCCTGGTAGGGGTGCTATTTCTAGCCGCCACCTTGTCGTCGCAGCCGCCTTCGGTAGATATTGATGAACTGTCCGCCACCGTATCCGAGGTCGCCGAGATGTTCGCTCCGCGCATGCCGCGCCTGACCTCGCCCAGCCACGAACAGCTCCTGGCCGGAGAACCGGGACGCGTGGCGGTAGTGGACAAGATTCCGTCGCCCGCGGCCACGGAATGGTCGGATTACAATCACAACGTTTCCGGCCTTTTCCTGTCGCTCATGGGACTCACCGCCATGCTTTCCTACAACAGGCGATTGCGCTGGGCCAGATATTGGCCGGTGGGCTTCATAGGACTCAGCATTTTCCTGTTCTTTCGAAGCGATGCCGAGACTTGGCCCTTGGGTCCGATCGGTTTTTGGGAAAGCACGTTCGGCAATGGCGAAGTGTTTCAGCACCGCATTGCCACCCTACTGGCTTTCGTCCTGGGCGTACTCGAGATGCGCGCCCGCACCAACCGAGAAGCCGACCGATTGCGTTATCTCTTCCCGATTTTGTGCGCGTTCGGCGGAATCCTGCTGCTCACCCACGCCCACGCCGAATTCGAGCTAAAAAGCGAATACCTGATTCAGTCGACGCACACCGCCATGGGACTGCTGGCCGTCATCATGGCAAGCGGGCGCTGGCTGGAACTCCGTTTGGCGGATACCGGCGAAAGCTACCATGGACTTTTGGAGGGAAGAATCGCCGGCTTTGTATCCATTCTGGCGATGTTTCTGATCGGTCTCATCTTGCTGGTCTATCGGGAGCCGCTGTTCTAGGTTCGAACCGATATGAATGGGAAAGCCCGAATCAAGCTCGTTGAGCCGCGTTCGGTATGAATAAAAATGCCCGTCACGACGAGTGACGGGCATTTTTGTCGGGAGCTGAAATTCAAAGACAGATCGTGCAAGCGAGAAGCATCCTTGCCGCGAATATCACGGAGTCTCATCCCGAAGTGGCATTATTACTGGAGTAATCGGCGATTTTCTGGGATAGCTTATTCAGCAGGCTGTCGAATCCCTCGCGGTCTATGACGCTGGTATATTGCGCTTTTTTGAGAGCCAAGTCGCTGATCCCGTCCACGATGATATTGATGATGTGCCATTGCCCGTTGAACTGATTCACGATGTACTCGAACTTGATGGGCTTTTCATCATCCGGCGAATTGAGAAAGTAGCGCAGCAGCACACGATCGCTTCTCATCTCCTGGGCGGAATCGTACTTGAATTCCTCCCCCGAGTAGCCGTTGAACTGAGCGGCATAGGTGGCGATGCTGAGATCGGTCAATTTCGCTATGAAAGCCGTTTTCTGCTCCTTGTCCAGCTTCTTCCAGTGATTCCCCAGAGCGATCTGCGACACGGCCTCGAATTCGAACACCTGTCTCACCACGGGTTCGAGCTTTTTATACCGTCCTTGATAACCCAGCTTTTTGGCATCCTTCATAACATCGATCAAGGTGTTATTGAGAAGGTCCACGGATTTTTTCGCCTCCGCGGAGGCATCCGCTGCAACGGACAACGGAGCTAAAACGACTAAAAATAAACCCAGGAAAAATTGAAGAAACATGGTCTTTCCCATAAGTCCGAAATCGAAATCGTCGCGACTATATCATAAAACTCCGGACGGAACGCTACTCAAAGTTGCGCTTCCGCTACGCGTTTGCATCGAAGCAACATTGCAAACCTTGAATCGAACTTCTGATATTCGATTTGCAAGCGCGGCAATCGTTCTCGACGACGGATACGGGGTATCAACTCTCCCTCTCGGCGTAGAGGTGCGCCAGCAAGTTCGCCTCGGATAGCGAGAGCCCCAGCTGAGACGCCAGCTCCCGGGGATCGGCACCGTCCTTGAGCCGTTCTATCGCAGCCCGGTAAGACTGATAGCCGGTCTCCTGCGAGGCCAGCGACGCCAGTTTTTCGTCGCAATCGCGAAGCCGCCGTTCCTGATCCAGAATTCGCCGATCCACTTGCACCGCGGCCGCCGACAGGCCGATCAAATCGTTTTGCTGCTGAGCCAGGCGCGCGGACAGAACGGCATAGTCGCGCCGGAGCGTCCGGTACGCCCTGAACAGAAGCAGCGTTCCGGCCAACACGAGAACAACCAGCGCGGTCAATATAAAATATGGGAAGTGCCAGTCCATCAGGCGTATTCATCGACATGGGGCGGCACCTCGTCTTCCGCCGCTCCGGTTTCTTGCTGCTTCGGTGAATCGGATTTCCGCTGCTCCCGATTTTCGTCGCGCCTGACCTTCTTCGCCGCCGGCAAAGGCCCCACGTGTTCGACAGGATGAATCTCCACCATGTTGCGGTTCCGCGGTTTTCGAAATGACACCCTCGGCACCGAGGGATCAAAGCTGATCGAGCACGGCCTTGTCTTCGTCGTTCAGAAACTGGTTCAGATCGACCAGAATCAACAATGCGCCGTTACAACTCGTTACGCCCTGAATGTAGCGCGTGCTGTCTTCATTGCCGACACTCGGCGGCGATTCGATTTCGGAAGCTCTGAGTTCCACCACCTCGGCGACGCTATCGACCAGAATCCCGATAACCTGGTCGTCCGCTTCGATGACGACGATTCTCGATGCATCGTCCGGTTCCTTGGGAAGAAGACCGAAGCGCGTCCGGGTGTCGATCACCGTAACGACGTTGCCGCGCAAATTGATGATCCCCACGACGTAATCCGGCGCCCCCGGAACCGGAGCGATTTCGCTGATGCGCAATACCTCCTGGACCTGCATCACATTGACGCCGTAGATTTCTTCGCCCAGGCGGAACGTGACCCATTGATTCACCGGATCGCTGCGTTTTGCCAATGTATTGCTCATATCGCTCTCTCACTTTGACAGCTGGTATAACACCAGGGAGCTGATGCTGTTCATCGAGTCCCTGTAGAAAGTCTATTACTGTCCCCTCAAGGACAACCGTCAGATGGACGATTGCGGCGGCACCCAGCCCTACCAACGGGTGGACTAGCTGACCTGGGCATCCGCCCGAACGGGAACACGGCAAGACCATCAAAATCAATGACTTCCCCAAGGACCACGAGGTGCGCCTGTTCTGGGTTGAGGTGTCCACCCACCGCACGGACTGGGTCGTGACCAACGACGCCACTCAGCATTCCACCGAGGCGACACAACAGGCGTGTGGCTTCCGCCGGAAGATCGAGCAGTTGCACCGCGAAGGCAAGCAAGCAACAGGACTGGAACGCTGCCAATGCCGCAAGGCCCCGATTCAACGCAACCACATCGGCTGTGCCTTCCTGGTCTGGGTATGGGTCCGGCTCAAACACTTGGCCACCCAAACCGGTCGCACCGTCTATCAACTCAAGCAGGGCTTGCTGTATGACTACCTGATCCAGCAACTGAAGGATCCATCGCTCAAAATGATCCTTGCGTAAGTTCTGTAATAGAGTTGTTTCTGATGCTAAACAATTGTAAATCAACAGATTTTGTAGTTCCAAAGACCGGCGGAAAGTGAGAAAAAATAATCCACGAAGTGACCCAGATGATTTCTAATCCGATGCATCATGCAGTGGAAGAACTTCATGCCACCGATGGCATGCTCAACGATGACCCGCGTGGCGGCTTGTTTTCTGTTCTGTTTCTTCTGCTCAGGCGTCAATGTCGGATTAGGGTTTTTCTTGGATTTTCTGGGTTTCTTGTGGGGTAGATATATTTGGGTACTTTGATAATCTTTGTCCGCGCCCAGAAATCCTAAGTCAAGCCATAAATTGACCTTCTCGAACCACGCTGAACCCGGCGTGAAGACGTCTTTCATGAGTGTGTAGTCATGTACGCTGCCTGCCACAATGCAGCACAAAAACAATATCCTTCGATTAAAGTCTGAGATTACGAGGGATTTGAGCGTATGTCTTTTTTTTTCCGCTGTAATGCTTTTCCTGTTCAGTTTGGTGGTGGGTCAATTTAGTTGAAAGCAGTGGCGATTAATGAAGAGGCCGATCACCCCATCGTGAAGCAACTCAGATTTTGAAAAGCAGATCGTTTTGCGAGTTAAGCGCTTGATGCGAGTGCGTAACAAAAGGTTTTTGTTTTCGATCTTTTGCGTATATTTCTTACCAATGACGTGCTGGTTTGCCGGAATGAACGCAGCATAGCTTGGCCAATCATCGGTGTAATAGGTTCGAATATTGAAAACGCGCAGGTTGGCGATCAATTGTTCGCAAACGTCCTCTTTGCGCCGCCCAAACACAAATGACAAAATGCATCCGGTGGCGGCGTCGATGGCGTACCAGAGCCAACGTTGGTTCTTCTTGCGAGCCACATAGCTCCACTGTTCGTCCGCCTGAACATCCATCGGCGAATCAAAGAGATGCCTGATTTCCACGGCGATTTCCCGAGAGCCGATGTAAGGATTCACCGTGACCACTTCGGTGGACTTTTTTTCAGTGTAGACATGACTGTGTTTTTCCCAATCCCGAGAACACGAGCGGTATCTCGAATACCACTGCCATTCATCGCCATGTCAACAATCTGTTCTTTGATACCGGACTCGTAGGCCCGGTAAATGTATTCGGTCTTGAAGGTGCGCCCACAGTGCTTGCAACGAAAGCGGGGGGTAACCACTCTGTGTACCATAGCGCACCACATCGGAACTTTTACAGTATTTGCACGGAATCGTTTGATAGGCCATTGGTCCAGTCAATGCTTAAGCTAAGAAATAATTGTACATTGTAGTATATAAACTACTTAAACCCACCACCAGTTATTCCACTCAATTGACTTTAATCCCTGCGGTACACATTTTGAGGTTTCAGCCCGGTTTCAAGCCGTCGCCAGGGCCGGCCCGGCCGGGAGGGATCGATCCGGCCATACTCTGTGCTTGAGCAGTTCGGAAACAGCTGGTCAGCGAACCCTGCGGATCGAGATCCACCAGCAGCGTACGATATCCGCGAGAGGCGGGAATCCCTTCCAGAGTGACCACGGTCGTGGTCTTGCCGACCCCGCCTTTCCGGTTGCATACCGCCCGGATTTTCATGGCTTGCCGGCCTCCGCGGGAGCGTCGGGCGCTGGTCCGGACACCGTCTTCGGCGGGGCTCCGAAATCCTCGATGCGATCCCCGGAGGAAAGCTTGTAGCGAGCTGCTGCGTTGGACATCAGAACGATCACCACTCGCCGATTCCGGTAGCGTCCGTCCTCGGTCCGATTATCGGCAATCGGATGATGCTCGCCATAGCCGATCGCCGCCATCCGCCGAGGGTCTATCCCGTCGCGCATCAGCTGATTGACCACGACCGCGGCGCGCGCCGAGGACAAGGCCCAATTGGAAGGAAACTCCAGTGTATTGATCGGTACGTCGTCGGTATGGCCCTCGACGTGAATGGTATTGTCGATGCCGCGAAAAATTTCTGCCATCCGTTCGAGTATGGGCAATGATTCCTTCGCAAGTTCGGCCTTGCCGCTGGAGAAGAACATGCCGCTCTTCATTTCAACCTCCACCCACAGCTCATAGCGCTTGACGGCGACCAGATCGTCCTCGATATACGGCGACAGGGCCGCTTCGATCTGTTCCGCCAGCCGTTCCAGACGGGCATATTCCGCCTCGAAACTCTCGGCAGCCGATCCGGAGACGCTCTCGGACGATTCCAAACCGTCCGATCTCGCGGGTTGACCCAAAAGGTCCTGCCCCTTCCGGATCTGACCGAACTGGATGGGTTCCAGCGTGTGCCCCAGGTTATGGTCTTTCTGCGGCTCCTTGAACACCGCGGAAAGCGATTCGGACAATACCCGGTATTTGCCTTCGTTGACTGAAGAAATCGCGTACATGACGACGAAAAACGCGAACAGGAGCGTGATGAAATCGGCATAGGAAACCAGCCAGCGCTCGAGGTTCACATGTTCTTCTTCGGAATGCTTGCGCCGCATCATGTCTGCCTCATCCGTCCAGGAACCCGGTCAATTTCATCTCGATGTTCCGCGGATTTTCGCCTTCCGCAATCGAGATAATGCCTTCCAGAATCAGTTCGCGCGCCTGGTTGTTGGCCTGTGCCCGGGATTTCAGCTTGTTGGCGATGGGCAGAACGATCAGATTGGCGAGACCCACACCGTAGATGGTCGCCACGAACGCCGTCGCGATCCCGCTCCCCAGCTTGCTGGGGTCGGACAAATTCTGCATCACGTGAATCAAGCCCATCACCGCGCCTATGATGCCCACGGTCGGCGCGTAGCCGCCCATCGCCTCGTAAACCTTGGCGGCGCACAGATCCCGCTGCTGCCGGGCGTAGATTTCCACTTCCAGGCTGTCGCGGATGATCTCGGGTTCGTTGCCGTCGACCAGCAGCTGCAGCCCTTTCTTGGCTAAAGGCTCGTTCTCGCCGCTGATGAAAGTTTCCAGGCCGAGCAGTCCTTCCCGACGCGCCAGTGCACTCCAATTGACAATTTTCTTGATTTGCGCCTCATGGTCTATGGGTGGAGTGAGGAAAACCCATTTGAGCGTCTTCACGGCATAGAAGAAAGCCGCCGGCGGCGTCTGCAGCATGGTCGCGCCCAGCGTACCGCCGATGACGATCACGATCGCCGGACCGTTCAGCAGCGAATGAATATGCCCGCCCTCCATCCAATTGCCGCCGAGGACGGCGGCAATGCCGAGAATGACTCCGATGAGGCTTAAAGGATCCATGGTTAAAGATTCTTCAGTTCGCCGGCCATTTCGTCGAGATCGTAGATACAGTCGGCCAGGCCGGCATCGACGATCGCTTTCGGCATGCCGTAAACCACGCAGCTCTGCTCGTTCTGAGCCCAGACCACCGCGCCTTTGGCTTTCAGGTTTTGCGCCCCGAGCTTGCCGTCCGATCCCATGCCGGTCAGCACGATGGCGAGGACCTTGCCGGGCATGTTCCGGGCCACGGAACCGAAGGTCACGTCGGCGCTGGGCCGGAAATGTTCCCCGGCGCCGCTCTCGCGAACGACAACCGTTTTCCTGGCCCCGTGCTCGCTCAACTCCAACTGGAGACCGCCTGGCGCCAGAAGAGCGGCGCCGGGACGCAATTCGTCGCCGTTCCGGGCTTCCCTCACTCGAATCCGGCAGAGCTGGTCCAGCCGCTCGGCGAAACTCCCGGTGAAATTTCCCGGCATGTGCTGGACCAACAGGATGGGCACCGCCGCGGTTTCCGGAATTTCGGTCAGAACCTTCTGAATGGCTACCGGGCCGCCGGTGGACGCAGCGATCACGATCAATCGGAAATCCCGAATTTGAATCTTGGCGCCCGAAGGCCTCGCGACGGGCGCGGCGACAACCGTCGCCGCCGGACGGCGGACCCGCTGCAGCCGTCCCGCGTGTTCGGCCAGATCGCGGACGCGACGCCGCAGGATGCGCTTCGCCAGGTCCTGGTCTCCGCTGATTTCCTGCAATTGCTTGGGCACGAAATCCATCGCTCCGGCGTCGAGAGCGTCCAGAGTGGCCTTGGCCCCCGCCCGGGTGGACGCGGAAAACATCAAAATCGGCGTCGGCCGGTCTTTCATGATCTCGCGTACGGCGGTAATGCCGTCCATGACCGGCATGTCCACGTCCATGGTAATCACGTCCGGGTTCAGGGACGCCGCCTTCCGCACCGCCTCGGCGCCGTCGGCGGCGCAGCCTATGACCTCCATGTCGCCGTCGGCGTTGAAGATTTCGGTCAGTCTTCGGCGTATGAAGCCCGAATCGTCCACCACCAAAACCCGGATCGTCATGAAAACCTCGTGGCCATATCTAATGTAAGGAGGCGTAGCGCTTCATCAAGCCGGGCACATCCAGAATGAGCGCGATCTTGCCGTCGCCGGTAATCGTGGCGCCGGCCATTCCGGATACGTTCCGGAGCTTCGCGCCCAAAGGCTTGATGACGACTTCTTCCTGTCCCACCAGGTGATCGACCACGAAGCCGATGCGCCGTCCCCCGACATTCACCACCACCACATGGCCGGATTTCTCCGCGCCGTTCCGGTCGTGCCGATAACCCGGGATCAGCCACTCTTTCAGATAAAATAAGGGCAATGCCTTCTGCCGGACGAGGACGACCAGTTGCCCGTCGACGGTATTGGACTTCCCCAGATCGAGGTCGAGGATTTCGACCACGGTGGCCAAGGGCAAAGCGAAAGGCTGATCGTTCAGCTTGACCATCAGGGTCGGCATGATGGCCAGGGTCAGCGGCAATTTGATGGTGATGCGGCTGCCCTTCCCCTTGATCGAATCGATGGCCACCGAACCGTTCATCTGTGTGATCCGGGTCTTGACCACATCCATGCCGACGCCTCGCCCGGAAATATCGGAAATCTCCGACTTGGTGGAAAAACCGGGCATGAAGATCAGGTTGTAACAATCCTTGTCATCCAGGCGCGCGGCGCTTTCCGCATCCATCAGTCCCTTCTCCACGGCCTTGCGCCGGAGCGTGTCCGGGTCCATGCCCTTACCGTCATCCTCGATGGTTAATTCGATGTGATTGCCCTCCTGGGAGGCGGTCAGCACGACCCGACCCTCGCGCGGTTTGCCCGCCGCAACCCGCGCCTCGGGCGTCTCGATGCCATGATCGACCGCGTTGCGCACCAGATGCACCAGGGGATCGGCCAGGGCGTCAACGAGATTCTTGTCGAGGTCGGTCTCCTCGCCGCGCAGCTCGAGTTGCACCTCCTTGTCGAGATTTCTGGCCAGGTCCCGCACCACACGCGGAAAACGGCCGAACACCTTTTTGATGGGCTGCATGCGCGTCTTCATGACCGACAGCTGGAGGTCCGAGGTCACCACATCCAGGTTGGCGACGGCTTTGGCAATCTCCTCGTCGTTGAGCGCCGACTTCAAGGTCTGAAAACGATTGCGGACCAGGACCAGCTCGCCGACCAGGTTCATGATCTCGTCGAGACGCTGGGTATCGACCCGGACCGTGGTTTCCACGGCCTCGACCGGCGGCGGTCTGACCGCCTTGGCTGACTCCCTCGCCGTGCTGCCCGCTTGCGCGGAAGTCAAGGAAATCGCCGCCGGATCCTTCATCTCCCGCCTGGGCACGCCGCCATGCCTGCCCTTGCCGTGAAGCTCATCCAACAGGCGGTCGAATTCGTCCTCGGTAATGCACTCGCTCTCCCCTCCGGATTTCGGCGTTTCGGCCGCCGCGGCGCCGGGCGTGCCGGTGTGCTCGCCCTTGCCGTGGAGCTCGTCCAACAGGCGGTCGAATTCGTCCTCGGTAATGTCGTCCGAACCCGAAGCTTGCGCATCGGTCGCGGCAAGCGGCGCGGGCACACCGGGCAGTCCCGCCGAAGCGGGCGGCGGTTCGGGTTCCGCCTCGGCCGGCTGCTCGTCTCCGACGGGTTCGAGCATCGTCGCCAGCGTCTGTTCCACGACGGCGACGGCGTGCGGAATCGCCTCGGGCGCGGCCGATACGCCAAGATTTGCTTCGGATTCCTGCCGAGCAAGGCCTGTCAGCCGTTCCATCAACGATGGATCGGCCGGCTCGGGATCGCGCCCGGAGCGAATATCCCTGAACATGGCGTTAACCACGTCCAGGACCTCGAGAATGACGTCCATCAGCCCCGGATCGACGCGGCGCTCGCCCTGCCTGAGCGCGTTGAATACGTCTTCGGCGTTGTGGCAGATATCGACCAGGGCGGCGAGACTGAGAAAACCGGCTCCGCCCTTGACGGTGTGAAAGCCGCGAAAAATCGCGTTCAGCAGGTCATAATCGTCCGGCGCCTGCTCCAGCTCGATCAGCTGGGCATTGAGTTTTTCCAGGATTTCCCCGGCCTCCACCAGGAAATCCTGGACGATTTCGTCGTCGAGATCGATCGCCATGGGGCCTTACCTTTTAGAAACCCAGGCTCGACAGCAGGCTGTCCACATCGTCCTGGGTCTGCACGACATTCTTGTCCACCCCCGGAACCGCTGGTCCCAGCCGCTGTGATGCGACTTCGGGCGCGTTGTCGCCCGACGGCCTGAAGCGCCGTCCCGATATCCGGATCAGATCGACCAGACTGTGCTCCAAATCCTGGACCAGCGTGATCACGCGCCGGATGATCTGCCCGGTGAGGTCCTGAAACCCCTGAGCCATGAGCACCTCGGTAAGATTCTGCTGAATCGTCTGCAACTGCCCCGCCGACGCGTCGAAATACCGGGACAGATCCCGGGTCAGGGATTTGAATTCCTCGTACGGCATTTCCCGCTGGCGAAAACGCTGCCATTGAATACCGAGTTCATTGGACTGCTCGCGGAGACGTTCGGCGTACGGAAGAATGGACTCGACCGCGTTCAAAGTGGTGTTCGCCGCCTGCTCGGTCATCGCGATCACGTAGTTGAGCCGTTCCTTGGCGTCGGGAATCTCGTTTTCGGTGAGATCGGCGATTCTTTCGTCCAGGACGAAATTCGCCAGGGTATCGTGGAGCTGGCGGGTCAACTTGCCCACCTCCCGGAACATCACGGTTTCCCGAACGCGGGCGAGCTCGTCCAGAATTCGGTCGACCGACTCGTCATCGCCGTGCTCGAGGGCCGTCAGAAGCGCCCGAGCCTGTTCGATCCGCGTGTCGGCGGACGGTTGCTTGTCAGTCATGAGCGGTCCCTGGAATTGGCTCAGGCGCCCAGGCGCTCGAAGATCTTTTCGATCTTCTCCTGCAGGGTTGCCGCGGTGAACGGTTTGATCACATAGCCGTTCACGCCGGCTTGAGCTGCCTCCACGATCTGGTCCCGCTTCGCCTCGGCGGTCACCATCAGCACCGGCAGCTGAGCCAGATTCGGATCGGCCCGTACAGTGCGCAGCAGATCGATGCCGGTCATGCCCGGCATGTTCCAGTCGGTGATCAGGAAATCGATGCCTCCCGACTGTAATTTGGGAAGAGCGCTCTGCCCGTCGTCGGCCTCGAAGATATTATTGAATCCGAGCTCCCGCAGTAGGTTTCGGATGATTCTGCGCATGGTGGAAAAGTCATCCACAACCAGGATTTTCATGTTCTTGTTCAAGGATGCTTACCTCTTCCGGTTAACGAATTGTTATCATCGATCGATGGGCCTCAGACGTGCGCCGCCCTGCGCTTTCTTCTCGCGGGAGCTGCGGCGGGAGGCTCCGCATCCAGCCAGCCCTGCATCCGCGCTCTCAGGCGCAACATGGCCTGGCTTTGCAGCTGGCATACCCGGGATTCGCTGACGCCCAGCACTTCGCCGATTTCACGCAGATTGAGTTCCTCCTCGTAATAAAGAGAAATCACCAGCCGTTCACGTTCCGGCAATCCGCCAATGGCGTCCGCGAGCGCCTCGGCAAACCCGGACTGGGTCAATACCTCGACCGGCGGCGCGGCGGAATCCGCGCAGTCGTCCAAGACCGAATCGCCGCCTTCCAGGAGTTCTTCGAAACTGAAAATACGGCAGCTCACGGCATCCTGAAGAACCTGGTGGTATTCGGAGAGGGACAAGCCCAGATACTCGGCGACTTCCGCATCGCGGGCGTCGCGGCCGGTCCGGGCCTCGATGGCTCGCATCGCTTCCGCCACATCGCGCGCCTTGCGGTGCACCGAACGCGGCGTCCAGTCGTAACGCCGCAGTTCGTCCAGCATGGCGCCGCGTATCCGAATCCCGGCATAGGTTTCGAAGCTGGCGCCCTGGGCGTGGTCGTACTGGCGGGCCGCTTCCAGCAGTCCCACCATACCGGCCTGGATCAAGTCCTCGATTTGCACGTTGGAGGGCAGCCGGCCCATGAGATGGTAGGCGATCCGCTTGACCAGCGCAGCGTGCTGCCCCACGATGGCGTCCAAACCGGGCGCCTGTACCGATGCATACAAGGCAATGCCGCTCATAAGACTGCCGTATTGTTGTACCGAATCATCCGCTCCACGAAAAACGCCAGCCGGCCGCTGGCTTGTCCGGATATCGGCAAGGCATCGGTTTTCATCGCCAGGGTGCGGAAGGCTTGTGCCGATTTGCTGTGCGGATAGGCAAGGACAACCGGGGTTTGCCGCTGCACCGCCTTCCGCAGATGCTCGTCGCGGGGAATCACGCCCAGCAGATCCAGCGTCACGTCGAGATAGCGGTCGGTTACCCGGCACAGCTTGCCGAACAGGGCCTGGCCCTGCTGGTAGTCTGAAACCATATTGGGCAGAATCTGGAAGCGATGAACCCCGTAGTCGCGTTTCAACAGCTTGATGAAAGCGTAAGCGTCGGTAAGCGAGGTGGGTTCGTCGCACACCACCAGAACGATGTCCTGGCAGGCGCGCGCGAAATTGACCACGCCCCCGGAAATACCCGCCGCGGTGTCCACCAGCAGCACGTCGATATCCTGGCTCATCTCTCCGAAGGCCCGAATCACCGCCGCCTGTTCCGCGGTGGTCAGTTCCGACATGCGCTGAATGCCCGACGAAGCGGGCACGATTTTGAGTCCGGACGGCCCGTCGACCAGGATTTCGTCCACGTTGCGCTCGCCGCTCAGCACATGGGACAGGTTGAATTTAGGCTGCAGCCCCAGCAGCACATCGACGTTGGCAAGCCCCAGATCGGCATCCAGCACCACCACCCGGCGGCCGAGCTCGGACAGGCTGACCCCGAGATTGACCGCCACATTGGTCTTGCCCACGCCCCCCTTGCCGCTGCTCACCGCCACGACGCGCACCGGCCGCGACTGTGCCATACGTCGAATTCCGTTGGCCTGATCTGTGTCAAACATTCGCATGGACGATCCAATCTTCATAGGAAGGCATCGGGCTACCGACAGCCGCGGCACCGGACCGATCGGCAAAACACCGGTTTAATAATAGATGAGTTCTTGCCACGTGCAGGTCCTCCGGGACCTGTTGTCCGTCGCATACGAAGGCGACCGGCAGACGGTTCTCCGCCACCGTGGACAGCGCCGCGCCGAGCTGGCCGGTTTCATCCAGTTTGGTCACGATGCAGGCTTCCGGGGAAAACGCCCGAAAGGCTTCCACTGCTTCCTGCATCACCCGCAGCTGGCTGGCCGCGGACATCACCAGGTACGATTTGACGGGAATTTCAGAGCGGCTGAACAGCTCGGCCTGCTCGGCCAGGCGCCGGTCCCGCTGTCCGACCCCGGCGGTGTCGATGAGCACCAGACGCTTGTCGTAGAAGCTGGACAGAAGCTGACGCAGATCCTCGACGCTGGAAGCGGCCCGCACCGGCACGTCGAGGATGCGGCCGTAAGTACCGAGCTGCTCAAGGGCTCCGATGCGGTAATTGTCGGTGGTGATCAGCGCGATTTGCCGGGGGCCGTGCTTGAGCCTGAACCGGGCCGCCAGCTTGGCGATGGTCGTGGTTTTCCCGACCCCCGTGGGTCCCACCAGCGCGACCACGCCGCCGTAATCCAGCAGACTGTCCTCGGCGAGCGGAATCTGCCGCGCCAGGGCATGCTGGCAGGCTTGCCAGGCAACGTCGGCATCGTCCACGCCGCCCAGGCGCTCGGTCAGTTCCAGGCTGAGCTTTCTGGAGAACCCGAGCGCGCTCAAACGGCGCAGCAGATCCAGCCGGGTCGGATGCCGGCTCGCTGCGGCCTGCCATCCGGCTTCGCTCAAATGGAGGTCGATCATGCGCCGCATTTGCCTGAGTTCCCTTTGCATCTCCTTCAGCGCTTCGGCATCGGCGCTCGGCTTGACGAGTTCCGGCACCGGAGCGATAGGCGCGGCCGAATGCTCCCGGCGGGCGGTGGAAACCGGCTTTGCGGGCGCGGGGCTGCCTTGCCCGCCATGCTCCGCCCTTTGCGAAACCGGCCGGCGAAGATCGGTTCCCGCCGCATCCGCTCTCGATATCGCGGCGCTTTTGCCGAGCGCCTCGCGAAAGGCGTCCTCGGCGCGCCGCCGGCTATCGGTTTCGGGCGTCGCAACCGGTTCGGGCGCGGCCGCTGCCGGTTCGCCGCGCGGCTCCGCCTTCGCCCGGTCCAGCAGCATTTGCTCGTCGAAATCGCGGGCCGCCACGATCTCCACGCCGCCGTCGACCTTGCGATTGGACAGAATGACGGCGTCCGGCCCCTGCTCTTCGCGGACCATGCGAATCGCCTGACGAATATCGGGTGCGAAATATCGTTTGATCTTCATGCCTATGCCCTAGTCTCTCGGAAGCCGTACTTTCAACCGCGCTGACCTATGCTGGCCACCACCCTGACCTGGCGGTCTTCCGGAATCTCGTTGTAAGCCAAGACATTGAGCCCCGGGATGGAATGGCGCACGAAGCGCGCCAGCCAGGGCCGTACCGGCGAGGACACCAGCAGAATCGCGGGATGTCCTTCCATCTCCAGTTTCTGCGCCTTCTCGTCCAGGGATTTGTGCAACTGCTCCGCCAGTCCCGGCTCGATGCCGGCACCGTCCTGCCCGGCCGTTTGCAGTAGTTTTTGCAACAACTGTTCCAGCTCGGGATCCAGGGTCAGAACCTGGATTTCTTTCTCCATACCACTGATTTTCTGGAGGATTAGCCGCCCCAGCGCGGCACGCACCACCGCCGTCAGAACGCCGGGATCTTGGCTTCTGCCGCCGAACTCCGCCAAAGTTTCGGCGATGGTCCGCATGTCGCGGATCGGGACATTCTCCTGAAGAAGGCCTTGCAAGACCTTGACGATGACGCCGAGGGGCAGGGTTTTCGGCGTGAGGTCCTCGACCAGGCGAGGCATCGATTTGGCGAGCATATCGAGCAGCTGCTGCGTTTCCTGATGCCCGAGCAGCTGGTGGGCGTGGGACTGCAGCAAATGGCTGAGATGGGTCGCCACCACGGTGCCGGGATCAACCACGGTGTAGCCCAGGGCCTGGGCGTGGTCGCGCTGATCCTGGTCTATCCAGATCGCCTCCAGGCCGAAGGCCGGGTCCTTGCCCTCGGCCCCCTTCAGGGTTCCGTATACCCGGCCCGGATTGATGGCCATCAGGCGATCCGGAAAGATTTCGGCTTCTCCGACGGTGACGCCGAGCAGGCTGATACGGTAGGCGTTGGGAGTCAGATCCAGGTTGTCCCGGATGTGCACCGAGGGAATCAGGAACCCGAGCTCTTGCGACAGCTTCTTGCGTACCCCCTTGATTTTCGACATCAGCTGTCCGCCCTGATTCTTGTCGACCAGCGGGATGAGCCGGTAACCCACTTCCAGTCCGATCAGGTCCACCGGCGCGACATCGTCCCAGCCGAGTTCCTTGGCTTCCGGCGCGGCCGGGGTCCTGGCCGCGACCCGCGCCTCCGCCAGTTCGCGCTCGCGCCGCCGGCGCCCGGAAATGGCATAAGCCGATGCGCCCATGGCGCCGGCCAGGAGCAGAAAGGCGAGATTCGGCATGCCGGGAATCAGCCCCAAGAGCCCGACCACGCCGGAGGACAGCGCCAAGGGCCTGGGATCGGCGAAAAACTGGGCGCTGAACTGGGCTCCGATATTCTCGTTGCTGCTGGACACCCGTGTCACGATCATGGCCGCGCCGACCGACAGCAACAGCGAGGGAATCTGGGCCACCAGGCCGTCGCCGATGGTCAGCAGCGTGTAATTGCGCAGCGCTTCGGAAAACGTCAGGTCATGCTGCAACAGACCGACGATCAGCCCACCGATCACATTGATGAACAAAATGAGGATGCCGGCTATGGCATCGCCACGGACGAACTTGCTGGCACCGTCCATCGACCCGTAGAAATCCGCCTCCCGCGAAACCTCCTGGCGCCTGGCCCGGGCCTCGTCCTGGTTGATGAGGCCGGCATTGAGATCGGCATCGATCGCCATCTGCTTGCCGGGCATGGCGTCCAGGGTAAAGCGCGCGCTCACTTCCGACACGCGCCCGGCGCCCTTGGTCACCACCACGAAGTTGATGATGACCAGAATGATGAACACCACCAGGCCCACGGCGTAATTGCCGCCGATCACGAATTCGCCGAACGCCTCGATGACCTTGCCGGCCGCGTCGGGTCCCTGGTGCCCCTCGAGCAGGACCACGCGGGTCGAAGCCACGTTGAGGCTCAGCCTGAGCAGCGTGGCGACCAGCAGGACCGACGGAAACACGGCGAAATCGAGCGGGCGCAGGGTGTAAATCGTCACCAGCAGGATCAGCAGCGAAAACGCGATATTGAATGTGAACAGCAGATCGAGAATGAACGGCGGCAGCGGCAGTACCATCATCATCATCATGAGCAGGATGACGAAAGGCGCGCCCAGCCCGAGACTGCCGACGACCTTGATTCTTTCCAGGACTGTTGCGGCCATGACGTAAACCGTGCGTAAGCTTCAGTGACTGCGAAGGCAATCACGTTTCGTGCCGACCGGGCGGAAAGCCCGGCCCGGACGGGAACGTCCTGGCGCCACGCGGCTCAGGCGTCGCCGGACTGACGCAGGAACTCGTCCGGTATCTCGAAGTCGGTCGGCGGCGTCGGAATATCGCCGCCGAACATTCGAGCCGCCTTGATCTGGTAGACGTACGCCAGAACCTGGGCGACCGCGAAATAAAGACCCGCCGGTATTTCGCGACCGAGTTCGGTGGATGCGTAGAGCGCGCGCGCGAGCGGCGGGGCGGATAGCAGGGGAACGCCGGCCCCGACCGCCAGACTCCGGATCTGCGCGGCCACCAGGTCCGCCCCCTTGGCGACCACCCGCGGCGCCCGCATGCTGGCCTGGTCGTACTTCAGGGCCACCGCATAGTGGGTCGGGTTGGTGACGATGACGTCCGCCTTCGGCACCTCGTCCATCATGCGGCGCTGCGCCAGTGCCATCTGCAGGCTGCGAATCCGGCTTTTGACCTCCGGCTTGCCTTCCATATCGCGCATTTCGTCCTTGACCTCCTGGCGCGTCATCTTCAATTGGCGCTTGTGATTCCAGAGCTGGAAAGGCACGTCGATGACCGCGATCAGTCCCAGCGAAGCGCACAGCCAGAATACGAACGTCATGATGAGCTGCACGGTTCGATTCGCCGCCGGCAGCAGAGGCTGGCGGCCGAGCGCGATGAGATCGTCGAAATGACTCATCAGCAACGCGGCGCTCACGAATCCGATCAAGAGAAATTTCAGGATTGATTTCACCAGTTCCGCGAGCGCCTGTACCGAGACCATACGGCCCAAGCCTTTCATCGGATTGAGCTTTTCCGGCTTGGGCGCGAGGTTTTCGGCGCTGAAGTTCCAACCCCCGAGCGCCGCGGGCGCAGCGAGGGCGGCCAGCACCGCCAGCCCGAGAATCGGTAGCAGCACCTGGCCCGCGGCGAGCAGATCCCGGCCGAGGTGGGCGATCGGCGCCATCGGATCGAACAGATCGCGACGGCTCAGGCGAAAATCGTTGTCCATGATCTGCCATAGTACCTGCGCGATGCTCCCGCCGAAAACGAAGATCGCCACCGAGCCGGTCAACAGCACAACCAGTGTGTTCAGTTCCCGCGAGCGCGGAATCCGGCCCTTTTTCCGCGCATCGATCAGGCGTTTACTGGTCGGATCTTCTGTGCGTTCCTGATCGGAGGCCTCGGCCATCGCGCCGCCCTATTGCAGAATCTCGCTCATCAACCGATACCCGTCGTCGAGAAAGCCGGAAAAAAGGCTTAGAACGTCGGGCACGCTGATACCGATCAGAAACAGCCCCAAGCCCAGGCTGATCGGGAACCCGACCGAAAAGATGTTGAGCTGCGGCGCCGCGCGGCTGGCGACGCCGAATCCCAGGTTGACCAGCAACAAGGCCGTCACCAGAGGCAGGGAAAACAGGATGCCGGCAGCGAACAGACGGCTCGCCCACAGCGCCAGCCGCCGCATGCCCCCGGCGCTCAAGCCGTCGAATCCCACCGGGAGAAGGTAGAAGCTGTCGACCAGCAGCCTTATGAGCACCAGGTGTCCGTCCATGGCCAGGAACAGCAGTGTCGCCAGGACTTGGTAAAACTGGGCGATCACCGGGACCTGCACGCCGGTCTGCGGATCGACCAGGGATGCAAACCCCAGCCCCATGCTGTAGGCGACGCTCTGTCCGCCGAAAACGATCGCTTCGAAAACCAGATGCAGGGCCAGACCAATCGCGAGGCCGATCAGAAATTGCTGAATCGCGATCCAGAACCCGGACAGGCTGAACAAGACCGCGTCGGGCATGGAAGGCAGCACCGGCGAGATCAGCCAGGTGATGGACGCCGCCAGCATGACCCGGACCCGGACCGGCACCATGTGGCCGGTAAAGATGGGTATGGCGAGGAACACGGCGCCGACGCGCAAGAACGGCCAGGCCACGCTCGCGACCAGGGCCAGGAGCTGATTTTCGCTGAACGGCACCGTCATCTCACCCGATCAGGCCGGGGATGCTGCGGATCAGCGACCGGGTGTAATCGATCAGAATCTGCAGCATCCAGGGGCCGGCCAGTATCAGCACGAGCGCCATGGCTACGAGCTTGGGCACGAAGGTAAGAGTCATTTCGTTGATCTGGGTGGCCGCCTGGAACAAGGCGATCAGAAGTCCCACGGCCAGCGTCGTCAGCAGCATGGGCGCGCTGATTTGCAGGGTGACGGTCATCGCCTGCTGGCCGAGGGCGGCAATCGTTTCGGGGGTCATGGCGCCTATTCGACGAAAAAACTGGCCGCCAGGGTCTCGACCACCAGCACCCAGCCGTCCACCAGCACGAATAGCAACAGCTTGAAGGGCAGCGAAACGATCATCGGAGACAGCATCATCATGCCCATCGACATCAGAACGGTCGCCACCACCAAATCGATGATCAGAAACGGCAGGAACAGGAGAAATCCCATTTGAAACGCCGTTTTCAGCTCGCTGGTCATGAAGGCCGGCACCAGCAGGGAAAACGGCGTCTCCTCGGGGCTCGCGATGTCCTGCCTGCCGGAAATGCGTGCAAACACCTCGAGATCGACTTCCCGCGTCTGTCTCAGCATGAACCGGCGGAACGGAACCGAGGCGCGTTCCAGGGCCGCGCCCGGTGCCAGCTGTTCCTTCAAATAAGGCTGCAGGGCTTGCTCGTTCACCTGCTCGAACACCGGCAGCATGGTGAACAGGGTCAGAAACAGCGAAATGCCGAGCAATACCTGATTATTGGGCGTTTGTCCGGCGCCCAGGGCCTGCCGCAAAATGGCCAGGACGATCATGATCCGGGTGAACGAGGTCATGCTCAGCAGCAGCGCCGGCAGCACGGTCAGCGCCGTCATCAGGGCCAGGACTTGAATGGTGACCGTATAGGTCTGGCCGCCTTGGCCGTTGCCGGACACGGTGAAGGCCTCGATGCCCGGAGCGGCGTGTGCCGACGATATCGACAGCCCCAAGAGGACCGCAATCACCCCGAGAGGCGCCACCGGGAAGCGCAACAGCCGATTCATGGACGGCGCCTCATCATCTCGTTCAAGCGCTCGGCGAAGGACGCTTCGGCCTTGTCCACGGGCATTCCGGTCTCGACCGGAATGATGTCCGAATTTTCCAGGACGCACAGGGTCTCGACCCGTCCGGGGGCTACCCCCAGCACCAGCTGTTTCCCGCCTGCCTGCAACAGCACGGCCCGCTCGCGCGCGCCCAGCGACACCGCGGCCAGCACGCGAAAGCTTCCGGGCGCGAGCCGGGAAAAGTTGCCGAACCGCCGCAGCAGCCAGGCCAGAATCAGAATCACCGCCAGCACCGCCACCAGACCGGCCAGGCTTTTCGCCATATCGACCGAAGGCAAGGCCCCGGCGGTCTCCGCCAGCAGGGACGACGGCATGAGCAGCAATGGCGCGGTAGACAGAGCAAGCTTCATTTCAGTTTTCTCACCCGCTCCGCGGGGCTGATGACATCGGTAAGGCGGATACCGAACTTATCGTTGACCACCACCACCTCCCCGTGAGCGATCAGGGTGCCGTTCACCAGCACATCCATGGGTTCGCCCGCCAGGCGTTCCAATTCGATGACCGAGCCCTGCGTGAGCTGTAGCAAATTGCGGATGTTAATCTTGGCGCGCCCGATTTCCATTGCAATGGTGACCGGAACGTCCAGCAGCACGTCCAGATTGATGTCTTCGCCCTTGGCCGTGCCAGCCGCCGGCGCCGATTTCCCGAGATCCTCGAAGGTGGCGGGTTCCGGTTTCGGCGAGGCCGGCTTCTGAAGCGGCGCAGTCATCTTTTTGGCGGCTTCCTGCTGCTCCAGCAAGGCGGCCGCCCAATCGTCGGCGAGATTGTCCGAGCCGCCATCCCACCCCGTTGTTTCGTTCTGATTTTCCGGTTCGTCACTCATGCCCGTTCAGCTCCGGTTCCCAATAATCCGAGCAAGCGTTCTTTCTCACCGCTCGTGCGTCTGATCTTCTCCAAAATCTGCACCGCGTAATTACCCTTTGAAATCCCCACCTTTGCCCGGAACACCGGTACGTCGTCGACGACTACCGTAACGGTTTCCGGCAATTCGATCGGAATCACGTCGCCGGCCTTAAGCTGAAGCAAGTCGTTCAGAGACAGGGTTTTTTCGACCAGGGTACTGTGCATCTCGATTTCGGCATCCAGGATTTCCGATTGCAGCGCGGTACGCCAGCGACCGTCCGAATCATCGCTGCGATCCCCCTGAATGCCGGCATCCAGAAGTTCCCGTATCGGCTCGATCATCGAATACGGCAGCGTAATGTGCAGATCGCCGCCCCCGCCCTCCAGTTCGATGTGTATCGTCGAGATAACGACGACCTCGGCGGGGCTCACGATGTTGGCGAACTGAGGATTCACTTCCGAGCCCAGGTATTCGAACTCGATCGGCATGACCGGCGCCCAGGCCTCTTTCATATCCTTGAAGATCAGCTCGAGCAGCATCTGGATGATGCGCATTTCGGTCGGCGTGAATTCGCGTCCCTCGATCTTGTTGTAAAACTGGCCGTTGCCGCCGAAAAAATTGTCCACGACGGTAAATACCAGGGTCGGTTCCATAACCATCAGACCCCGACCGCGCAAGGGGTTGAGCCGGATGACATTGAGATTGGTGGGCACGAAAAGGCTGTGTACGTATTCCGAAAATTTCAGGACCTGAACGCCCAATACCGAAATCTCCGCCGAACGTCTGAGCAGATTGAAGAGACTGATGCGGAAATGACGTACGAAACGGTCGTTGATCATCTCTAGAGTCGGCATCCTGCCGCGTACGATCCTATCCTGGCTGGTGAAATCGTAGGGCCGAACCGCGCCGCTCCGAAACTCGAGGTCCGACTCGGTATCGATATCGCCGTCGTCGACGCCGTGCAGAAGCGCGTCGATTTCTTCCTGGGTCAGAAGATCATGAACCGCCATGGCTATTGCATGATGAATCCGGTGAAAAAGAGGTCTTCTGCGCCTTCGTTACGGCCGGTTTGCCTGGAGACGACCTTGTTGATTTCCGTGAGCAACTCGGCGCGCAGGGCCTCCTTGCCTTCCACTGTCCGGAGCGCCGCCGGGTCCTGGCCGCTCAACACCAGCAGCACGTTGTTGCGAACCATCGGCGAGTGTTTTTTGACGGCCTCGATCACCTCAGGATTCTTCGAAGCGACGCTGAAGCCTATCTGGAGCAGGCGCGCGTTCGGATTGCTCGTGAAATTGACTACGAAAGCGGGCTCCATGGCGTAATAAAGCATGGGCAACGCCTGAGCGTCTTCGCTGCCGGACTCGCCCGAAGCCTGCTTCTGCTGCGGCGGAAGAATTCCCAAGACATAAAGCGCTCCGAAAACGGCGGCGAGCGTCCCGAGCACCGCCCCAAGAACGATGAAAACGATGCTCTTGGACGAGTTTTTCTTTTCTTCCGTCAGATCCAACCTGCCTGCTTGCGCCATCGCGAATTCTCGAAGTTTTTTGCTGCAAGCAGCAACAATGATGCCGAACACAAAACCATGTATAAACAAGGCCTTAGCTTGCGCCGCACGATTCTCGTCACAATCCGGGAGAAAAACTTCCAGCGTCGCGCCAAAATTCGGACACTTCAGAGGGGATGAGGGCGTTGCCGTCGAGCCGGAGAGACCTAAACCGCCGGGAGAGAATTCCCGATCGTGCTGACGTTACGACATTGCTCTCGGAAAGGCCTGGGTGAGGGGGTTTCGCGAGCCCTTGCCGCCCGGGGTTCATTCGCTGGAAGACAGGACGAGGGCTTCTTAAACGGCATCGGGCATGCGGGTGATGGCACCGTAAAAGAAGGCACGGGTGAGGGTTCCAACCCGTGCCTCCCCGGTTGAACGCGCAATATTTCGGCAGCGGAGTTACAGTGTGGAGAGCCTATTTACATCGCAGACTCGACGAATATGCCGCTGACCTGCTTAAAGGTATTGATCTTGGTACACACGTTCAGAATACCCTCGACTTCCAGGGTACCGCCGGTTACGTTCTGGAAGATACCGGTATTGAGCGATCGTGTTTCAAGCGGACTGGATGGATCCAGAGGATTCGCCGGAACCGTCACCGCGGGGGCGACCACATGCATTGTTTCATGCAGGCGAACCTCGCAGCCGGATATACCGAGTATCGTTCCGAGATCACTATCGGTATTCAAGCGAGAGTTATCGCAGGTAAAAATGTGCCGCAGAATAGGCTCGCCCAATGGACTATAGCCGGTGATCCTGCCCAGGATCTGGCAGGACAGAGTTTTTTTATCATCCGTTTTAAGAATTGCATAACCGAGTTGCGAGTCCCAAGGCGCGGGCCAACTCGAGACTATCGGCCAATCCGGGCCACCGTCGATATGGGTTTGTACGGTCGTATCCGGAAGACTTTGCGTCTGACCGTACCCCGCTTTGATAACGAGGTCGGCATGGACCGAGGCTGAAACAATCATCCCAATAGTAAAAACCGTCATTACAAAAGTCTTCTTAAGCATTTTCTCTTCCCTTTATTTTTAATGGACAGACAGAGAGCTCAACTAAACATCCACGGTCGAATTGTTCGTCCACCGAGCAAGATGATAAGTGAGTTTGGCTTCAGCCATAACAAATTATTTACAGCTCGCGACATTCCGCCGCTCGGCCCGCGGCGTGCATCGTGATTTTTACGACGGCATTTACCCCTCGATCAGTCGTCGTTTCCGTATCCCAAGCATCGGGCAGGCAAGGCGCTGGGTAAGCGTCCGGCTGTCCGCATAATTCCCACCGATTAGCGCCTGAGTCACAGTATCGCCATATTCCCGAAGAGGAGGAGATGGCGATGACGAAACAAGAACGAGAGATGCATTGGCGGGTCCTGCTGGAGCAACAGGCAGGGAGTGGGTTGTCGGTGCGCGCTTGGTGTGCGCGCGAGGCGGTCAGCTATGCGGCGTTCATCTACTGGCGTCGACGCGTAGCGCAGCCAGCGGTGGTGGCGCCACTGACGTTGATGCGGGTAGATGGCGGTGAGACAGCAGTCGGTGGTCTGTGGTTGTCGGTGGGCGGGGTTCGCATCGAGGTGAAACCGGGGTTCGATGCCGGGTTGTTGAAGCAGGTGGTGGCCGCATTGGTCTCGTGATGCTGGCGACGATTCTGAGTGCGGCGGCGGTGTATGTGGTGGCCGAGCCGGTCGATTTGCGCAAGTCCATCGATGGTTTGGCGCTGGCGGTGGAGAGCAGTCTGGGGCATTCGCCGTTATCGGGTGCGGTGTTCGTGTTTTTCAACCGGGGCCGGGACAAGGTGAAGCTGTTGTGGTGGGATCGTCACGGTTTCTGGCTGGCCTACAAGCGGCTGGAGAACGGCCGCTTCCGCAAGCCGGTTCAGGGGACGATTTCGCGCTCGGACCTGCTGCTGTTGCTGGAAGGCGTGGACCTGACGGTGGCCCGTTTCCGCGCGGTTCGCGCGGGTCGGGTCGGCTGAGTCGAAAGTGCCTGAAACCCGCATCAGAGCTGGGCTTTCGGGTGGTCCACCGGGTATAATGGCAGCCATGAATGCCGCCGCTCTCGCCGAAGAAAATCGTACTCTAAAGGCCACCCTGGCCCAGCGCGAGGCGCGCATCGAACGGCTGGAATTCGACCTGGCGCAGCTGAAGAAGCTGCTGTTCGGCGCCCGTTCCGAGCGACTGGCGACCCTCCCCGACATCGACCAACTGCCGCTGTGGGATGAGGTGCCCGAGGACGCCCCCGTCGCCAGTCCGGTGGCGTTCAAGACGGTGGTGGTGCAATCGCCCGCCAAGAATCAACCGAAGCGCACCGCACTGCCGGCGCATCTGCCGCGAGAGATCGTGGTATTGCCGTTGTCGGCACAAGACCGGCAGTGTCCTGCCTGCGGTGAGGAACGGCCGGTGATCGGCTACGAAAGCTCCGAACGCTTGGATTACGTCCCGGCGCAACTGAAGGTCGTGGAAACGCGGCGGGAAAAGTGCGCCTGCGCGAAGTGCCAAGGGCAGTTGACCACGGTACCGGCCCCGCCGCAAATCATCGAGCAGGGCATCCCTCTGCCGGGTCTTCTGGCACATCTGCTGATGGCCAAATACGGCTATCACCTGCCGCTGTACCGCATCGAGCAAATCTTTGCCCACCAGGGTGTCCCCATTGCCCGCACCACGTTGTGCGACTGGGTCATCCAGAGCGGCTGGCAGCTGCAGCCCTTGGTCGAGCGGATGCTGGCGTTGCTCAAGCAACAGCCGGTGATCTTCTCGGACGACACCACTGTGGCGGTGCAGGACCGCGGCAAGACGCGGGAAACCCGGTTTTGGGTATACGCCGGCCACTCGCCGCCCATCGTCGTCTATGACCACACCGAAACCCGGGCGGGCAAGCATCCCAAGGCCAAACTGGAAGGCTACAGCGGCTACCTGCAGGCGGACGCCTATGCCGGTTACGACCAGATCTTCGCCGCGGGCAAGGTCCTGGAAGTGGCGTGCTGGGCGCATGCGCGCCGCAAGTTCTTCGAGATTGCCCGACAGACCGAGAACGGCAAGCGCATCAGCGCCCATGAGGCCTTGGAGTACATCGGCCGGCTCTACGCCATCGAACGGGAGGCCAAGGAACAGCAACTCGACGCCGAAGGCACCCGAAAGCTACGGCAGGAACAGGCGCGGCCGATCCTGGCCGAGTTCAAGGCCTGGCTCGAAGACCGGCTGCGCCAGCTGGCGCCCAAGACCCCCACTGCCCAGGCCATCGGCTATGCCCTCAAGAACTGGCCGGCGCTGGAGCGCTATACCGAAGACGGTCGCCTGGAGATCGACAACAACCGGAGCGAACGGGCCATCCGCCCGCTGACCATCGGCCGCAAGAACTGGCTGTTCCTCGGCTCGCCCAAGGGCGGCCAGGTCGCCGCCACCGTCTTCAGCCTGATCCAGACCTGCAAGGAGCTGGGCATCAATCCGGAGGCCTATCTGAAGGATGTCCTCAACCGCCTGCCTTCCACCAAGCAGAAGGACATCGACAGCCTGCTTCCTCACAACTGCAAGCTGCCCGGGGCGTAACAAGCGACCACTTAACCGTTCGCCACTGCGACCACAAGTCCGGGTACCGCCGAACGCTTACGGCGCTGGGGCCTGCTTGCCAATATCCACCGGCTTTCCGATTCAAGCGAACGAGACCGCTTTAACAGCGCCCCTCGGCGCCGCGCGATCGGTTTTCGGTGTCCGGCCAAAAATGGAATGCATTGTAAAAGGATCGTTATACGAGGCAGAATTGACCGGGCAAAAAAAGCAGAATCGCCGGGGGTAGGCGTCTGCCAGAACCCCGGTCTACAAACCTGAAAATTCATCCACTCAAGAGGAAGGTCACATGGATAGCAAAGTTCATCACCGTGTCGTCGTCATCGGCGGCGGCGCTGCCGGACTCGGCATCGCCGCACGTGTACTGCATGCCGGAATAACCGATGTCGCCATCGTCGAACCGTCCGACAAACATTACTATCAGCCGTTCTGGACGTTTGTCGGCGGCGGCGTCGTCAGTCGCGAGCAATCGGTCAAACCCATGGCCGATTTGATCCCCAAAGGCGCCACCTGGATTCGCGATGCCGCGGCGGAATTCGATCCCGCCAACAATTCCTTGAAGACCCAGGGCGGCAAGGAGATCAGTTACGATTATCTGGTTGTATGCCCGGGGCTTCAGATCGACTGGGACAAGATTCCGGGAGTCAAGGAGGCCGTAGGTAAAGACGGGGTCTGCAGCAATTACAGCTACGATACCGTCAATACCACCTGGGAAAATATCCGCAATTTCAAGGGCGGCAACGCCGTGTTCACGTTCCCGCCGCCGCCTATCAAATGCGCAGGAGCTCCTCAGAAAATCATGTACCTGGCCGAGGACCATTTCCGCAAGCACGGATTACGCGACAAATCCAGGATCATTTTCTACTGCGCCACACCCACCATTTTCAGCGTGCCGAAATACGCCATCAGCCTCATGGAGCAGGTGGTAAAACCGCGCCATATCGAAGTCCACTTCAAGCACAATCTGGTCGAACTGCGCCCCGCATCGAAAGAAGCCGTATTCAAGAACCTCGATACGGGGGACACCATCGTCCAGCCATACGACATGATCCATGTCGTCCCGCCCATGAGCGCACCGGATTTCCTCAAGAAAAGCCCGCTCGGAAACGAAGGCGGATGGGTGGACGTGAGCAAGGACACCCTGCAGCACGTTCGCTATCCCAACGTGTTCGGCATCGGCGACGCCAGCAGTCTGCCCACGTCCAAGACGGCGGCGGCGATCCGCGCCCAAAGCCCGGTCCTGGCCGCGAATCTCCTGTCGGTTATGAATGGAGGACAGCCGGTAGCCAAGTACGACGGTTACACCTCGTGCCCGCTGATCACCGGCTACGGCAAATTGATCCTGGCCGAATTCGACTACGATCTGAAACCCCAGGAAACCTTCCCCTTCGACCAGGGCAAGGAGCGCTACAGCATGTATCTCTTGAAGCGCTACATCATTCCGGCGATTTACTGGAAGGGTCTGCTCAAGGGTTACCAGTGGCCGCATCCGGGCAAGGCGTAATTCGGCCCACTTAAGGAAGCCCTGAATAAGCCCTCTCCCTCCGGGACAAATCGGCGGGGCGGGGCGCAACGCGACGAGCAGGCAGGCCAGGGATGGGCTGCCCCGGACTCGCGAGCGAAGCGGGACAACGTAGCGAGGCCGATTTACTCGCCTCATCCCTGAGGCTCGCCCTTCGGGCCGTGCTTCGCACGTTCCCGTTCGCTCCCGGCGAACGGGTGCACGCGTGAGCGCCGCTTGCGGCTCCGCACAAGGAATGTGCGGAGTGATTGGGTTGGGGTGAGGGCGATTCGGATAGGGCTTTACTTTCTTTACGCGCAGTAACCCACCGGCACTGGGGGGCGGGGTAGCAGGGATCGCGACCCGGACTGGTTTCATTCGGCCGAAAACCGCGGGCGCGAGTCCTGATCGACAAAACTTCGGTCCGGTCTTCCCCCGCCCTGTGGTACTTTGATCCCGTATAACGACAAAACCCGACTGACGCCCTGTGCTCCGCCTCTACCAATCCGACAAACTGGAATTCCTTGCCGAACTGTTGACGGCCGACAACACACCGCCGGCCTCCCCGTTCGAGCCGGAAATCATCGTAGTGCAAAGCCTCGGGATGGGGCGCTGGCTATCCTTGCGCCTTGCCGACAAGCTAGGCATCTGCGCGAATGTCCGTTTCCAATTGCCAGCGTCGTTCGTCTGGGACCTGCTCCGGAAATTCCTCGGGGAACTGCCGAAGCGTTCGGCATTTTCCGCCGAGGTGCTTACCTTTCGCATCCTCGACTGGCTGGGACGTCCGGAAAATCTCGACCGAACTCCGCGCATCCTCGGTTATCTCCGAAACGGCGACGAACTGCGCCGGTTCCAGCTCGCCAAGCGGATCGCCGATCTCTTCGACCAGTACCTGATCTACCGGATGGACTGGATAGATGCCTGGGAACGCGGCGAACCGCTCGGGCTGGGCGGCGATGAAGACTGGCAAGCGCTGCTCTGGCGCGATCTGGCCTCGGCGGAAAGCACGCCCCATCGCGCCCGCTATATGAGCGAACTGCGGGCGGCGCTCGAATCCGACTCGGCGGCCGACCGGCTGCCCCGGCGCATCGCCGTCTTCGGTGTTTCGTCGCTGCCGCCGGCCTTTCTGGAGATACTGAACGCGATCGCCGGGCATGCGGAGGTCAATCTTTACGCCATCAACCCTTGCCGCGAATATTGGGGCGAAATCCGGGACGAACGGGAAATCGGCCGATTGGCAGGAGAACGCCTGCCTGAAGATCTATACCTGGAGGTGGGTCACCCCTTGCTGGCATCGCTCGGCAAACAGGGCCGCGAATTTTTCGATCAACTCGCCGAGCATTCGGAGCTGCACAGCCTGTTCCGGGCGGAACCGCCGCGCGATTCGATCCTGCACATACTCCAGGCCGACATCCTGGAACTGATCGACCGCCGCAGTGCCGGAATTCTGCCTATACGGCCGGACGACCGTTCGCTCCAAGTCCACGCCTGCCACAGCCCGATGCGCGAAATCGAAGTCCTGCGCGATCAGCTTCTCGCCCTGTTCGACGCCGATCCCGAATTGAAACCGAGCGACGTGGCCGTACTGACGCCGGACATCGAACAATACACGCCTTACATCGAAGCGGTGTTCGCCGAGAGCCGCGACGCCCCGGCCATCCCTTTCAGCATCGCCGACCGCGGCTTGACCCACGAACAACCGCTCCTGGAGACTTTTCTCGCTCTGCTGGATCTCCCGGAAAGTCGGTTTGCGGCGGACACGACGCTCGGCTACCTGGAACAAGCCGCGATACAGCGCCGTTTCCGGCTCTGCGAAAACGATCTTCCGATAATCCATCACTGGGCGCGGGCCGTGGGCACCCGCTGGGGAAGGGACGGCGCCCACAAGACCGAATACCGGCTGCCCGATATCCCGCGCCACACCTGGCGCGACGGCCTGAAGCGCCTGATGCTCGGCTATGCCCTGCCTCTGGAACTGGCCGGCAACGGCTTCCCGATGTTCGCCGAAACCCTCCCTTACGACGACATCGAAGGCAGTCGCGTCCTGGTCCTGGAACGGTTCGCTGATTTCCTGGAAACGCTGTTCGAATGGGCGGACCGGTTCAAAGCAAAGCAGCCGGTGACGGAGTGGGTCGAACAGTTGAACGCATTCATCGGCCGTTTGTTCGATCCGCGCGACAAGGACGAATCGGTACTGCTCCAACTGCGTGCAACCCTCGATTTACTGCGGGAGCTTTCGGAACAAGCGGGCTTCGGCGAACCGGTCGGAATACGGGTGGTCAAACGCTGGCTGACCGATCGCCTGAGCCAGCCTTCCAGCACCGGCGGCTTTTTGACGGGCGCGGTCACCTTCTGCGCAATGGTGCCGATGCGCAGCCTGCCGTTCAAGGTCATTGCCGTGCTTGGCCTGAATCACGACAGCTTTCCGCGCCAGCGGCATCCTCCCGATTTCGACCTGATGGTCAGACATCCCCGCCGGGGAGACCGCTCCCGACGGCTCGACGACCGTTATCTCTTTCTGGAAACCCTGCTGTCGGCGCGCGAGGTTCTTTATCTGAGCTATGTGGGCCGAAGCGTTCGCGACAACGCCGAGCTGCCGCCCTCCCCCCTGGTGTCCGAACTCATCGACGTCGCGATACAAAGCTGCGAGTCGACCGAAGGCGACATCTCGCGCCATCTCGTGACCGAACATCCCCTGCAGCCGTTCGATCCCGGCTATTTCAAGGACGATCGCCGGCTGCCGGGCTTTTCATCGACCTGGCTGGCTGCAGCCCGCCTGATCGGGCATGGCGATAAGGAGCCCGCACCCTTGTTTTCCGGTCCCCTGCCGGAACCCGAAGACGAACGGCGAACCGTCGATCCGGAAAGTTTTGCCTACTTCTTCAGCAATCCGGTCCGCTATCTGTTGCGGCGGCGGCTGAACCTGGCTCTGGAAGACGCCGCGGCAGAATTCGAAGTCCGCGAACCGTTTGCGCTTGATTACAGAACCAGAAATCAGGTCCGCCAAAACCTCCTAAACGCCTTGGCGGCGGATCGAGAACCGCACAGCGCGCTACTGCTCGCCGACGCCCAGGGGCTTCTGCCCCACGGCCGCTTCGGCGAAGCGCTGCATGGCAGGGAGCAACGGCTGGTCGAGAGCTTCGCCGTCAAACTGCTCCCGGAACTCGTCAAACCGCGCCTCGAACCGCTGCCGGTGGATTTCGAGGCGAACGGCCTGCGCCTGCTCGGCTCCCTCGCCGAAGTCGGCGCCGGCGGCCTGACCGACTACAGCTTCGAAGAACCCGGTCCGCGCCAGATCTTCGACCTGTGGCTTCGGCACCTGATGCTATGCCTGATCGCTCCCGCAGGGGCGACGCCGCAGTCCCTGCTGCATACGCCGAAGCAAACCATCACGTTCCAAGCTGTCGACCGTCCCGAAAACGAGCTCGCCAAACTGCTGAACGCGTACTGGCGAGGACTGTCCGAACCGCTACCCTTCTTCCCCAAGACGAGTTATGCCTACGCCCGCTACCGCCTCGATCCGCCGGCCCGGGCCGGCAGCGATCCGGAGACTATCCGGCTCAATGCCCTCAAGCAGGCCCGGAGTATCTGGGAAGGTTCCGAATTCCAGTCCGGCGAAAGCGTGAATTCCTATTACCAGACGGTTTACCGGGGCAGCAATCCCTTGGACGAAAGATTCGAGGCCCTAGCCGTCGAGCTTATAAGCCCGATATTGGCCTCGATGACAAAAGAGCCGTCTCGGTGATTTTGCATGAAGGCCGTACTGGCTTGAGGAACGAAACCCGCCAATTCAGGCAGGAACCGCTGGGTTTCCGCAAAGTGCCGACCCAGCCTACGAGCTTTGTGGGGCTACCGCGAACGATGCGCCTCCTATCGTCGGCACATCCTGCGAACGCTCAAATACATACCGTCAATGCCAGCCACCGTAGCGTTTCGTCGGGTCGCCACGAAAACCTGAAGTGGTTTTATCCTCGTCGGGAACGGTGCTGCTCATCATTGCGGCCGCCATCAAGTTTTTCCGGGTGTAACCGCCCAACGACTTGGCTTTTTCGGCGATGGCCGTGGTCTTGGGATTGATGTTGTATTGGGTCTCGGTCGAGTCCACGATGGCCACCATGAGGGAATCTGCCTGCGATTCCTCCCCTGCGCGATAGGCTTTCAGCAGGATCGGCAAGGCGGTGCCGGCGGGAATAACTATGGAAAAGCGATTGCTGCCCGCCAAGGATGTTTCGACTATGGTTTTTCCTTTTTCATCGGTTGCCACCACCTTTCCTTCGGTGACGGGTTCTTTCTCGTCGTTTACCGTACCCCGCAGGGCCTGCTCTTTTTCGAATTTCAGCTCCTTTTCGAATTTTTGTGGCAGACCCTGGAACATTTCGGCAGGCTTGTCCGCCTCTCCGCAGCCCGCCAGAAACGCTACCGCGAGGATAAACAGCGCAGTTTCAGGAAATCTTTTCTTCATCTTTGACACCAATGTCATGCACCGCCATGAAAAACCGAATACCCTGCATCTGATCGGAAGGATCGCGTGAGAGCATTAGCATACACCAGAATCCATAGCGAAACAGTCGGAATTTCAGCCGGGAGAACGGGTAATCTCGCTTCGGCTTCGTTCAGCAGTCCCCGGCAATCCTCCGACACGCTCGGGGCGAGCGGCCGCGATCCATATGTACCGTGTCCCGAAGGCAAGCGGGACGATTTTTCGATAAATGCGCTTTCCGCTGGGGTTTTTAGATACTCGCCGGTACACTTAGTCTTTGGTTTACCGCTG
The DNA here is from genome assembly GCF_003584645.1 of Methylocaldum marinum. Taxonomy (GTDB): domain Bacteria; phylum Pseudomonadota; class Gammaproteobacteria; order Methylococcales; family Methylococcaceae; genus Methylocaldum; species Methylocaldum marinum. The sequence continues at coordinate 2,672,732 of NZ_AP017928.1, forward strand.
CGTTAATCAACAGGTGACATATATTGGCGCCGAGCAACGTCTCCGGCACTTTCTTGTCATACATCGAAATAGCCCAAAACTCTCGCTCGAAATCCATGCCCCGCTCCCGCCAATTCTGTCCGACCGACGCTCTCGACAAGGCCATGCGCCTGTTCTGGGCAAAGGGTTATTTCGGTACCTCCATCGAGGACTTGGTCGAGGCCACTGGTGTCAGCCGTTACGGACTATACGGCGAATTCGGGGATAAGAACGGGTTGTTTCTCGCTGCGTTTCAGCACTATAAGGCCAACATGGTACGACCGCTTCTGGATATCATCGAACAACCCGGTGCTGCATTGGGTGCGCTTCGCGCCTTGTTCGGGATGCTCGCGGCGTTTTCGCGCCAGCCGGGAGGCAAGCTAGGTTGCCTCGTATTCAACTCGATCAACGAGCTCGGACTGCACGACGACGTGACCGCGGCCAAAATTCTCGAAGTGCGCGAACTTTTGGCCAAGGGTATCCGGCAGATGCTTTCCAATGCCGTAAACCAGGGAGAACTGCCGGCCGGTTTCGACGTGCAGCGCGAAGCCGATTTCCTGCTCGGGATCCTCCACGCTCTCCCCACCATGGCGCGTTCCGGAACAGACCCGGCAACCATCGAAAACATCGTTTCGGTTGCCTTGTCCACACTCGAACCATCCTGAAAAGCGGCGATGCACGATCGCAAAGCGATCGTGCATCGCCCTGATCCAAAGCCTTTCCCGAACGACCTTTCTGAAATGGTTTACAGGTTTCAGAATGTATGTTCTGATATTGACCGCTCAGTTCGCCCCATCGATCATACGCAAGCCTTGCTGCTCGCACTGCCGAGGGTCCACCTGAGTCAAGCCGTTAGCCCACCCTATCATTCAGGAGCATGCTATGAAGCTTTACTATCATCCGGCCTCTCCCTTTTCCTACAAACCTCAGTTCGCCGCGGCACTGCTGGGCATCGAACTGGAACTGCAAAAAGTGGATTTATTCGCAGGCGAAGGGCAGAGACCGGAATTCTTGAAAATGAATCCGCAAGGCAAGGTGCCTACCTTGACGGACGGCGATTTCTTGCTATGGGAGTCCAACGCCATCGTTCAATATTTAGCCTCGCAGGCATCGGACAATCCGTTTTGGCCCAGTGATGCCCGTGCTCGCGCGGACATTCTGCGCTGGCAGTTTTGGGAATCGACTAGTTGGGCGCCCGCTTGCATCGTTTTCGTCTTCGAGAATATTTTGAAATCGATATTGCGCCGCGGCGCCCCGGACCCGGAAGAATTGACCAAGGGTGAAGAGAAATTTCACCGTTGTGCCAAAGTGTTGGATAGCCACTTGGCGAAACAGCCCTGGTTAGTAGGCGATTCGATGACGCTCGCCGACATTTCCGTGGCGCCGGTGCTGATCTATGCCGAATCCGCAAAATATCCGCTGGCGGGCTATAACCATATCAATGCCTGGTTCGATAAAATCCGACAACTGCCTGCCTGGACGTCGACCGCTCCTTCCGCCTAGGCGAGCGATACCGCTGGTTTCGGGATATTGAAGGATTGAGGACACTGGGTGCGAATCAGGGATATTGCAATGCCCGGCATCACACGGCAGCGCCTTCAAACTATAGATACCCCGACCGCTGTAAGCGCGGACGGCAGTACCGAGACGACGTTTTCACGAACGCCGGTTGCAAGGGCTTTTGGCGGTGTATAACCCTATGGCCGCACTCGGCTCTGGGCGTCCGGGTCAATTACTGTGTGTAAAGAAAGTAAAGTCCTATTCGAATCGCCCTCACCCCAACCCTATCCCAGAGGGAGAGGGGGCGCTTGTGGCTTTACTTTCTTGACCATTAGTAATCCCGAGTTACCCGGTCCGACGTATGACGGAAAACGATCGCGTACGGTGGCCGGGGGAATTCGGACTGTAAGGTCCTGACCCGCCGACCCCGGCGCCGACTCTATCTGACTCGTTCCATGCTCATTACACTGGCCATCAGAAACTATCGCTCGCTGCTCAAGCTCGTGGTACCTCTCGGCCGGCTTACGGTCATCACCGGCCCGAACGGCAGCGGCAAATCCAATCTCTATCGTGCGGTACGACTGCTGGCGGAAACCGCGCAAGGCGGCGTGGTGAATTCGCTGGCGCGCGAAGGGGGACTGGAATCCACTTTCTGGGCTGGGCCTGAAAACCTTACCCGGAAGATGCGCAAGGGCGAAGTCCCCGTCCAGGGCGGGCCGCGCAAGGATGTGGTACGTTTGCGCCTCGGCTTCGCCGGCGAGGCCTACGGCTACGCGATTTCGCTCGGCCTGCCTACACCCTCCCGGTCGTACTTCGCCCTGGATCCGGAGATCAAGCGCGAGTGCATCTGGGCGGGTCCGGTCTGTCGGCATGCAAGCCTGTTGGTGGACCGCGACGGGCCAGTCGTGAAAATACGAGCCGACCGCCGATGGCAGGTCGTGTCCCGGCACATCAACCCTTTCGACAGCCTGTTCGACCACCTCGCCGACCCGAACGCCGCGCCCGAGGTTTTCGAGATGCGCGAGACCATCCGGGGCTGGCGGTTCTACGACCACTTCCGCGCCGACGGCGGCTCCCCTGCACGTACACCCCAGCTCGGCACCCGCACACCCGTACTCCATCACGACGGTCGCGATCTGGCCGCAGCGCTTCAGACAATTCGGGAAATCGGCGATCACCAGGCGCTGAACGACGCGGTCAGCGACGCTTTCCCGGGCGACGGCGTCGATGTCTCCATCCAACAGGATGGGCGCTTCGCGCTGCGGTTTCATCAGCAAGGGCTATTGCGCCCGCTGTCCGGCGCGGAGCTGTCGGACGGCACCCTGCGCTATCTCTTGTGGGTCGCCGCCCTGCTTACGCCTCGCCCACCTTCGCTCATGGTCCTGAACGAACCGGAAACCAGCCTGCACCCCGACCTGTTACCGGCCCTTGCCCGCCTCATCATACACGCTTCGCAACGTACCCAGATCTGGGTCGTCTCCCACGCCAGCCGGCTTATTGCCTCGCTCGGCGACCATGGCGGCTGCCATGCCATCGCGCTCGAAAAAGAACTCGGTCAGACGCAGGTCGTGCGGCAAGGCATATTGGACGAACCGGCATGGCACTGGCCGGATCAGGCATGATGCAGCGGCTAGGCTTTGGCGGCGGCTATGCGAAGCGGACGGGATTCGGCCATATAAAATAGGCGTCGCTGAAGTCGTCAGTCCGCCGAACGCTCTGTCCGCGCCAAAGGCGAAACTTTCTCTCTGAGAGCGGACAGGAGCACTGTGTTCGCGGGACTGAGAATGCAAAGAGCCAATTCCCCAATGGTCACGATGGCGATTTTTTGCCGGTCGCCGACCACCACAATCTGCCTTATGTCGCCGATTTCGATTCCGTGGGCGGCTTGGCTCGCAGCGCCCAGGCAAGTCTGGGTGTACGCTGCAAGGCCTTCGAAATCAGGGGCCTTTCCGGCCATCGCCAGAACCAGCCCGTCGACGCTGACCAGACAGGCGGATACCCCGGGCTGTCGCGAAACATCTTCGACTAATGCGTGCACCGCCGCCACCAGCCTGCTGCGGCGGGCATGAGGGGTGGCATCCGGTGGTCCATTGCCGACGGCGTCCTTGACCGTGCTTAACTCACGATATTCCCTGGCCAGAGTACATAACTGTTCGACCTTGGATTCAAACCAATGCACGACCCCGCCCCGCGTCAGCGCGACCCAAACATCACAACAAGCGATTCAGCGCCGGAATGCTTTCTTTGAGTTCGAAGCGGATCGCTCCCAGCATCGCGTCCTTGTCCGCGAACAAAGACAAGACCAGACCCGATTTCAGAGGTGCCAGCATGATTAGGCCACCCGCGTTCTCGGAAATAACGATATTCACCTTGTTTTGCCGGACATGCTCGCACGCCCGGGAAGCGGCGCCGAAAACGATCTGAACCGACGCGCCGAGGGCGTCGGTATCGACGTCGAAATCGCGCCGGATATGGGTCACCAGTCCATCGCTGTCCACTACGGCCGCTGCGGTTACGCCGCTAATCAAAGTCAGACCGTGGAGAATAGCGTCGATTTCCTCGTTACGCGTTATACGACTATCGAAAGGTATGGGTTCGCTCATGGGATTGATATGGATTGCTGGGTTGTTGAACGCTGTTCACCGGCGAGCCCGCCCATCGGGCGAGCCCTGCTGAGCCTACGAAACAGCACCTGCCGAACAGAATACTTCCGCCCGCCGATTCTCCGCACGGCCTCTGGTACTTTCGTTGGGAGCAACGGGCTGATTCTCTCCGGCGCTATCGATCAGGATTGTTCGGTCAGCCATGCCTTCGCTTCGAAGAAAGTCCCGGACGGCTCTGGCACGCACCAAACCCACCTGGCGATTGATCTCATCCGGCCCCAGACGGCAGGTGTGGCCGATGATTCGGATAACGCCCCGGCATGTCTTGGCAAAAGCCACCAAGGCGCTGCGTTCGGCTGGCGTCAGATTCCCCAAGGTGACGGAATTAAAGCGAAAACGCAGAGTATAGGGTGAAAGCTCCGGACCGGCATCACTCGGCGCCGGCGAAACGGGAGATGCGGCCGGGCCTGCAGCGGAAATCCCCGCCCCATCTCCCCGCGCCGGCTCCGCGGGGGTTTGGCGCCGGTCGACGACGGCGGTGCCGGTTTCCGCCGTCGGCGTGCTCGGCATGACCGGAGGAAATGCCTCTGCGCTACCCACGCCTTCAGGGATGGGGGGAAGCTCCCGGGCTTCGATATGCCCCGGTTCGACCGGCTGCATCTCAGGCGGTTGGGTGCGCAGGGTGTCCGTCAAATGAGTCGGCTGGGGTTGCAACGCAGCCGAATCCGCGGGCACGGCGGTGTCCCTCATGAGGCCCAGTCTGGTGACCAGCAGTGCCATGACGAGGCAGACAGCGACGACGCCGACCGCCAGGGTGCGATACGAAAAGCGGCCGGCCGGAAGTATTTCCCCCGTCGTTGCCGGCTTTTCTCCATGGCCCGCGCTTCCGTCGTCGCTCGCGCCTCTATCCACCGCAGCGAATAGCCCGTCCAGCCCATCCGGATCGAGCAATGTCCGACGGCTCACGGCAAATCTCCGGCGCAGCGGAACCCGAGGTGTGAAAAACGGTGACTACTCATGACCCGGGCGCGGGCAATGGCATTTCGGATGTTGCCTTCATGACGGAAGGATCCACCGTACACCCACGCATAATCCCCAGCCGGAAACTCGGTCCGATCGTCGGCGGCGGTCCATTCCCACACATTTCCGACCAGGTCCAGGCAGCCTCCCGCCGAAGCGCCATCCGGAAACGCGCCGACCGGCGTCGTGCTGCGGCCGAGACCATTTCCCGGACCGTTGCAGCGCCGAGGATCCCATTCGTTACCCCAGGGAAAACGCCGGTTGTCGGGACCGCGCGCAGCGGCCTCCCATTCGGCGGCCGTGGGAAGACGCTTTCTGCACCATTGGGCATAGCGTTCCGCATCCTGCAACGAGACTCCGACTACCGGATGCTGACGAAGGGACGGCGGCGGCCGGCCCTTGAACCAATACTCAGGAGAACGATGAGCGGTTTCCTCGATGAAACGGGCATAGGCTTCGTTCGTCACCGGGGTACGGTCCATCAGAAAACCGCCGACGATCCCGATGCGCTCGCCGTAAGCCGATTCCAGCGGCATTTCGGCAATGTAAACCATGTCTTCCGGAATGTCCGCTGCGAAAGGACGAACCCGGCTGGCGACTCTTCTCGCCCTCGTTCGTACGGGCTGGTTCCGCGCGGGCGGGCGGATCACCGCCGCTGCCGGTTTTTCCACGGGTTCGTCCGGGGCCGACGCAGCCCCCGCTTCGGCTGCGGGAGGATCCTCCATTTCGAGCACCTGCTCCGGCAAGCCATTTTCAAGGGATAGGACCGATTCTTCGGCCTCTCCCTGTTGGGTAGGGCCGCTATGTTCGAATTCAAAAACGTCGGCACGGGATTCGGAAAGCGCGGGAACGGGTAGAGGGTCGCGCTTCCCGTTTGAATGGTCTGTCAGCGAGCGGTAACCAAGACCGCTTCCCTGACCCGGCATCAAGCTTGCGGCCGCGAGCAACGGCGTGGAAGCGCCGCGTGCAAGGCCCGCATGAAACAATCGGAAGACACCACCAGACCACTCGCCGAGCCGTCTCCTGGCCAAGGCATCCTTGAAACGCTGAAAACGTGTTTTCTTTGAATAAGCTGGAGGAGGCACGTCGCCGGCGACCTCGCGGACGATCCCTGCTGTTACCGTAGGCATCGATCGAAATCGGGTGGTAAACAGGGCCTGATCGCAGATTGAATTGATAAGCCTCGGCAAGCCTAGGGAATATCGGTAAACAAGAACGCTTGCGGCTTTGGAGAAGATCGGTCTAACCGCGCCGGCGATACGAAGCCGGTGATCGATGTAATCGATGGTTTCCCTCTCCGTAAAGGGGTGTAGTTCAGCACGGACCAATTCCAGGTCCGGCACTCCAGTGCGCACCGCGCCCTCGAGCTTCGACAGCAGCTCGGGCTCTCCGATCAGGACGAGGCCCGGCAGCTTCCGCCGTCCCTTGCCGACCTGAAGCAGTGCCTGAATATACTGCAACATTTCCGCTTTGAGATAATGTGCATCGTCGATGACGATGATCGGCTGCTCGCCCCATTCTTCGCGTACTTCGATGAACTCGGTCAGATCCTCCGGGACCGCGCGCTCATCACTGTCCCGCAAAGGACGGGGTACGCGCAATGCATCATGGATACCGGCCAGAAATTCTCCGAGACTCAATCCCGGATGGATTCTCACAACTGCCGGTAAGTCGGGAAACTTGATCTCCAAGGAGACGCTGAATTGCGTTTTTCCGACCCCGCTCTCGCCCAGCAGCACGGCCATTCCGCCGTAGCGATCAAGCCGCTCCGTCAGGCGTGACCAAGCCCTGGAGAAAGATGCACTGAGAAATAGGTAGCGCGAATGGGGGATAAGTGAGAAAGGCGCCTCGCTGAGACCAAAGAAACTGAGATATTTCAATGGTGCGGATGAAAAGTCGATCTCGTTAGACAGCGGGCGGACCATCATACTCGAAGCTCCGGAACGCGGATTAAACTCCCTCGCTGCGGACAAGGCTAGCTTGCTCGTCCGTCAGACCCCATTTGGCCCATCATCTTGCCGATCTGAAGCTCTCGAATTCGCTGCACCAATCCGGGATTCAAACCCGCCATGGATAGGCCTTGCGTGGTAATGGATTCCTGTAACTCGGTATAACACTCGGCGATCAGCGCCGCGATGACGCCGCTGAGCCTGAGGAATGCGGTATAGACGCGCAGAGCTTTCGGCTGCTCGTAGGTTTCCATGCACTTTTGCAGGATGATTTGCTGCAGGCGGTTCATCATGCCCAGCACATAGATATTGCGCACGCCCCGCTGAATATGAACCAGGGCAATGATCCATTGATGCTGCCAAAAGTCCTTTTCTTTCGTGCCCGAGGCCAGAGAGGCAATCCAGCGAGCCAGGCGTTCCTCGACCTTGGGGCGCTCCCCTTCGTGGAACACGCTTGCCGTCTTTTCGTATGAGTACAAGGTATCGTAGAAAATCTTCACCAGATCGGGCGACCATTCGCTAATCTGGCGAGCTTCGCTCTTGAGGACTTCCCAGTCGTCCTCGCAGTAGTCCATAAGCGTGGATATGATTTCCACATTTTCGCTGATATCGGGCATCGCCGTCCCATGCAAAGTCTGTTGGAGCTGGTCGTTCACGAGAAATTAAAACTCTTTCGTCTTACCGGGCGACACGGGATTTCCTTGAGTCATGCAGAAAACCCTCCCTTACGCTTGCCCGTGAACCATGTGGTCACTCATCTGCACCTACTTCATCCGGAAAGCGACGACGGCCAATCATTGGAAGGCCTGCTTTATCTAAGCGTTCCGTGCCGGGCGCATGGGTTCGACGGCTAGCGCCGATGTCGAAAAAGCCGGTCCACTGAACCGCTACAGTAACTTTCCGACACAAAAACCATACGCGTGAGGTTGTAATTTATATCCTTTTGTCCGAACATTGTCCATCGTTGTGACCGATATCACAAAAAGGCTCTTGACATGCAATCGGTCAACAAAAAAGGCGCAGCGAATAAATTTTTTCGAACATTATGTCCCGACGCGGCGAAAAGCCGCGTGAGCCACGGCCTAAGAATGTAATCGGCCTGGGCGGCGGCCCGAAAATACCGGGGGGTATGTACGGGCCTGTTTGATAATCTGGATAGATCCGGCGCACGGCATCGAGGATGACATTGACGGCATTGAAGCGGACTTCAGGAGGATGTGCGGGAAGCGTCCTCGTCATTCGAGCACGAGTCCCCGCCATGCGGGAGCCGGAAAGTACGTGACGAATCGGAAGCGTGTTCGCCGCTCCATGGCTCCTCGGCCTGCGCCCCGTGCTCCGTGCGCCCCTGTCCGCTCCCTCTGGATGGATCCTCGTAATGCGCAACGAAGCCATCGGACTTCACGGCGATTCCCCGCACCCCTATCAAAGAGCGACTGAGTCCGCCTTTAAATGGTAGTGGATTGCCCTGCGCCACGATCCTCGTTGATGCAGCTTCCGCGTTGCGGCGTTTGTGCGGGGGAACGCAAGCCTCAATTGCGCGATTTTCAGAGCATTCGCACCTGCAGCCGGCGCGCCCATGCACGAAACGGGGATTCAACTAGTATTACGGTTTTTGAAGGAAGCTTTCTGCCGATCGTCGACCAACCGGCCTTTCGCACCACCCCATGTATACCCAGTTCTTCAGCCTGAGTGAACCGCCTTTCTCCGCAACGGCGGATCCGCGGTATGTGTATCTAGCCCCGCAGCATGACGAAGTCCTTGCGCGCCTGCTGTACGACATCGACCGAACGGACGGCGGGCTCTCCGTGCTTACCGGCGAAGCGGGCGTAGGCAAGACCACGCTATGCCGGTGTCTGCTCGAACAGTTGCCGGACACCATCGACGTCGCCTTGATTCTCAACCCAGTCCCCGACGGAGCCCGGTTTCTGGCCAGCATCTGCGATGGACTGAACGTCGCGTATCCGTCTCAGTGTATCGACCTGGACATTCTCGTCGATTTGCTCGGTAAACATCTCACTTATGCATACGCGCGCGGCAGGCGAGCCGTCGTATTGATCGGCAAAGCACAAAATCTCGGATTCGAGACCATGGAACTGATCCGGCTTCTGACTCACTTGGAAACGCACCAGATCAAACTGCTGCGTGTCATTCTGGTCGGACAACCGGATTTGAATAAGATCCTCGCGCATGCCGACTCGAGGCAGATCGCTCGACGAGTCACCGCCCGATACCAATTGCGGCCCTTTTGTCTTGCCGAAACGCGCGCCTACATTCAGCATCGACTGACGGTCGGCGGATGTCCAACGCCGCTGTTCACCCGGCTAGCCATGGGACAGGTTCACCGGCGGTCCGGCGGCATTCCCCGCAAGATCAACGCAATTTGCGACCGGGCACTGCTGGACGCACATCGCATGGGCAAGACGCAAGTGAGCCGGGCGACCGCGCGGCATGCTGCGAGAGAGGTCCTTACGCCGGCCGTACCCGGCATAGCGCACGGGTACGGCCGGCGGGGTTAAGACGCCAACCGTACATTTTTCGGCATGTGGGCGCTTCTCAAGCATCGGTCGGAACCTTGCGGCACCATCCGACGGCTGCGCCGACCGGTACCGGAGAGTTTGAGCGCGCTGCAACCGAAAACGAGGCGGCATCGCCAGAAGGAGTAGTTCATGACTTATCCGTCCGCCCCTTGGACTTTAAAGGGATGCGCGGTTCAGACCCTGCGTTTGGTTGACGCGGCACGGGCACGGGCATTCGTCCCGCCGGACTTGGCCATCGTCTCGGTCCTCCCCGGCAAGACCTTGGGCCTGGTATACCTGGCCTCTTACGGTCCGGAGTCCGACCTCGCGTATAACGAATTGATCGTCGTTCCCGCCTTGACACGCTACGGAAAAAATCTGGGCTTTTGGATCTCCCATATTTATGTCGATGATCCCGACTCCTGCGCCGGCGGCCGCGAAATCTGGGGACTCCCCAAGGAACTCGCGCAGTTTTCCTGGCAATCGGGCGAAACCGGGCAAGTGCTGGTTCGTCAGGACGAACGGGCGCTCTGTACCCTGAACTACACTCGTCTTAGGCGGTTGTGGCGGCAACCTTTTCTTCAGCCGGCACTCAGCCAGCTCGGCGTAAACCTTCTTTGGTTCAAGGGCACGATTACCGCCGGCTTTGGGCTCGGCAAGGGGTATCTGGATGTGCCATTCGACAGTCCTTTTGCGGCACTGGCGCTGTCCCATGCCGTACGAACCTTTCATTTCGACGAGATGACTTTAGTGGCCCACGCGCCACGTGTCATCGGCTGTTCGACAGCCGTACGGCAAACGTGAAAAAATCGGTATGAAGAGCAATTTCACATCTCGGACCGAATCATCGAACAAGACCTCAAGATGGCTGACCGCTGCCTTTCGCTGATCGAATCCTGCGTCTTGCACAAGCGTCGGTTCCAGGCTTGAGGAAAATGCGGATTAAACGCTTCCGCGCCGACGCGATGCGAGAACATGGCCTAAATTCCGCGATCCTTGGGTGCTTCTCGCCGGCTCGAGAACGAGAACTGGAGGCGAAGCCGAACGACCGGACCTTAACGCGCCGTCCCTGGACACCAGCGCCATGCCGAAGCCGGAATGAAAATTTCAAAGAAGATAAGCACTGCCATTCTTGCTCTACTCCTGATCGGCTTCGTTCTTCCTGAAAGGATCAAGATTCCCGTCGTAGGCGCATCCGCAAAAGATTGGAACCGTGAATCTTTCTGGTTTGAACCGTGGGGTACATCCGGGGTGCATAAAGGCATCGATATTTTCGGCAAACTGGGTACCGGTGTCACGAGCACGACCGATGGCATCGTGTTATATACGGGTCAAATCCGAAAAGGCGGTAATGTCGTCCTTATCCTGGGGCCAAAATGGCGGCTCCATTATTTTGCCCATTTGAGCGCCATAAATACGTCAATCTTCAATTTTGTCTCGTCGGGCAGCTTGATTGGTACGCTAGGGGATAGCGGCAACGCAAAAGGCAAACCACCTCATCTTCATTACTCGATCAGTCGGATAATTCCGGCGCCCTGGAAAATCGATGGTTCAACTCAGGGTTATAAAAAGGCTTTCTTTATCAATCCGAGCCCATACTTGGGAGGTCCGGATAGTCAACACAAGAACTGAAGGCGTCAGGCGTTCGTGCTTTCCTCCTCGGAAAGCTTGGGACGGGTCTGGTTCTCACTAACCTGAGAAGAGTCCCATGAGCAATGACAGCGAAATTACGGCTCGCGCATTTTTTTTCCTATCGACAGTGTACGTCATGAGATAAGGAGGACTTTTGTACTACCGACCCAAGTTTACATTCAACCGAATTGCCTTATTCGTCCTTGTCGCATCGTGTGTGCCGGCAGCCGTCTTTGCCGAGATCGCGGCGGACCGGCTCGTCGCCGCAGCGCTGGAGAGGACCACTCACAAAGTCGTATATGACGGCAGATACTTTCGCATACCCTACCCCGGCGGAGACGTTCCCGAGCGTGTCGGGGTTTGCACGGATGTCGTCATTCGGAGCTATCGCGCACTGGGGATCGATCTACAAGTTCTCGTGCACAAGGACATGGCTTCGAACTTCTCCGCCTACCCGTCCAAAAAACTTTGGAGCCTAAAACGCCCCGATCCCAACATAGACCACCGCCGAGTGCCGAATCTGCAGGTCTTTTTCGCACGTCATGGACAACAATTGCCGATATCCGATCAGACACAAGCTTATAGGCCGGGGGATCTTGTTACCTGGATGTTGCCGGGCAACCTGCCCCATATCGGTATCGTCACGGATAAGACCGCTCCGGCCGAAACACGTCCTCTCGTGGTACACAACATCGGGCAAGGTCCTAAGTTAGAGGATATCTTGTTCGCCTATCCGATTACCGGGCACTATCGTTACTTGCCGAATAGCCTCGATAACCCATCGCTGGCGCGAAACCCCGAAGGGCGGCGCTCTCAAATCAACCCTTAGCCGGATTACTCAAGGGCGACTCGCTTTCGTGGGAAAACAGCCTCGATCGATGACACGGAAACCGTTCAGGTTGGAATGGACTACAACCATCTTTTACTCGCATTCTTCCCGAGAGGGACAACAGTATCAGGTTCTCGGGAGGCAGCGTGACTTTTACCAACATGGCGACGTTATTTGGTGCCATGGCTGTACTGGCGGCGGTTCCGAGCGTCAGCGTCCTGGCCGTGTCGGCACGATCGGCGACTCACGGGTTTGCCCATGGCGCGTGTACCGCCATGGGCATCGTGGTAGGCGATCTGTGGTTCAATTTACTGGCCATGCTCGGTCTTGCGCTTCTCGTCGAAATGACCGACGGCCTTTTCATCCTGATCAAGTATCTCGGCGGGACTTACCTGATCTGGCTGGGAATTTCGCTCTGGAGGTCCAGGACAAAAGTCTCGGACTTCAACGACGCCACCCGCTCGTCATTGCTATCGAGTTTCATGGCGGGCCTGCTCATCACCCTCGGAGACCAAAAGGCAGTCTTTTTCTATTTAGGCTTCTTGCCGGCCTTCGTTGATCTGAGCGCGCTGTCCTATTCAGACGCCGGTTTGGTCATGGCGATCACGGTAGTGGCCGTCGGCGGCGTAAAGCTCGGTTACGCCTACGCAGCCCATAGAGCGGGCACGCGTATAACGATCAGGGGCGGAAAAACCATGAGTATTGCGGCGGCCGGCGTAATGATAGCTGCCGGCATCTTTCTCGTGGCGATGGCATAAGCTCGCAACCCGTCTTTATTTTTCGTCAATAGCAGGGATACCCCCATCAGGACTGCGTTTCGATAATTATCGGCCGAATGGTGAGTCTTGATTGCCTGATGATTTCGCTTCAATTACGGCACTGAAACGTAGACCCAGTCAATTTCTTTTACAGTTCCTTTACAGCCCCCTCTTTGACAGAACCTAAATCATTGTTTTATCAGAAGTGAGTCAATTGGCACAGTTGTCGCTAAATGACATACGTATATTTAATGATAGGGTTGTCACGTATGGAAACACTTACTCTTGTACGAACTGTAGGACTGGGGCTGAGCCTGATCGGGTGTGTCGGCACGGCTCACGCCTCTAGTTTCTCTGGCCAATTGAATTCGCAAGGCTATGATGTTCTGACCGTCATGGTTCCAACCGACGGAGTAGTCGACATTGAATACACTGCGGGGTATGACGATCCCACATTTTCATTGTTCGACAACTCGGGGGTACATCTGGTTACGAACGACGATGTGACAGGCGCGATTTCCAAGATAACGCTCAACCTCACGGCAAACACTTATTCACTGCTCATCAGTTACTGCTGTAATTCTTGGTTGTACATCTTGGATTCTGACGCAGTATTCTCCGTTACCGATGGATTCAACAAAGGCTCTTACTGGTTCAGTGGTACTGGAACGCTGAAAGGCATGAGAGCCGATCTCGATCTGGGCATGCCGCCTTTCTTTGCGCAGCGGGCGCCGTACACCGTGACGGTGACTGGCGCCCAATTGAGCCGCGTTCCAGAACCTGCCACCCTCTCTTTGATTGGGCCTGGACTTCTTGGAGTAAGCTTGAGGTTTAGGCGCAGGGACTAAATCAGCCACCCTGCCGACCGGGCAAAGCGGGCCGACTCGGAAGACCGGGTCGGCCTTTCGTCATCATGGGCGAAAAACAACTTTCGCCTTGACTAGTCACACTGTGGACAACTCGGTCGATTGTAGATGCGATTGGGCTAATAATGATGCTTTTCCGGGGCTTCAACGGACAATTTGGGGGAGTGGCGGCATTGAATATGCGAATCGCAACAGACGAGGATATCGGTCGGTTGTCTCGTCTCCTCGAGATCCTTTTTTCCCAAGAGCAAGAATTCACCCCGAATGCCGCGCTTCAGGAGGCCGGTTTAAGCGCAATCATTTCAAACCCTCAGGTGGGAGAGATCATGCTCGCAGAAGCCGACGGCAAGATTATCGGAATGGTAAGCCTTCTATATACCGTTTCGACGGCGCTCGGGGCTCGAGTGGCTATCCTGGAAGACATGATCGTCGATCCGGATTTTAGAGGCCGCGGAGTGGGTAGCCGGCTTCTCGAATATGCCTTGCGGATTTCCCGTGAAAGAGAATGTGCACGGGTTACGCTTCTAACGGACGCCGGCAATGTCGGTGCCCACCGACTTTACGAGAGATTCGGCTTTTCCAAATCAGAAATGATTCCCTTCCGGCGCTCACGGCAATGTGACTAGCGGCTTCAATACGCATTGAATATAGTGAATGCCGATATAACAAACTGAGAGGCGACAACATGAAGGGCAATACCTTGATCAGATGCGTTACCGTCTTCATTATTGGCTTCTCAGCGCTCACACACGCGACGCCGCGAGCTTCTCTCGATGCGTTGCGCATGCAACGTCAAGCACTCGTTGGCCCGCAGATCACAAAGGCACCGAATTACACCGTACATGTCCCGGGAGCCGTTATGTCCGGTTCGCAGGTTTCGTGTCCGACAAGCTTTCGGCAGCCGGCGATGTCGAAACGAGTACAGCAGCAGGTGGTGTCGGAAATCATCGCAGAACAGGAAGCGATCAAACGTGCTCGCAATGTGTTCTTTGAACAAGCACATGAGGAATATCTACGGAATATTGTGGAATGGAACCGCCAGCACAAAGCGGGAACAATGAGCAAGCAGGAACTGGTTGACCGGGTTCACGCCGCAGAAGCCAACGTTGAACGCATACGCAATGCGCCTCCCTCACCCGAAATTCAAGCACGCATCGATGCGCTGGAAGCACGTAGAGCGCAGGCCGCCCAAGGCAGTGATACTCTGATACTGTATCTGCAGCATCAACCGGCGTCGCCCACCGAAACTATCTTGCCCATCCAGGGAGACCGCCCCGCCCAGGCATTTGTTCAGGATCTGAATCGCAGGCTTGCAGGTTTCCTAAAAACCTGCCACACCGCCAAAAAAGTCATCACATTACATTACTACGCGCAACGATACCGGCCACCGAGACGAGACGGCCGCAATGAAACGGAAGTGGTGAACTATACCTTTGCCATCAATAGTGGCAGGCTCGTCTATCAGACGCCCGTGCAGAAACGATCGGGCAATGCAAACGTCGACGCACGTATCGCCGCCATGCAGTCCGGTCCTTTCAACTGGCAGCGCGACCCGCGCCATAACCGTGAGCTGACATTGGCTGGGTTTGAAGGGATCGCGGCAGAAATCTCGGCTGATGACTCCGCTCGTGAAGCGCGTCGCAAGAATTTTCTTGCGGAATATCGTAAGGATTTTGAATATCGCTCAAAACGCAAGCCGGGAGTTGTCTATTTTCTCGACAGGCATTGGCAAGCTTACGATGAGTTCGACCTGCCGAGGCGGGTCTTCGATGGCGATTTCGCCTACGCCGAACGGGTCGAATTCAAGGCATTTTTCATGGCTCTGGCAGATATTTACTCGAAGCAATGTGTAAGAGACCCAAGTCTGCTTCGGCAATACAGAATACCTTATCGAGACTATGCAGGATCAAGCTGGGGAATCGATGGTTCGCGCATCGTCTATCAGCGTGATGGCACCTACACGACTCTTATATATCATCGCTTTACGCCACACTGGGGAGAGTACCGCCCCGCCGTCAACACTTACTGGTTGAGCGATTTTGGCAATCGCTCGGGTGAAGCCAAGAACCTCATGCGTATGAGCCCGAAAGACTTTTTCACAACCCTCAGTCATTCCGGTAAGCAGATGTTTCGCGAACATGCACAGGTGGAACGCTTCATTGCGCAGCATGGTGGCTGCAGCAGTGCGGCCGTTGCCCAGCTCACAGAAAATTTTGTGCGTGCCGCGAACGGAATGCCCTCTGCTCAGAGCGCAGGAAAGCAGTTTGCTAATGCCGCGGTCGAAAGCGACCCGGCCCCCAGAAACTAGGCTCTACGGAGGCTAACCAATAAGCACTGGCATCATTCCGACTGGACACGGTCAGCCTCTTGTCCGCCTGCTTCCAAGCGGCCAAGGCTATCCGCGCGCTCTCTGCGCATCAAGGTCCGGAATGCACAACAGGCTTAATTGTGCTTTCCGATTGAAAAACGGCGGAGCGTCCATGCCCTTGACAAGTTATAAAGACTATTGCGACTTCGCATCAACCGCTTGCGCCACGAACTCGCCGAATGCGCGGCTGCCGTCGCCGGTAGCAATGGTCTTTTCCAGTTGCAAGGTTTCCGCATTGATGACGGAAACGGAGTTGCTGAACCAATTAGCGACATAGATATGCTTGCCGTCCGGATGGGCGGCTATGCCTTCGGGGTATTCGCCGACCTCGATCGTGGCAATGACTTCACCCTGCTCGGCCGCGATGACGGAAACGGTGTTGTCGTATTGGTTGGTCACGAACAGACGGGTACCACCGGCGCCCATAGCCACTGCATACGGCCTGTCGCCGACAGCGATGGTATTCAGTAGCGTCATGGTCTCCGCATCGACCACGGAGACGTCGTTGCTTTCCACGTTGGCCACATACAGTCGTTTCGCTTTCGAATCCAAGGTGATGCCGAACGGATGCTTGCCGACAGCAACTGTCTTCTCGACTTCCAGTTTGGCTGCATCGAGCAATGAAACCGAGTCGTCGTCCCGGTTCGCGACATAGATCTTCGCGCCATCCGGACTCACGGCAACGCCGGAAGGAGAATGCCCGACCGGGATTCGTTTCAGCACTTTTAAACCGGCGAGATCAAGCACGGAAAGGTAATGCCCGTACCAGTCAGCAACATAAGCCCGTGTTCCTGCGGGATCGACAGCGATGCCCAAAGGCCCTTCGCCCACGGCCAAGGTCGTAATCACGTTTTGCGTGCTGCCGTCCAAAACGGTAATGTCTTTGCTGCCGGGATTGGTGACGCAAATCCTGGCACCGTTTCGACTGACCGCGACACCTGCCGGCTCCGATCCGACTCCGACTGACTTGACGACGGTTCCGGTCGCCGTGTCGATTACGGAAACGCTGTTATCTTTCTGATTAGTGACGTATGCATAGGGCTCTCCGAACACATCACCGACTCTGAGAAACAGGAAAGCGGCGACACCGGCCGCCGCTTTCACCCGCCTTACCGAATCGAAAAAGCCGCTCATATTGTTATTTCTGCTCTGCGACGGCTTTCAGATTGGCCAATCCTTCCTTGTAAATGGCGGTCACCGCTTTGACAGCTGCTTCGTCGCTCTCCTCGGGAGGCGGATTGTTATTCATGAAGCTGCGATAAAAGGCGCCGTTCCATACTACCTTGGAACCACCTGCCGGATTCGGCTCCACTTTGATGGAAGCCGAGTAATTGGCTACCGGCAGATCCTTGGGGTCGACTTCGTTGATCTTGTATTGCAGAGTCATTTTGGAGGCATCATAGCTCTTGAGTTCCTCCTTGATCACGCCACCGCTCTTCAGCTTGAGTTCCCGGGTCGCGCCTTTCTCGGTACTGCCCTGAGCCGTGGAACTTTCAACCACGGGCAACCAATTCTGCAGGTTCGCCCAATCACCGACAAGCGCCCAAACCGCTTCCGGCGCGGCATTAATTTCGATGGATTCCGTAACCTTCTGACGCGTCGGGCCATGGGCATTCGCAAATCCCACCCAAAGCAGTGACAAAACGGCGACGAGTGACAAGAGCTTTTTCATCAATTTCTCCTGGTACAAACGAACAAAGCCAAAAGTATAAGGCAAATTACCTACGGGTTAGGAGATAATTTCCCGAGCGTAACGGCGAAGGCTCGCAAGGATTTCCCGGTCCCTGGCCGACAGGTCGGGAGACGCCTCCAGGGCGTCGATTCTAGCTTGATACTCGTTCATGACGAGGCTTCCGCCGCCTCCCTGAGCCGTCAGCCGCCGGATGCGATACGTTTCCCAACGTGCCGATTCCTCGGCCGTCAATGTCTCCGGAAAATTTCGAGCGCGGTAGCGGAAAACCAGCTCCGGCAAGCGCGCATCTTCGAACGCCGGTTGTACACGGCTTAGCTCTTCAGGGCTCAAAGCTCTCAATTGTTTCAGAATTGTCCGATCGGCATCTCCGATGAATCCACCGTCATAAAGCATGAGGTCGGGATCATCCGTACGCGTGTTCGGCTCATTGAGCTCCATGACTTCCCGAATTTTCTTAGGCAAGGCCAATTCTCGCTTAAGGAAGCTCTGATGAAGTCTCCAATTCGGCGAAGCGACCTGTGCAACTGGTTGATCTAACGGGCCCTCACCCAACCCTCTCCCAAAGGGAGAGGGCTTGTTCAGAGCTTCCTTAAGTAAATCGAGGTTACGGTCGCAGTACGCAAGATCGATTTGCAGCCGTTCCGCATCCTCCGGACGCAAAGCCGACAACGGCGCTACGACGGGACATTTGTTGATGTGGACCGTTTTCAGAGGGATGCGCTCGATTCCGGGTGGGCGTTTCGAAACCGGCGTATATAGGCGTTCCCTAACCTCTTCCGCACTCAAGGTGATGAGAGGTTCGGGATCGACGGAAAGATCATAAACGATGATGCCGTTCGGATTCCGCGGATGCTTGGCGAGCGCGACGACAACGGCAATGCAGCACCGGTCCGCCGCGTACTTTTCCGATACGTGCAAAACCGGCTGCATCGCTCCGAACTTCAATAATTCAAAGACCTCTCTCTTGCCCCGATGATTGAAGACGAAGTTGAAGAGCTTGGGCTGACGATCTCGAATCAGCCGCGCTACCGCAATGGTCGCCCTAACGTCGGCCAGAGCATCGTGTGCATTTTCATGGCGAATGCCGTTGGCGACCGTAAGCGTGTCCAATCGCAGAGTCGGACGGCCGTGCTCGTCCCTGGGCCATTCGATGCCCTCCGGCCGCAGAGCCCGGGTGAGGCGCAGCATGTCGATGATATCCCAGCGGGAATTGCCGTTGCGCCATTCCCGCTCATACGGATCGAACAGGTTTCGATAAAGACAATTCCGGGTGACTTCATCGTCGAACCGAATATTGTTATAGCCGGCGACACAAGTCCCCGGCACCGAGAACTGATCGTGGATCGTGGCTATGAACTCGGCCTCGGTGACTCCCCGTTCCGCCGCCATTTGCGGGGTAATACCCGTGATCAGGCAGGCTTCGGGCACGGGCAGGGTGTCACGTGCGGGCTTGCAGAAAAGAGTCAGGGGTTCGCCGATCGGATTGAACTCCAGATCGGTTCGAATTCCGCCGAATTGTGCGGGACGATCGCGCTTCGGATCGGTGCCGAAAGTTTCGTAATCGTACCAATATAAGGAAGAACAAGACGACATGTGCCGGACGTACCTTGGCGATCTATAGGTCCAATAGAGGAACGTCGATCGCCAAGATATTGATCGCCATCCGGCACATGGTTAAACGCAGGAAAAGATCGTCGGTGGCTTATCGCAACCGGCCCGGGCAAGTGACGTAGCGATTGATCAGGAATTTTCCGCCATGGCTTCCAGCTTTCGCCGTTTTTCGCATTTTTGCACGCAGATGCATTCGCCGTTGTTCACGCCTCCACAGGTGCCCTTGATGGCCCCTCGCCCAAACATGACGCCTATCGCCATAAAGAAGATAACGGCGGCTATCACCGCAAAAGTAATCAGAAACAGTGTCATCGTTCGCCTCGACTTTTCTAATACGGATGCTGTAAGGCAAGCCCCGACTACCGTTTACGCCGGCGCCGAACGGGCCATAGTCCGAAATATGCTGTCGACTTTACTACGTTTTCGAAAAAATAAAAGCGGGAGGCGTTGCAAACCCCTCCCGCTTTCTCGATTGGACGAATGGGAGCGATTTAGCCGCCGAAGTCGTCCAGCATGATGTTTTCCCTTTCCACGCCGATGTCTTCCAGCATTTTGATCACCGCAGTATTCATCATGGGCGGCCCGCAAAGATAATATTCGCAATCCTCCGGCGCGGGGTGGTTCTTCAGATAGTTCTCGTACAGAACGTTGTGGATGAATCCGACATAGCCGGTCCAATTGTCCTCCGGTTTCGGTTCGGAAAGCCCGATGAACCACTTGAAGTTCGGATTTTCTTCCTGCAGCTTGTTGAAATCGTCCACATAGAACATTTCCCGCAAGCTACGAGCGCCGTACCAGAAGGTCATCTTGCGCTTGCTCTTCAACCTGCGAAGCTGGTCGAAGATGTGCGAGCGCATCGGAGCCATACCGGCGCCGCCGCCGATAAAGACCATTTCGTTGTCGGTATCCCGCGCAAAGAACTCGCCGAACGGTCCCGCAACGGTCACCTTGTCGCCCGGCTTCAAATTGAAGATGTAGGACGACATCACGCCCGGCGGAATACCGTTGCTTCCCGGCGGCGGCGTGGCGATACGGACGTTGAGCATGACGACGTCGTTTTCTTCCGGGTAGTTCGCCATGGAATAGGCGCGGATTGCCGGCGTCTTGACCACCGATTCATACTGCCAGAGATTGTACTTGTCCCATTCGTCACGGAAGCGTTCATCGACATCGAATTCCGAGAACTTTGCATGATAGGACGGACACTCGATCTGGATGTAACCGCCGGCTCGGAAGTTGATGTTTTCGCCCTTGGGCAATTCCAGCACCAATTCCTTGATGAAAGTCGCCACATTGTGGTTCGAACGAACCGTGGCCACCCATTTCTTAACGCCGAAGACTTCGTCATGAACATGGATCTTCATGTCCTGCTTGACGGTGACCTGACACGCCAGACGATCCCCTTCCGCTGCCTCGCGCTTGGTGATGTGGGAAAGTTCGGTCGGCAGAATGTCGCCGCCACCTTCGTGGACTTTGACCCGGCACTGGGCACAGGTTCCGCCGCCGCCGCAGGCCGACGATACGAACAGGTTATTGTCGGCAAGCGCGGTCAGTAGCTTGGCGCCGATGGGAACGTGGATGGTCTTTTCGTCGTTGATCAGGATATCGACATTACCCGATGCGACCAACTTAGATTTCGCACCGAGAATTACGAAGACCAGGGCAATGACGATGAGGGTAAAAAACAATACGCCTAGGATGATTTCCAACATTGTCTTATGCCCTGCCCCTTACAGTTGAATGCCCGAAAAAGCCATGAACCCCATCGCCATCAAGCCTGCCGAGATGAATGTGATGCCCAGGCCGCGAAGTCCCGGCGGCACGTCGCTGTATTTCAGCTTTTCGCGCACGCCCGCCATCGCGGTAATCGCAAGAGCCCAGCCGAAGCCGCTGCCGACGCCGTAAACCACGCTCTCGTTGAAGTTGTAATCGCGCTCGATCATGAACAGGCTGCCCGCAAGGATGGCGCAGTTGACGGTAATGAGCGGCAGGAAAATCCCAAGGGCGTTGTAAAGCGTCGGGAAAAAGCGATCCAGCACCATCTCCAGAATCTGCACGATCGCCGCGATGACGCCGATACACGCCATCAAAGCAATGAAGCTCAGGTCGACGTTTTCCAGACCCGCCCAGGACAACGCGCCTTCTTTCAGCAGATAGGTATAGATCAGGTTGTTGGCCGGAACCGTGAGCGTCTGCACGATGATCACGGCAATGCCGAGACCGACGGCGGTTTCGATCTTCTTCGAGACGGCGATGAACGTGCACATCCCCAAGAAGAACGCCAGCGCCATGTTCTCGATGAAGACCGCCTTTATGAACAGATTGATATAGGCTTCCATCAGTGTGCCTCCCCGTGAGCCGGCATGATGGCGAAGTCAGCCTTTTCGACTTGTTGCGGTTTCCAGGTGCGCACCGCCCAGATCAGCAATCCGATCAGGAAGAAGGCGCTCGGGGGGAGCAATAGCAAGCCGTTCGGAACATACCAGCCGCCGTCCTTCAAAAGCGGCAGCACATCGATGCCGAGCAGCTTGCCGGAACCAAACAACTCGCGGATGATGGCGACGGTAATCAGAATCAGGCTGTAGCCGAGACCGTTGCCTATGCCGTCGAGAAAGCTTTCCCACGGCGGATTCTTCATCGCATAGGCTTCCGCGCGTCCCATGACGATGCAGTTGGTGATGATCAGTCCCACGAATACCGACAATTGCTTGCTGATCTCGTAAGCGAACGCTTTGAGGATCTGATCCACCACGATCACCAGCGAAGCGATGATCACCATCTGGACGATGATGCGAATGCTGCTCGGAATATGGTTGCGGATAAATGCGATACCGGCGCTCGAACAGGCGACGACCGTGGTCAACGCGAGACTCATGATCAGCGCCGTCGACAATTGCGAAGTGACCGCCAGAGCCGAACAGATCCCTAACACCTGTAAAGTGATGGGGTTGTTATCGACTAACGGTTCGACCAGAACTTTCTTGTGTTCTTCATTAAGGTTCATCGGCTTAACCCCTCTGAGATCTAAGCTTTGCCAGATAAAGTCCGAAGCCTTCCCTGCCCATCCAGTAGCTCACCAGACTGCTGACGCCACGGCTCGTGAGAGTCGCGCCCGCAAGAGCGTCCACTTGGTATTCCGCGCCCGGTTTGGACGGATCGGCGGCGCCTTTTACGAGGCTCAATGCGACTTCGCCGATCTCGAGCCGCTGTCCGGTCGCGGTCACGTTGTTCTCTTGCAGTTCCTTGCCGGTGAATTTGTACACTTTCTTCCCTTTCCAAAGTGCCTTCCATTTCGGATTCACCACTTCGCCGCCCAGACCGGGAGTTTCCGCCTGATCGTAAAGGTTGAGCCCGACCACCGTCTGCGCGTCGGCTTCCAAAGCCATGAAACCGTACATGGTCGACCAGAGTCCGTAACCGCTGACCGGCAGGATCACCGACTTCAACTGGTCACCCTCCTTGACCAAATAGACCTTGGCATATTTGGGCTTGCGCTTGATATTGGCGATATCCTTTTCCGGCGGTATGGCCTCGCTCATGGCAGGATCTTTGACCGCCTTGCGTTGATCGAAGGTCTTCGGATCGATTGAATCGACATAATCGCCGGTTGCCAAATCGACAATTCTCGGCTCGATTTTCTTGAAGGCCTCTTCGATATTGGTTCCTTCCTCCAACAGGCCGGCTACCTCGAGGATGTTGACCTTTTCGTCCTTGGATTTATTGCTTTCCTGCAGCGGCTTGAGCGCAACAGCCGAACCCGATACCAAAACCGCTCCAACCAGGCACAATGCGAAAGCGACGGCGAGCGTTTTCTGGAAGCTATCGTTCGGCAGCACCAGAATTTTCTGCGCATACACGTTCGCTCTTTCTATGAAGCCGGCAAACTTATCGGACACCTGCGTTCCCGCTGAGTTGGGATTTGCTGAATCAGGCATGACGTCTAATCCTTCTGGTGATATTCGCTTTAATTACGGCGTAGTCGATCAGCGGTGCAAAAATGTTGGCGAACAGGATGGCCAGCATGATGCCTTCCGGGAACGCCGGGTTGACGACGCGGATCAGCACGGTCATGACGCCGATCAAGGCGCCGAAAACCCAGCGCCCGGCGTTGGTATGCGACGCGCTGACCGGATCGGTGGCCATATACACCGTGCCGAAGGCGAAACCGCCCAAGGTCAGATGCCAATACCAGGGCAATCCGAACATGGCATTGGAATCGCTGCCGATAATGTTGAAAAGGGTGGATGTCGCGATCATCCCGACAAGAACGCCGGCCATGATCCGCCACGAAGCGATCCGCGTGTAGAGCAGGAACGCAGCGCCGATCAGACAGGCCAAGGTCGAGGTCTCGCCCAACGAACCCTGTTCGAAACCGAAAAAGGTCTGCCACCAGGAGATGCCGCCCGCCGTGATCGCCTCGAGGCCGCCCGTGGCGCCCAGGCCCAGAGCGGTAGCACCGCTGAACCCGTCCACCGCGGTCCATACCGCGTCGCCGGACATGGAAGCCGGATAGGCGAAATACAGGAACGCACGGCCGGTGAGCGCCGGATTCAGGAAATTCTTGCCGGTGCCGCCGAAAATTTCCTTCCCGATCACGACGCCGAACGAAATACCGATCGCCACCTGCCAAAGGGGCGTATTGGGCGGAAGTGTCAGAGCGAACAGGATGGAGGATACGAAGAAGCCTTCGTTGACATCATGCTTGCGGACGACGGCGAACAAGACCTCCCATATACCACCCGCCACGAGCGTGACGATATAGATCGGGAAGAAATACAAGGCACCGTGCATCACGACGGAAATCGGATTGGCCGGGTTATAGCCGAAAACGTCCATGATGGCACCGCGCCAGCCGGGTGCCGAGGCGATACCCAAGCTCTCCATGGCCGAGTTGGCCTGGTAGCCGGTGTTGAACAGCGCCATCAGCAAACACGGCAGGGCGGCGATCCAGACGTAGGTCATGACCCGCTTCAAATCGACCGCATCGCGGACGTGGACCACGCCGCTGGTCACGTCCGGGGGGCTATAGAGAAAGGTATCCACCATCTCGTAGACCGGGTAAAGCTTCTCCAGCCGGCCGCCGTGCGCGAAGTATGGATGTATCTTGTCTAAGAATTGCCTAGTGCGAGACATTAGCCTTCCTTCTCAATTTGGGTAAGATTCTTGCGAAGCACCGGACCGAAGTCATGCTTGCCCGGATCGACGAAGGTGCAGAGCGCCAGGTCTTCTTCGTCCAATTCCAGGCACCCCAAGGCTTGCGCCGTATCGGTGTCGCCCACGATCAGCGAGCGCAACAACTGAGTCGGCAAGAGGTCCATGGGTATGACTTCTTCGTAGACGCCGACCGGCACGATGGCTCTGGCGCTCCCATACTTGGCGCTGGTAAAGGCGAACTTACGCCCCCGCTCTTTGGGAAGACTGGACAAAAGCACGTTCAGGAAAGAGTACTTGCCGCGGTCCGGCACCACCCAGCCCATGAATTCTCTTTGCCGTCCCTCCTCGATGACGCTGACCTGATTATGATAGCGCCCAAGGTAATCCGACCATCCTTCCGCCTTCTGGCCGCACAGAATGGACCCCGAAATCACGCGTGCTTCCTTATCCGCAACGGTTTCATTCCGAACCAAGTCACTCAGATTGGCGCCCAGCCGAGTGCGGATCAAGCGGGGGCGCGTGACCATCGGTCCGGCGACAGAAACGACTCGCTCCACATTCAATCGGCCGGTGGTGAAGAGGCTGCCGATCGCCATGACGGCTTGATAGTCGAGATGCCAGACGGTTTTGGCAACACTGACGGGATCGAGATAATGAATATGGGTGCCCACGAGACCGGCAGGGTGTGGTCCGTCGAACTCAGCGATCTCGACCTTGTTGTTGGCTCCGGACGGCAGGGAATGATTCGGCGCTGTACAAAGGTAAACCTTCCCTTCGGTCAATTTGGAAATGACTGTCAACCCATTCTTGAAGTCCTCGACCCGCTCCTGGATGATGACCTCGGGGCGCGCGGCCAAAGGATTGGTATCGATCGCCGTCACGAAAATCGAATGCGGGGCCGATTCGGGATCGGGAATCTTGCTATAAGGGCGGGTTCGCAGGGAAGTCCACAAGCCGGAAGCCAGCAGGTTTTCTTTGACCTGCTCGATGGTCAGGTCGGCAAGAGCGGATGGAGCATACGATTGAAACTGAACGCTCTCATCGCCGTCCAGCTCGATGACCACGGATTGCAGCACGCGCCTGGCGCCACGATTGATGGCCTTGACCACGCCGCTTCCGGGGGAGGTAAACAAAACCTTGGGATAGGTTTTATCCGAGAACAGCGCGTCACCGAGCCTGACCCGGTCTCCCTCCGAAACATTCATGGAGGGCTTCAATCCGACATAGTCCAAGCCCAATATCGCCACGGATTCAACAGCGTTACCATCGTCGTGTATCGTCTGCTCGGGCTCCCCAGTGATCGGCAGATTCAAGCCTTTCTTTGTTCTGATTAGCATATATACGCCTGTGGATCGCACAAATTAACGGCCAAACCACTCCTCTCGCATTCCTGCAACAGGTTCGAAGAAGACGGAAGAGGGAGTGCTTAGATGTAATCGGCTTAAGGCGCGCCGAGAGAGTGCCACGATTTTACAAAAAACGTCGCACCTCAAATCGATGCTGCGCGCAACGTGAGGTATGCTCGGCGTTTCCCTAAGACTTAGGTAAATCGTCAGGTATTAGAACACAAATACCCGAGTGGCTCAACGCACTGAGTTCTTGAACAAGAAGGAAAAACGGGAACCGGGACGGTCATTTCGGTTACAGCACTGTTTCAAATTTCAGCACAAAAAAAAGGGCCTCAGCAAAGCTTCGGCCCCTGACAACATCCCAGAGGATAAAGAGGTCTTAAACGCAATGTCGCTAACCCGGAGAATGCTGAAACCAGTTGGTCGACCCAAGAGGAGATGAGGTGAATCAACTAAGCGTTCTCGCGTGATGAAAATACTAGCTGCAGCAGAGCGATACAGTTTTGATTTAGATCAACAAAGCTCGCTTTTCCGGCATTTCGGATAATTTCCGGGCCTGATACGCCCATCGTACGTCCTCTAGCCATTCGACCGGCGTCTTAATACAATAGTGTCGGGAGTCGGCCAGACAGTCGCTGCCCGCGTCGTCGACACGGGGAGAGGAAAGTCCGGGCTCCATAGGGCAAGGCGCCAGGTAATGCCTGGGGGGCGCAAGCCTACGGAAAGTGCCACAGAAAATATACCGCCGTGATCCTTTGGATCGCGGTAAGGGTGAAATGGTGCGGTAAGAGCGCACCGCGCTTCCGGTAACGGAAGTGGCAGGGCAAACCCCGCCCGGAGCAAGACCAAATAGGGGGGCATTGGAGGTAACTCCTGACGTGCGGCCCGCACGGCTCCCGGGTAGGTCGCTCGAGGCACGCGGCGACGCGTGCCCTAGATGAATGGCTGTCCACGACTGAACCCGGCTTATCGGCCGACTCCCTTTTCCTTAATAGAGCGCAATCGGTTGCTCCTGCGCCGATCGGCTTAGGCCGGATGATAGAAAGTAAAATTCGGGATGATCGTAGCTACAAAATCCACGAATTTCGCTGCGCTGCATACGGGCTAGCGGACTTCGCGATCCTCTGTGATGATCAGGTTACCTTATGCACTCACCTCCAGTTGCACAGTGAACTTGACACTCCCGGACGGGTTCGGGAAGACGCAGAGAAAGTCAGTGGCTGAGTCCGGCCCCCGACATAACATTCGATCATTTCTCCGAAATAGAAAAAAGTCAGAGCCGTGGCCCGCAGAGCGCTGAGCTGATTCAAGATCTTCGCCACATCCCAGTCGTCGGCAATTTCCTGACTCACTCGGTTAAGATGCCGGTTCTTCCGCCATTAACTCGTCAGACTCGCGAACAAAGCCGGCAAACGCTCGGGCAATCGCTGCACGTGGTCCACGACGGTGTAACGGTTGGGACCGAAAATTCTGGATACATACTCATCCGCTTCCGGATCGAGCGTGAGGCAATAGCTCATCACTCCGGTAGCAGCAAGTTCCTCCACAGCTTTCTTGGTGTCGAACCGAAGATACTGCGGGTCGCGCTCGTCGATATCCGCCGGTTCGCCGTCCGAAACCAAAAGCAGTAGCTTCTTGTGCTGCGGCTGACGCAGCAGAAACTTTCCGGCGTGGCGCAGCGCCGCTCCCATTCGGGTCGAAAGCCCTCCCCGCATGCCCGCCAACCGAGCTTTCGCCTGATCGTCGAAGAGCTGGTCGAAATCCTTGAAACGGTAATATTGCACGTCATGCCGCCCGTCCGAAGCGAACCCGTGGATGGCAAAGGGATCGCCGATCCCGTCGATGGCCCAGGCCAGCAAGGTCGTCGCCTCTCGTGCCAGTTGAATCACGGCTCGATCCGATCCCGGCAGGATCTCGTTGGTCGACTCCGACAGATCGAGCAGCACCAGCACCGCAAGATCCCGCGTCTTGCGGATATAGCGGATATTGATGCGCGGGTCGGGCATCTCGCCCATGCGAATGTCGAGCATGGCGCGAATGGCAGCATTGAGATCGATCTCATCGCCGTCTTCCTGCCGCCGCAGGCGAACGAGGCCACGCGGCTGCAGCGCGTCGATGATGTGCTTGAGACGGCTGGCGACGGGCTTGTAGTCCACCAAGATCTGCTCGATCAGCTCCCGATCTCCCGAAGGCTGCCGCTTTTCCAGCACTGTCGCCCAGTTCGGCCGGTGCAACTGCACCTGATAATCCCACTCGGGGTAATGATAAGGATCGCTGACCGGCTCCTTGCCTTCCAATTCGTTGATGGTGCAGCCTTCCTGATCCAGGTAGAACGGCGTCTCCAGGGTCCAGACCTCCTGGGCGTCGTCGCCGGCCAGTTCGCAGTCCAGCTCGTTGACCATCTCCATCACCGAGACTTTCCGGCGTATCTGGCGCTCGCCGGCCGGCACGTATTCCGCCTGATCCCAAAGCCGCTCGGCGAATTCCCAAATAAAGCGATTGTCGTCGCGATACGGGATTTCGATGCCTTCCAGGACCCGTAATGAAGGAATGGCCATGCGGTCCTTGGCCTTGTTGTACAGCGTCACGCCCAAGTCCCAGCTGATTCGATTGTCGTCGGGACGAGCCGCGAATGCCTTCCGGAATGCCGCCACGGTCTCCCTGATCAGGGCATCGCCGGTTTCGAGCTGGCGATCGAGCAGCGCGTGGGCGAGGCGCTCCAGGAACGACACGGCCGGATCCCGGCTGTCCCGACCGTCCAGGGCTGCCTCATGCAGCGGAAGCCAGAGCTGCTTCAATCCGGGAAACTGCCGAATGGCCAGATGCTCGACACGCGCGTCTTCCATCAGGGCGATCATGAACATCTGCACCGGATTCAGCGCTTCGGCGGAAATGGCCTTTCGGGTATAGGCCAGATGCGCCGCGGCATGGGCGCAGGCCGCGCGGTACATCTCCTTGCCGGAAATGCCGCCGTAATCGTCGAAAGCATCCGGCAGGTAGATGACCGGAAACTCGATGAAGGGCCTGAGTCCTTCGCGCGTTTCATAATCGCCGGCCGTGGGGCGCAGATGAAAGTCGCGGGCCCACAAGGCGCGCAGATAGAAGTTCAGCTTGCGCTGGGTATCGACGAACAGTGTGCCGCGCCGTTCTTTCTGGAGCACGGCAAGACTGTCCGCGGTCTCGAGACTGAAATATTTGGCCAGGTTTTCGAAATCGCGCCCATGTGCCTGTGCGCCCCAGAGCGCCCAGCGGCGCAGCCCGCCCAGCGTCAGCTTGTCGAACAGCTGGTCCAGATGCTGGAGCATTGGACGCAATCCGCGCGGTGCTTTCGCCGAGAGCTGATGGATCAAGGCCAAGTATTGACGCAGCAAATCGGCGTCGCCGAGCCTGTTCGCCGCAGTGGGCAAACTGTCGAACAGCGCGGCGATCACACCTCCGCTGACCATGGAAGCGAGCTTCATCACCGAGGTCACCAGGTCCGGAATGATTTCATCCCCCACCTCCTTGGCAACCAGGGGCATTTCCTGGATATAGGATACGACCAGTTCCGATCCGCGCCCGAGTTCGGAAAGCGCTCTGGCACCTTCGATATAGTTGCCCAGGCCGCGCGGCGACATGACCCGCCCGGCCTCGTGAAAGCTGGCCTCCAGGGTATCCTTGATATGCGGCTCGACCCGCTCCAGGTACTCACGGTAATCTTCGAGCTTGATACTCATGGCTCGCCTCTTATTTTCTCGTGCGGCTCAGGAAGCCACCCCGGATTAGAAAAAGGTCGCTACCGCGGCGTCCAGGGTATCCCGCATATCCGGATCGTCTGTCAAAGGACGTACCAGAGTCATCCGGCATGCCGCCCTGGGCTCGACACCCTTGGCGATCAACTGGCCCGCATACACCAAAAGGCGCGTCGAAATCCCCTCGTCCAAGCCGTGGCCCTTGAGATTACGGGCGAGATGAGCAATCTGCACCAGCTTCTCGGCGGTTTGCGCGTCGACGCCGGTCTCGTGGGCAATCACCTCGGTTTCCACTTCAGACGTCGGGTAATCGAAATCCAGGGCTCCGAAACGTTGCTTGGTGGATTGTTTCAAATCCTTCAAAAGATTTTGGTAGCCCGGATTATAGGAAATGACCAACTGAAAATCCGGATGGGCATGCACCAGCTCGCCTTTCTTGTCGAGCGGCATGGTCCGGCGATGATCGGTCAAGGGATGGATGACCACGGTCGTGTCCTGACGCGCTTCGACGACTTCGTCCAGGTAACAAATCGCGCCGATTCGCGCCGCAGTGGTCAATGGACCGTCCTGCCAGCGCGTGCCGCTGGCGTCGAGCAGAAAACGCCCGACCAGGTCCGAAGCCGTCATGTCCTCGTTGCAGGCAACGGTAACCAGTGGCCGCTTCAGCTTCCAGGCCATGTATTCGATAAAACGGGTTTTGCCGCAGCCGGTCGGGCCTTTCAGCATGACCGGCATCCGCGCGGCGTAGGCAGCCTCGAATAGCTCGGTCTCGTCCGCGACGAGCCGGTAATAGGGTTCTTCCAGAATTAAATATTGTTCGGATTGGGTCATTGATTAATCCTCTTTCCGGATTTCGGCATATGGACGGACTCGATCAAGCGCTCGATAATTTCGTCCGAGTGTTCTACCGGCAACGAAAAATGACCTTCGCCCGGAAACGTGAAAACTTGAGCATGGGGAAACCCTTCGGCGAGCGCCCGCGTATGGGACAAGGGCACGGTCACATCCGCCTCGCCATGCCAGAACGTGATCGGCACTCGGATACGCGTGAGGTCGAACCCCCAGTCATGGGCATATAGGACCATATCCTGGAGGGCGCCCTTCACACCCGAACGCAAGGCTTCCCGAACCGAAGCGCACAATACCGATTTGATCTCCGGGCGACTCAGAGTCGACCGGTCCGAAGCCGGACTACCCAGCGCCAGAAGCGAGAGCGCCACTTCAGGATTTCGATGAATCAGGCGTCCAAGGAGCTCCCCGTAAATCAGGCGCAACATCCAGGGCGCGGTCCGGGCTGCGGCGAACCCGAATCTCGCCGGCCAGCGCATCGCCTGCATCGCTCCGGTGCCGTGCAGCTGTCCGAGGCCGCAGACGATCCCCACAGCCTGTACCCGGTCCGGTAACTGCGCGGCAAGCGCTAGTCCGTAAGGTCCGCCGCCGGACGTACCCAGAACCGAGAATCGCCCGACACCCAAATGTTCCGCCAACCGAGCGACATCGTCCGCCCACTCGCCGATGGTCCGCTCGGGTTTCACATCGGACAGCCCGTATCCCGGACGGTCCGGAGCGATGATCCGTGCTCGCCGACGTTCGGCGGCTTTTGCCATGAGGACGGCTTCCAGACGGGAGCCGGGAAACCCGTGACAATAGATAATCGGTGCTCCGCCGCCATCGCCGACCTCGGCGAAACCGAGCTTGCGCCCGTCCTTCAGCGTGACGGTCCGGTCGAGTCGCTCGCTTGACTGCATACTTTTTCGAATTGCCAGGCCGGAATCGCAATTATGAAAAAAGCCCCGGCCTGCGGTACAGATCGGGGCTTTAGAGCCAAAGCCTCCAGTGGAAACTAGACTTTGATCGGACCCCGGAAAATAACCATCGCAGCGCCTTGCGACTGCTTAAAATTATCGTAGCCTACCAGCCGGACATGATTATTCGGATGCGCCTTGTGGCAGGCTTCGGCTTCGGCCAGGATGCGATCCACGTCGGTTTCCCCGAACATCGGCAGTTTCCACATGTACCAATAATGGTCGAACGCATTTTCCGGCTCGGTATGCTCGATGGCCGGATTCCAGCCCCTGCTGACGATGTACTCCACCTGTTTCCGAATCTGGGCAGCATCCATCTCCGGCAAATAGGAGAAGGTCTCGAATTTGCGGCTCGAGACATCGGTCAGGCTGGATTTGTAATCTTGCATTTCGCTCATGGTTGTACCAATCCTCGTTCATTGATCATTTGCGCAGCCCCTTCTCATTTTCAAAGGGGCTGCCTTCCGGCGATGTTCGGTTCGTCAACCGTATCGCTTCAAAACACTTTCGGCGATTCGTTCGACTACTTGTGCGCCACATCGAGTTTGTCGACCGTATCAAACTCGAACTTGATCTCCTTCCAGGTCTCCAATGCCGCCTTGAGCTCGGGGCTGTCCTTCGCCGCGGACATCAGAATTTCCTTGCCTTCCTTTTCGAGCTGGCGACCCTGGTTGCGGGCCTCGACGCAAGCTTCCAGCGCGACGCGGTTGGCCGCGGCGCCCGCGGCGTTACCCCACGGATGGCCGAGCGTGCCGCCGCCGAACTGGAACACGGCATCATCACCGAAGATCGACAACAGGGCCGGCATGTGCCAGACGTGAATACCACCCGAGGCGACCGCGAAAACGCCCGGCATGGCGCCCCAATCCTGATCGAAGAAGATGCCGCGGCTGCGATCCTCCTTGATGTAGCGCTCGCGCAGCAGATCGATCCAGCCCAAGGTGGCGGCTCGATCGCCTTCCAATTTACCGACGACGGTACCGGTATGCAGGTGGTCGCCGCCCGACAACCTCAGAATCTTGGCCAAGACGCGGAAATGTATGCCGTGGTTCGGATTGCGGTCGATCACGGCATGCATCGCACGGTGGATGTGCAGGAGCATGCCGTTTCTGCGGCACCAGTTGGCGAGACCGGTGTTGGCGCAGAATCCGCCGGTAATGTAGTCGTGCATGATGATGGGCGCGCCGATCTCCTTGGCGTATTCGGCACGCTTGTACATTTCTTCGGGTGTCGGGGCGGTGACGTTCAGATAATGGCCCTTACGCTCCCCGGTTTCGCGTTCCGCCTTATGAGTCGCCTCCACGACGAAATCGAAGCGTTGCTTCCAGCGCATGAACGGCTGGCTGTTCACGTTCTCATCGTCTTTGGTGAAGTCCAGACCGCCGCGGAGGCACTCGTAAACGGCACGGCCGTAGTTCTTCGCGGAGAGGCCCAGTTTCGGCTTGATCGTACAGCCCAGGAGCGGACGGCCGTATTTGTTCATGATGTCGCGCTCGACCTGGATGCCGTTGGGCGGACCGCCGCAGGTCATCACGTAGGCGATCGGAATGCGAACGTCTTCCAGACGCAATCCGCGGACGGCCTTGAAACCGAACACGTTGCCGACCAGAGAAGTGAAAACGTTGACCACCGATCCTTCCTCGAACAGATCGATCGGATAAGCGATGAAAGCGTAAAATTGCTCGTCGCTACCGGGGACGTCCTCAATGCGGTAGGCTCGGCCTTTGTAATAGTCGAGATCGGTCAGAAGATCGGTCCACACCGTGGTCCAGGTACCGGTGGACGACTCTGCGGCGACGGCTGCCGCGGCTTCCTCTCGGGGAACACCGGGCTGGGGCGTAATCTTGAAGACGGCCAAGAGATCGGTGTCGGCCGGGGTGTAATCCGGCATCCAGTACGTCTCGCGGTATTCTTTTACGCCCGCGTTATAGGTCTTTACAGCCATACTTTCCTCCTACCACATCTGTGGATTGTTCTCAGAAATACTTGTCGGCCCCTACTTGGACCAGAAATCGTGCTGCCTTTTTGCAGGGGAGAACTATAAGCCGTTCCGTCCATAAAAAAAATTAAGTTGTTATGATTACTGTAATAAGATCGACTTATGCTTTCCGACCCGCTTACGCAGTCTGAATGCAGCGTATCCCCGAAAGCCGCACGATAGAATAAGCCAATAACTTTCGGCACTCCAAGGAGGATTTGCGCAACGGCCGCGCGAGCTTTCCCCGCTTCCCGAAACCCTCCTGCTCGTTAAGAAACATGTCGCAATCGGCGTACAGAGCGTAAAACCTCTGGCGCATATCGGAACTATGACGCTTTCGCTGCGTCAACATCGTTAACGGCGCACGCTTTCGCAGCCGCCACCCAACGGATCGGACAATTCGGCCGGTATTTCTCAGACCGAATGCGCCAAACGGAATCTTTCAAGGAGAGAATCATGAGACTCGCACCGTTTTTTTTGGGAACTGCATTGGCCATGACCGGCCAAGCGCAGGCGGCATCCTATTACCTGGACCAAACGAATCTCGAACAAGCCCCGTTTACCGACGGGCCGCGTTACCTGGCCGTCACTTCCGTCGCATCGGGAAACGATATCCAGTTCACGGTGGATGTACGGAACGGGCCGGGCCAGCCGTTCGAGAGCATCGAGGGATCCAATTTCGGCATCCAACAGTTCGGATTCAATCTGGCAAACGACAACGGGGCCAGCCTGGAAGCGGATAGTTTCACCGGCTTGCCGGCCGGCTGGAACGTAGACTTCAATCGGACCTTGAACGGCTTCGGCCGCTTCGATGTCGTCTTATCGGGCACGGGGAGCGCCCGTCAAGCCCCTCTGACCTTCAATATCAGCGATATCGTCGGTGACACGCCGGCGTCCTACCACGCTCCGTCCGGCGGCGCAGGCGCGGTCCAGGGCAACGCGTGGTACGCCGCGCACGTTGCGGGCTTTACCGGCCCCGAGCAGATCACCAGCGGATTCTTCGGCGGCGGCTCGGGTCCCGGAACCGCTCCGGCACCGGTTCCGATTCCCGGAGCGGTCTGGCTGTTCGGCTCCGCCGTAGTCGGCTTGGGCTTGGTCGCCCGGCGGTCCCGGAGAGTGTAGCGCGCCGCATCGAGTTCCAGGCGCGGTTCATATGCGGCGGGCTACGGAAGCAGTAGGCGGGCCGGGAAAAATCCAATCCGAGCTCGCCTGCAAAACAATGCCGGGCAGCGCGGGAATACGTTTTTATTGCCGGAAAGGCAGTTGCCGACTCAAAGCAACTCGAAAGTAAAGCCCCCCACGTTGCTCCGGGGCTTGGCAAAAAGCAGGCGGATTTCGAACGGTTTGCCGACCGGCATCAGCGAGGACGCTTCTTCTTCCGGGAGATATTCGGCGGGCGAGAATATCCGCTCCGCCACGGGGCTGCCGTTGATCTCGGTAAGAACCAGCTTGAGACTGGGCAGCGCCTGCGGCAAATTCGATTGGTTCGCAAAGACCAGCTGAAATTCCAGGACATCGTCGCGTGTCGAATCCGGACGTAAGGCACGATCGAAAATCTGGATTCTGCGGACGTCCCTATAAGGCGGCAGAGAACAATTGAAGGCTCTGCAGGCCATGTCCAGCCAAGGCCGCACTCGTGCGCTCTGCACCAGCCTGTCCCCTTCGAATATGACCAGCTGAGCGACCAGAAGGGCGGTCAGCACGAAAACGCCGCCCCCCCACAAGACTTCGGATGTCGATGACGGGGACGGCCCGGCCGGCGCACTGTCGCGCTCGTCCAGCGCTTCCGCGTCAATCGCCGTAGCGTCCTCCTCCCCCCCCATCGGCCCGCCGGCGCCCGGCTCGCTCGGCAGTTCCCGTCTGCGCTTTCGAAGAGCAACCGCTTCCCGGTCCCTCAAAACCGGGGGTCTTGCTTGCGCCGTCGCCTCCGGGACCGCGTCCTTTACGGCTGGTCCCAAGGATACCAGGGCATTGAAGACGATTTGGCAGCGTTCGCAGAGCGCCTCGCCACGCCCGGCCCGCAATTGGCCGATACTGATACGGTATGCGGTCTTACACTCCGGGCAGCGGGTATACACGTTTCAACCCCGAATCTTGACACCGGCGAGCAAGGCCCATTCCTCGCGCAGCACCGGCAGAGAAAAATCGAACTCGGAAGCATACGCCGAACGCACCGCGTCGACCTGCGTCGCCAGAATGCCGGATAGGGCCAAGCTGCCGCCCGGCAGCACCTTTTCGCTGATTTCCGCAGCCAGTTTGATCAAGGGTGTCGCCAGGATATTGGCGATCAGGAGGTCGGCGTGCAAGCCCGAGAACTCGCGTGGATAACCGAGTGCCAGATTGCCCTCCACGCCGTTCTTGCGCGCATTTTCATCCGAAGCGGTAAGCGCCTGGGGATCGATATCTATCCCATACGCCATGGACGCGCCCAGCTTCAATGCCGCCACCGCCAGAATTCCCGAGCCGCAGCCGTAATCGATCACGGTCTTGCCCTCGAGATCATGAGCATCCAGCCACTCGAGACAGAGCGCCGTCGTGGGATGAGTGCCGGTCCCGAAAGCCAGGCCCGGATCAAGCACGACATTGACGGCCTCGGGCTCGGGCGGCTCGAAGCCGGTCGGACAAATCCAGAGCCTGCGGCCGAAGCGCATCGGCTGAAAATGATCCAGCCACGCTCTTTCCCACACGCGGTCTTCCAAGTCCTCGACCTGACATTGAAGCACTCGCTCGCCGAACCGGTTCACGACCGAGTTCCGTATGCGATCGGTATCGGCGTCGGCATCGAATAACCCGAGCACCTTGGTCTGCCGCCAAACCGGCGTCTCCCCCGGCTTGGGCTCGAACAGAGGCTGGTCGCCGGCATCTTCGAAGCTGACGGAAACGGCCCCGAGGCTCGATAGAAGATCGGAAACCGGCTCCGCCGAAGTTTCGTCCACCGTAATCGCCAGCTGACGCCACATCAGTGTTTCAATCCGAGCTTCTGCTCCAAATAATGGATATTCTGCCCGCCGGCATTAAAAGCCGCATCGTTGATGATATCGAGCAACAAAGGAATATTGCATTTGATGCCGCCGATGACCATTTCCTGAAGCGCCATGCGGGCACGGGCGATAGCCCCGCTCCGGGTCTCGCCGTGGGCGATGAGCTTGCCGATCATGGAGTCGTAATAAGGCGGCACCCGATAGCCGTTATAAATATGCGTTTCGACCCGGATACCGGGACCTCCGGGCATATGGAACTGCTCGATCACGCCGGGGCTCGGGATAAAACTTTGCGGATCCTCCGCATTGATTCGACACTCTATGGCATGGCCCCGCATCTGAACCTCCTCCTGCCTGATCGCCAATACCTCGCCGGCCGCAATGCGAAGCTGCTCTTTGACGATATCGAAGCCCGTCACCATTTCCGTCACCGGATGTTCCACCTGCACGCGAGTATTCATCTCGATGAAATAAAACTGGCCGTCCTGGTAAAGAAACTCGAAGGTTCCGGCACCCAGATAGCCGATTTCCTGACAGGCTTTGACGCAACGCTCGCCGATTTCGCGCCGCTGCTCCTCGGTAATGCCGGGCGCGGGCGCCTCTTCAACGACTTTCTGATGCCGGCGCTGTGTGGAACAATCGCGCTCACCCAGATGAACCACATTCCCATGTCCGTCGGCAATGACTTGGACCTCGATATGCCGGGGATTTTCCAGGAATTTCTCCATATAGACCATGTCGTTGCCGAATGCCGCCGCGGCCTCCCCACGAGTCAGCGTAATGGCGCTCGGAAGATTCGCCTCGCTGTGGACCACCCGCATGCCGCGTCCGCCCCCGCCGCCCGCGGCCTTGATGATGACCGGAAAACCGATTCGGCGAGCGATTTTCAAGTTCTCGTCGTGATTTTCGCTCAAGGGACCGTCCGAGCCGGGCAAGCACGGGATACCGGTCTTTTTCATGGCCTCGATCGCGGACACCTTATCGCCCATGAGCCGGATGGTTTCCGGACGAGGACCTATGAAAATGAAGCCACTTTGGATCACTTTTTCCGCGAAGTCGGCGTTCTCCGACAAAAATCCGTAGCCCGGATGGATGGCCACCGAATCGGTGACCTCGGCCGAACTGATGATCGCCGGAATATTGAGATAGCTTTCCTTCGACGGCGCAGGGCCGATGCACACGGACTCGTCGGCGAGCCGCACGTGTTTCAGGTCGCGATCGGCCTCGGAATGCACGGCCACGGCTTTGATACCGAGTTCGCGGCAGGCACGAAGAATACGCAGGGCGATCTCGCCCCGGTTGGCAATTAGAACTTTACCGAGCATGAAAAAACACCTGGTGGATAGGCCGAACGAGGAGCAACGGCAACGGACCGTTACTCGATAACGAACAAAGGCTGGTTGTATTCCACCGGTTGGGCGTTTTCCACCAGCACCTTCGCTATCACGCCGGCTTTGTCCGCCTCGATCTGATTCAGGATTTTCATCGCCTCGATGATACAGAGCGTATCGCCGACCTCCACGCGCTGGCCGACCTCCACGAATGCTTTCGCTCCGGGTGAAGGCGAGCGGTAAAACGTTCCCACCATGGGGGATCGGACGATGTGCCCGGTCAGTTTGTCGACCGCCGCCTCCGACGTCTGCGGCGCTACGGCGGGCTGCGGTGCAGCGACCGGTAAGGCGGGCGGCAGGACCGGCATCGGTTGCGGCACCATGTTACTGTACCGACTGATACGTACCGACTCCTCTCCTTCACGAATCTCGATTTCGGCAATGCCCGACTCTTCGATCATTTCGATGAGCTTTTTTATTTTTCTGATATCCATGTTCTAGCCTGTTTTTAGGATGTGTGTGGCGGCAGTCAAGGCAAGCTCGTAGCTGAGCGCGCCGAATCCGCAAATGACGCCTTTGGCGATATCGGATAAATAGGAATGTTTCCGGAACGGCTCCCGCGCATGAATGTTGGATAAATGGACTTCGATGAAAGGAATGCGGGTGGCGAGAAACGCATCTCGCAGCGCGATGCTGGTATGCGTATAAGCGCCCGGATTGATCAGTATGAAATCGACGGATTCCGTGTACGCCCGGTGTACACGGTCAATGAGCTCGTGCTCGGCATTACTCTGGAAGAAGTCGAAACCATGGCCGAGAGCTTGCGCCCTGGCTTCCAAACTCGACCTGATTTCATTCAGCGTTTGACTGCCGTACAAGCCGGGTTCACGAACCCCGAGCAAATTGAGATTCGGACCATTGAGCACGAGGATATTTGCCATATGACGAAAGCAGCCCTGTTTCCGATTACCGCAGAAGCGGAAAAACCGCGGCTATTTTGCCGAAACGCGCAAAATCTGTCCACAAACGAAGGAGTTCGCTTATATTCGACGCAGTTAGTGCGTTTTCGAGGACAGGTCTACTTCAACAGCGGCCCGACGACCTTCATGAGCCGCTCTCTCGATAACGGCCCGGCATGAACATCCACCGGCTGGCCGTCGCGATCGAACACGGCGGAAAACGGCAGAACGTTGAACCGGTTCCCGAGGCTCTGCGCCCACGAGACGGCACCTCCGCCGCCCAGCAAGATCGGATAATTGACCGGCGTCTCTTTCAAGAACTCCTGTACGGCTTCCGATTCGTCTATGGCGACGCCGACGAACTGGAGCCCCTGATCGCCCAGCTCCGTCTGCATCCGGACGAACTCCGGCATTTCCTCTCGACAAGGCGCGCACCAGCTCGCCCAGAAATTGAGTACCAGAACCTTGCCTTTCCATTCGGCGATCTCCCGCGGGTTGCCGTCCAAATCCCTGAGCGACGCGGGTTCCGCGATTCTCGGCGGGACGCTCGAGCCCCCGCTCATCCAGCGTTCGGCGAGAATACCCAGGAGAAGAGCGGCCAATGCGAGCAATCCGTACAGAAGTTTCGTCGATTTCACTGCAAGACCCTTTGCAAATGGCCCAAAAATTCATCCGCCCCCATGTAGCCGACCACGCGGAACGTTTTTCGCTCTTCCCGATCCGGCCCGAAAAACAGTGTCGCCGGCGGTCCGATGAGACCGAAGTGTTGCAAGAGCGCCTGATCGTCCGCGGAATTTTGCGTGACGTCGGCCTGGAGCAATACCACGTTGCTGAGCGCGCTCTGTACCTTGGGGTCGGCGAAGGTATAGCGCTCCATTTCCTTACAGGAGATGCACCAGTCGGCATAGAAATCCAGCATGACCCACTTCCCGGTAGCTTCGGCCGCCGCTACTTGCATACTCAGATCGTCGACATTTCTGACCTTTCGGAAAGCGATCGACTGAGTGGACGCCTTGGCCGTGGTCGGATATATACCGCGCAGGGGCTGCAGTGGGTCGGTGCTGTCCGAAGCGACGCCGATCAGCAGCAGCACCCCGTAAGTCAGCATGACAATGCCCACGCCCTTCCACAGCCGGCGCCATCCGGAAACCGGATGGGGCAGCGCCTCCAATGCGCCGAGATAAATCGCCGGAATGATTAGCAGCAGTGCCCACAGGAACATGGACACGGCGGAGGGTAAAATGCGTTCCAGCAGCCACACCGCGATTGCCAGCAGGCCCACCCCGAACACGGCCTTCACCGCATTCATCCAGATTCCGGCCTTGGGCAGCAACTTGC
Source organism: Methylocaldum marinum (assembly GCF_003584645.1). GTDB lineage: Bacteria > Pseudomonadota > Gammaproteobacteria > Methylococcales > Methylococcaceae > Methylocaldum > Methylocaldum marinum. The sequence goes on from NZ_AP017928.1 coordinate 2,712,721, forward strand.
CTGCCGATGCGCCGATGACCAGCAAGGGAATCCCCATACCCAAACCCAGCGCGAATAGAGCCAGCCCGCCGAGCACGGCGTCACCGGTCTGACCGATATAGATCAGCGCGCCGGCCAGTGGCGCCGCCACGCACGGCCCGACGATCAAGGCGGAGAGCGCGCCCATGATCGCGGCGCCGGTGAGGGTGCCGCCGCGTTGCTGATTGCTGATCGAAACCACGCGAGCCTGGATGAATTCCGGCATTTGCAGCGTATAAACGCCGAACATGGACAAGGCCAGCAGCACGAACAAAGCGCTGAACGCGACAATGACCTCGGGCTTCTGGAACAGAATCTGCAAATTGCTGCCGAAAAGTCCCGCCAAGATGCCGAAGACGGTATAGGCCAAAGCCGACGCCAAGACATAGCTCAGCGACAGCATGAAGGCCCGGCCGGTGGTGATCGTGTGGCCCTGACCGACGATGATGCCCGACAAAATCGGAATCATCGGGAAAATACAGGGCGTGAACGCCAGCAACAGCCCGAATCCCAGAAAACTGAGAACCGTCGCCCAGGCGGAATCGCTCTGTAGAGCGAAGGCGATTCTATCCTGCTCCGAGACCGGGACGACCGGATTTGCCATCGACACCGTTGTCCCGGCGCCGGCGGCCGGCAAATCCAGGCCGACGGTTTTCTGCATCGGCGGGTAGCACACCCCCTTCTCGGCGCAGCCCTGATAATTCGCCTGCAATCGAATATTGCCCGGCTCGCCGCCGGCACGCGACAGCGGAACGGCGAATCCGACTTCACGATGGAATACCTCCACATCCCCGAACTCTTCGTCGTGCTTGGGTTCGCCGTTGGGAATCCGGTAGTTCCCGAGCGTTACCCCGCTGGCGCCGGGCAAGGCCAGCTTGAATTTCTCCCGGTAGAGGTAATATCCGTCCGCAATCTGCCAACTAACCCAGAGCGTGTTGGCGTCCTTGACCTCGGCAAAGAAACGGAATGCTTCATCGGGCGGCAGCAAATCGACCGGCCGGGTTTTGACGCCCAGCGATTTGAACGCTTCGGCCAGCTTTCCGAGCGAATCGGCCGCGCCGCCGGCACCGCTCGCAGGCCAGTGCACCTTGAGCGTCTGCTTGTACGGCGGATAGCACACCCCGACGTCGGCGCAGCCTTGCGAGGTCACGTCCAGAACCAGCTGGGCGGCGCCGGCGTCGCGGCGCACCAGGGGAAGGCGTATATCGAGGTGCCCGCGATAGATTTCCATCTCGCCGAAAAACTCGTCGTGCTTGGTTTCGCCCTTCGGAAAAACAGGCTCCCCCAGATCGACGCCGGCGTCCTTGGACGCAAACTTGAATTTTTGCCGGTACAGATAATAGCCGTCGGCGATGTCGAATCCGATCAAGGCCTCATCGCCTTCGAGCTTGGCCGATGCCCGGAAAGCCTGTTCCGGCGGCAGAAGCTCGTCGCTGCCGATGGCCCAAACCGTACCCGTCCAGACCGACAAAAAGACGAAAAACGCCCGAAAAACGAATTCGCGGAACTGCGGCATAACAAAACGACTCTGTAGAATGAAGATCGGGACGTGGACTTCTTTCCGGGAGAGATCGCCCGGACGGTCCATCAATTTTTGGGATGCAGCCATTCACTAATCCAATCTAGATATGCGGTCGAACCGTGCAGTATAGGGACCGTGACGATTTCCGGAAGTTCGTAGGGGTGTTTTTCGCGGAGAAATTTCTCCAAGGCGTCGAATGATGCCGTTTCGGTCTTGATCAGGAGGAGATGCTCCTGGGCCGTCTCTATCTTCCCTTCCCAAGCGTAAATCGACGTCAGGCCGGGGACGATGTTGGCGCAGGCGGCCAGTCTTTCGAAGATCAGGGCCATGGCCAGCGCTTCCGCGGTTCTCGCGTCCGGACAAGTGCACAAAACTAGACAGTGTTGGGTAGACATGGCAAAAAGCACGGAATTGATAGGAATTTTAAACGCATGAGGATTCAATGAACATCGGTCAATGGTTATTGCTCGCACTGTTGAGCTTACCCATCTTAGAGATTTATTTGCTGATCAAACTCATCGGCTCGCTGGGTTTTTTCCCGACATTATTTCTCCTGCTCGGTGCTGCGGCGCTGGGCACCTTTCTTTTGAGAGTACAGGGCTGGACCACCTGGTTCCGCGTGCAGCAAGCCATGGCGCAAGGCGAGTTGCCCGCGCGCGAGATGATCGAGGGCGGCCTGATAGCCGCCGGCGGCTTGCTGCTCCTGCTACCCGGGTTCGTCAGCGATTTCCTGGCCTTGTTCTGCCTGTTGCCGATAACCCGAAAACGCATCGCGCAGCGCATACTCGAAAACGCCGTTGCTCGCCCCGGCGGAAAGGCGACGCACGAAACGCGGCATACCATAGAAGGCGAATTCAGGCGTGAAGACTGAACCCTGACGCGCCTCACCCTTTCTCGCCGTTTTTTGTCCCGGCGTATCGAAGAACACTTTTGTCGATAGGCGTACATTTTGCGGCCGGTTCGTTTTGACGGGTACCGATAGCTCCGCTATTTTACGGAAGATCTGAATTACCAACAGACAAGAAAGTAAAGCCACAGGAGCCCTCTCTCCCTCTGGGAGAGGGATGGGGTGAGGGCGAATCGAATAGAGCTTTACTTTCTTTTACGCACAGTAAGTCCTTCGACCGAGCTCAGGACAGGCTTATCGAACGCTCTCCTCCGCGCAGTCGAAAGGCATGAACGAAATCCACTTATTCAGAGCTTCCTTTCCGGAACTTTCCCAATTTAGGCTTACCTTCGGAGTTTTAACGACGCAAGTTTGCAACAGCAATATTAAACTTTCCTAATATCGGTCAATCCTGCCGGCCCCCGTGGGCGACGCGCTAAGATTCCTCACCAGGTGCTATTCAATGGCGATGATAACCCGGAAATTCCGCATCGGCGGAATGCACTGCCAGGGATGCGAAACGACGATCGAAGATGCGGTGGCAAAGCTCGGCGGTGTCCAGAGGGTCAAGGCAGATCTTGACTCCGGAACCGCCGCGGTTACCTTCGACCCCGCCCGAAGCGATCCCCGAAAAATCATCGAAACCATCGATGGTCTGGGCTACCAATGCTCTCCGCCACAGAGCGAGGGGCCATCGCTGCTGCGCACATTCGGACGACTGCTGATCGTTCTGCTCGCGCTCTCGGCCATCGTCGCACTCCTGGTCCACGGCGATCAACTCGCCGAGCGCATGGACCTGCCGGAATTCGACCGCGGCATGAGCTATGGCCTACTGTTCCTGATCGGCTTCGTCACCGGTTTTCATTGCGTGGGCATGTGCGGCGCTTTCGTCGTCGGCTACACCGCACGCATCGCCGCGACCGGCAAGCGCTCCTATCTGCTGTCTCACGTCCTGTACGGCGTCGGCAAGACCCTGTCGTACACCTTGATCGGCGGTCTATTCGGACTGCTCGGATCGATCATTGCCTTCACGCCGGAAATCCGGGGGATCGCCGCCATAGCCGCGGGCGTCTTTCTCATCCTGTTCGGCCTCAACATGCTGGATTGGTTCAAGATCCTCCGCCGCGTCCACATCCGGATACCGCGCTTCCTGAACCGATTCGTCTACGGCAGAACGCAGAAAAGCAAAAGCCCCTTCGTGATCGGCCTGCTGAACGGTCTGATGATCGCCTGTGGCCCGCTTCAGGCCATGTACATCATGGCGGCCGGGACCGGCAGCTTCGTCGAGGGCGCCAAGCTGCTCCTGGTCTTCGGGCTGGGCACGCTGCCGATCCTGCTCGGCTTCGGGGTGCTGACCAGCCTGATTTCCGCCCAGGCCACACGCGGCTTGTTGAAAGCTTCCGCCTTTCTGGTGATGGCACTCGGACTCATCATGCTGAATCGGGGCCTGATCATGAGCGGTTCCGGCTACGATTTCAGGACCCTCGCGGCGCGGGCTGCGGCGCGCCTGGACAACATGGCCACGACCGGAGATGCCACGGAACCCGAGGCCGGATTCCAGGTGATCCGCATGGAGGTCAATAAGCGCGGCTTTCAACCCGACACGTTCGTGTTGAAAAAAGACGTTCCGGTGAAATGGATCATCGAAGGGAAAGAACTCAACTACTGCAACCATCGCATCATCGTCCCCTCGCTGGGGCTGGAATTCGATGTGGCAAAAGGCGAACAAGTGATCGAATTCACGCCGCAGCAGACGGGTGTGATTCCCTGGAGCTGCTGGATGGGGATGATTCCCGGAAGCTTCATCGTGCAGGAAGACGCCGGACGAAAGACCGGCGACGAGCGGCCGGAGGGTCCCCAGCTTGAATGAACCGAGATCACGTACCGATCGAACGTTACGGGACCGGCTTCAGCCCGGGTCGAACCGTGGCATTTCCATCACTGTAATATGGGATTTCACGCACCCTTTTTCGAAACCAGTGTCATGAGCATCGGCAAAATGCGATTCGGAGCAGGCTATCCGAGACGGCACGGCTATTGCCTGACCTTAGAGTGCTTCTCTTTGGCTGCCGCGGGAGAAGAAGCGTAGCTCGAAGCGGGAGCAGCGCGGCCGGAAACATACGACCAAGGGAAATGGCAAGAAAATCGACTGTGTTCTTATCGGCCATCGCGGCCCAATCGGCCCTACTCGGCATGTTGCTGGCGCATGGCACGCTCTCCACCCGGGGACAACCGCCGGAACTGAGCGAAAAACGGGCCTTGGTCAAGGCACTCGGTCTCACCGACCTGTGTCTGTTTACCGAAGCCCGCTACACGCGGCACCTCTCTCAGGCGGACTTGAGCACCCCCTTTCAGGACCACCCCTTATCCCTGGAGCATTTCCCCTCCGGCTCGTTCCTGGGCGCACCGGAAGGCGTTCGGAAAATCAATGAAAAGCTGGATTGAGAAGCAGAAATACATCATCGATTTCACCCTGTCGTCGCTGTTGCGGCACAAGGTGAAGAACACCGGACTGCTGATCCTGTATGCCCTGATCGTATTCATCCTGGCGTCGGTGATGTTCTTTACCCATGCGATCAAAAAAGAAGCCTCCCTGGTTCTCCAGGAGTCCCCGGAAATGATCGTACAGAAAGTCGTCGCCGGAAGGCACGATCTCATGCCCCTCCGCTACCGGGACGAAATCCGGAACATCCGGGGCGTGCAGGCGGTCGAGGGACGGCTCTGGGGCTATTATTTCGATCCGCTCTTCGATGCCAATTACACCTTGATGGTACCTCCCGATAAAACGGCATCGGAACAGGCCGGGTCCGGGCAGGATCGCACGGTCGTAACCGTAATGGAGCATCGCCACGACCGCGCAGGGCCTGCCATGCCCGAGGTCGGCGCCGAAGCCATCGGCTCCGGAAACATCGTCGTCGGCAACGGCATCGCCCGCTTGCGGCAAGCGGGCAAGGGCGAATTCATGTTGTTCCGCACCCCGGCCGGCGATGGGATGCCATTGAAAATCCAAGACACGTTTTCGTCCGCGTCGGAACTCGTCAGCTCCGACATGATCTTGATGAGCGAGCTCGACTTCCGCAAGCTCTTCGGCATTCCGGAGGACCAGGTGACCGATTTGGCGGTCTCGGTCAGAAATCCGGAGGAACTTTCCACGATCGCTTCCAAGATCACCCGGATGTTTCCCGATTCCCGCCCGATCATTCGGGACGAGATACTCCGCACCTACGATTCCATTTTCAACTGGCGCGGCGGCATGATGATCGTGATCCTGTCCGCGGCGGTCCTGGCGTTCGTGATCTTCGCCTGGGACAAGGCGTCGGGGCTGAGCGCGGGGGAACGGCGTGAAATCGGCATACTCAAAGCCATAGGCTGGGAAACCTCGGACATCATCCGCATGAAATTCTGGGAAGGCGCGGTCATTTCGCTAACGGCATTTCTCGCCGGCGTGATCCTCGCTTACATACACGTATTCTTCACCCATTCCCTGGTGTTCGGACCGGCCTTGAAAGGCTGGTCGACCCTGTATCCGCAGTTCAAATTGATGCCTTTCGTGAGTGCCGAGCAATTGACCACCCTCTTCTTCCTCACCGTGGTTCCCTACACCGTATCGACCATCGTCCCGGCCTGGCGGGCGGCGACCATCGATCCCGACACCGCCATGCGTCATACGGGAGAGTGAGCCATGATCGAACTCGTCGACATCCGTAAAGTGTTCAATTCCGGCAAACCGAGCGAGTATTCGGCGCTCAACGGCATCAGCCTCAATCTCGGCTCGAACAAGGTCACGGTGCTGACCGGCCCCAGCGGCTCGGGGAAAACCACCCTGCTCAGCATCATCGGCTGCATGTCGCGCCCCACCTCCGGACGGGTAAGACTGAGCGGTCGCGAAATCACCAGCTTGCCGGAACGCTTTCTGACCGAAATTCGCCGCAAGACCTTCGGCTTCATCTTCCAGCAGCATAATCTGATCAAGGGAATCACGGCTCTGGAAAACGTCATGCTGCCCGCCTATCCCCTGGGCGAACGGCACGGCCCGCTGAAGGAACGCGCGACGCATCTGCTCGGCAGGTTGGGACTTTCCCATAAGGCGCAGTCGCGCATCGAATGGCTTTCCGGCGGCGAGGCGCAGCGGGTGGCCATCGTTCGGGCCTTGATCAACGATCCGTCCGTCATCATCGCCGACGAGCCGACCGCTCATTTGGATACCCAGCTCTCCCACCGGTTCCTGGACATCGTGGAGAGATTCAAGAGCGACGGCAAAACGGTCCTGATCACCAGCCACGATCCCCTGGTGTACAAGGCCGGCGTCGTCGACGAGGTGGTCCATCTGCGGGACGGCCGGCTCGAAGGAGACACGTCGTGATCATGCATCCGGCGGTGATCGCCAATATCATCGCGGCGCTGACGGTGAGCCTGATGGTGGTTTATTCCGCTTACTACGGTATGCAGATCTATCGTCACTGGAACATCGAAAGCGGCAGCGAATTGCAGTTGACCCTGGAGCGGCGGACCTACCTCGTGTCGACGCTGTTGTCCTATACCTTCGGGCTGCAGCTGATTTCCCTGTTTCTCTACGTGTTCACCGCCGACACCCTGTACCCGCTGTTCGTCGGCGCCATGTGTGCCGCAGGCGCCTTGAGCGTGAATGCTTTCGGTTATCCGACCTTGATCCTGAAGGTCGGCAACTTTCTGCTGGCAGGACTCTGGCTGATTCTCAACCACGCCGACAACCAGGCTTACGATTATCCGCTCATCAGGAAGAAATACCTGCTGCTGGCGGTCATCGCCCCGTTCATCGTGGCCGAAACGATCTTAGAACTGGCTTATTTCCTGAAGCTGGACGCCAATGTCATCACCTCGTGCTGCGGCAGCCTTTTCAGCAGCGAACGGGTCGAGGGGCTAGGGTCGGAAATCGCGGCCTTGCCGGCACTACCCACGCTCTGGGCTTTTTATATCAGCATTGCCGCGGCGCTGCTCTCCGGCATTTATTTCTATCTTCGGGGAAAAGGCGGCTATGTCTATTCCGCTTTGGCGGTAGTGGCCTTCTTCGTCTCCATAGTGGCGATCATTTCCTGCATTTCGCTTTATATCTACGAGCTACCGACCCACCATTGCCCGTTCTGCATCATCATGGAGGAATATAACTACATCGGTTATCTGCTATACATCCTGTTGTTCAGCGCCGTGGTCGCCGGCGCGGGCGTCGCCGTCCTGGTCCCGTTCCGCGGGATAGCAAGCCTGCGCTCGGCAATACCATCGCTGCTGAGAAGACTCGCATTGACCTCGATCGTGTCCTACACGGCTTTCGCATCCGTCGTAACCTATCGAATCGCGATCTCCAATCTCATTATGTAAGCACGGTAACCCTCATGACCGACCGATCCCGAAGGAACTGTTTACGCGCCCTGGCGGCACTGGGTGTGTTGCGGCTCGTTTCCGGCTCCGTCGCCGACGCAGCAGGAAGGGCGGTGCTCAAGAAGACAGACCGCTGTCCGGTCTGCGGCATGTTTGTCTACAAATATCCGAAGTGGGTGGCGCAGATCGTTTTCAAGGACGGCACCTCGTATTTCTACGACGGCGCCAAGGATATGTTCAAGCATATCTTCGACACGTCCAAATACACGCCGGGGAGGACGGCGGACCAAATCGCGGACATTTATGTCACGGATTATTACGAAGTCGAACTGATCGAGGCCAAGCCGGCATATTATGTGATCGGCTCGGACGTGCTGGGCCCCATGGGTCATGAATTGCTCCCGTTCAAGGATCAAGAGTCCGCCCAGGAATTTCTGGAGGATCACAAGGGCAACAAGATCCTGCGCTTTCAGGACGTGACCCCGGCCATCATCGAATCGCTGGACCGGCGTTCATGACGCTCCAATATTGGGGTCGATTGCTATCGGCCGTACTGATCGTGACCTTGCTCGGCGCCTGCAATAACCGACGGCCGGGCCTACAGATCGGCGATATGGCGCCGGTCGTCACACTCACCGATTTTGAGGGAAATCCCGTGACGCTGCCAGAGGACGTCCGAGGCAAGGTCACGCTAATACGCTTCTGGGCAATGGACTGTTCCCATTGCAACAAGGATGTCGTCCTTGCGCTGGAAGACCTCTACCGGAAATACAAAGACCAGGGCTTCCTTCCCGTGGCCATCCACGAAAGCCAGCCTATTGCGACGGACGAGCGGTTCCGGAAATTCGAGCGTGTCACCTTCCCCATGCTGGTTGACGAGCACGGAACAGTCGCCCGGCAGTTCGGCGTGGTCGGCTTGCCGACCACCCTGGTACTCGATGAAGAAGGTATCGTGCGGGAAAAGATCACCGGCGAAGCCGGGATCGACACCTTCGAAAAGCTTCTGACCACAGTGCTATACAAAGGGGATTTTTATGATGGCACCTACTAGACTGAGCCCGGTACCGTTTCTGGCGCTTTGCCAGCTCCTGCTGATATCGCTCGCGGTTGCGGCCGAGGAACCGCACGAGCGCGAGAGCTGCCGGGTTTGCGGCATGTACATCGACCAATACCTTAAGAGCGCCGCCGAGCTCGTTTACAAGGACGGCAAGAAAAAATACACCTGCGGCGTCGCCTGCATGCTGCGTGAAGTCGATGATGCCGGAGGACTTTCCGCCTTCGAATCAGTAAAAGTGCACGATTGGGTCTCCGGCAAGCTGGTGGATGCCGAAGACGCCACCTATGTCATCGGCAGCCGTGTCATTCCGGACATGGTTCCGAACTATATCGCTTTCGCCAACCGGGAGGAGGCCGAGGCATTCGCTGCAAAGGAAGGGGGTGACGTGATCGACTTCGGGATCGCCTACCAGGATGTCTCGCCGGTAGGGACCACCGCACCCTTCCGTATCCGCACCGCGGTAACGCCGGGAGCGGGGGCCTTCAGCATCGGTGCCGTCTATGGCTACATGCAGAAAGACCAGGTCAAAGCGGGCTCGAACAGTACCGACCCCAGCGAGTTCATCAAGAGCAACAGAACCCAGCCGCGAGCTCCGAAAGAAGTACAGGCGCATCAGCAGGCATTGATCGTCAATTACTCGCCCACCGATAATCTCTCTCTTTTCGTCAACGTCCCCTGGTTCGAACGCAGAACCAAGGCTTTGGTCAGAACCTCGCCCACCAGCGTCCGGGAAACCGTCGGCGAGGAAAACGGCATCGGCGACATCACCCTGGAAGGACGCTATAACTTCTGGCGCAGCACCCGCTGGGACAAATTCGGAACCATTTTGCTCGGCACCACCTTGCCGACGGGACAGTTCGACGGCGAGCGGGGAGCGGCCCCGGATCCCGTGGCCCGCAAAAGCCTCGTTTCGACCGGTCCCGCTCTACAGCTCGGCAAAGATACCGCCACCTTCACCGGCGGACTGCTCTACTCGCAGCGCTGGAAGGATTTCTGGTTTCACGGTTCGGCCCTCTACACCGTCAACCCGGAAAATGACAACAACTTCGCCTTCGGCGACGTCGCCACCGTCGGCGCGGCCTTCCACTATACGCCGAACTACGACTTGATGGTGGGTATCGAGATGGACGCCAGCTACACGGAGAAAAGCGAAGACCGCGGCTACAAGATCGGCAACAGCGGCGGCACCACTACCAATCTGGCATTCGTCTTCGACTACCGCTTTCTCAACGCTTTCGGCGGAAACTTCAAGCTGCGCGGGTCGGTCGGCTTGCCGATTTATGAGGATCTGAACACCAAGCACGTCGTGCTCAACAATCCCCGCAGGGAATTCGACCAAGTGCAACTGGGGGACGGCTTTTTCGGTAATTTGGCCGTTACCTGGACTTATCGTAAGCCGCCGGAGTTCTGATATCTTTTTTCGGCCGACTGTCAAGTGAACAGCACTTGTAGAAACGGGCTTGGCGGTCACGATACACGTCGTAGTCGTAGGTCGGCAATCCCTTGCCGACAAAGACGCTCGACCGGAGCGTGAACGTCGGGATAGGATTCCCGAGCTACAGGGTGCACGGTCGTAGGTCGGCAATCCCTTGCCGACGAAGACGCTCGATCGGGGTGCGGCGTCGGGAAAGGATTCCCGACCTACAAGGCGCACGGTCGTAGGTCGGCAATCCCTTGCCGACAAAGACGCTCGACCGGGCCGCGACGTCGGGAAAGGATTCCCGAGCTACAGGGTGCACGGTCGTAGGTCGGCAATCCCTTTCCGACGAAGACGCTCGACCGGGCCATGACGTCGGGAAAAGATTGCCGAGCTACGACCGATAGAGCGTATCACCCCTAGGGAAGCTCTGATTAAGTCCTTCGACAGGCCTTTCGACAAGCTCAGGACAGGCTTGTCGAACGCTCTCCCGAGCCTGCCGAAATGCATGAACGGAATCAACTTAATGAGAGCGTCCAAAACATAGGGCTTACACACCGGCGCGCCCCCGTCCTCACATTGCATCGCCGCGCGGACGAGTCCTATTTGAGACTCAAGCGCTCTTTCGGCGACACGATATCGCCCGTGATGTCCAAATCGATCTTCATCCGCCTCGCCGCCTCCTTGGTCGCCCTGCTACTCTTGAACGGACCGGCGATCACTCTAAAGCGTCCATTGGCCAGGGGCACCACCCGAGCCGGAATTTGCGGCCCCTGATGATTCAGCACCGCCGCCATACGACGGGCGCTCAATTCGTCACCGGACTCCAGCGCCGTGATGTACCAGCCCCTATCGGTCATCGCCGGCGGTTTCGGCTGACCGAACAACTCATCCGGATATTTCACAGCCACCGCATTACTGACGAGCTGATCGAGATTGTCGCTGTTCTCGAAAATGGGTATTGGAATACCCCTGGCCTCGCTCAAAATCCGCTCGATCCGCGGTAAATCCAATTTTCGCCCTGCTTTCTTTTCGATCTTCTTGAGCTCAGACATCAGCGCTTTTTTGAGCCGCTTACCATCGAGCTCTTCATGCGGTTTATGGGCCTCCAGATAAAGTTCTCCGTCGCGCCAGCCCACCAAATAAGGCTGATTGACGATATGTACCGGCGTCTTGACCGGAACCTGCCGGTAGAGCGCTTCGATATTTTCCGGATACAAGCGGACACAACCGTTGCTGGCGCGAAGCCCGATGCCGTACGGCTTGTTGGTACCATGAATCAAATAGCTCGGACGACTCAGATACATCGCATAATCACCGAGCGGGTTGTCGGGGCCCGGCGACACCACGGCCGGAAGAGGATCCCCCTTGAGGGCATGATCCTTGCGAATGGACGCCGGAACATACCATGCCGGATGGGCCGCCTTCCGCACGATGGACATTTCTCCGGTCGGCGTCGAGCGGCCTTCGCGGCCGATGCCGACCGGAAAGGTAATCACTTCGCCGCTTGTTTTGGACGGGAAATAAAACAGGCGCATCGCCGCAAGATTGACCACGAGGCCTTTCCGGACCGTATCCGGAACCACGAATTGCATAGGCAGAATGAGGGTGCGCCCCGACTCCGGCACCCAAAGATCGGTTCCCGGATTGGCTTCCGCGATTTCCTGCAAACCCAGGCCGAAATGCCGGGCCACATCCGGAAGAGAATCGCCTTTCTCGAGCTGTACTGTCGCCAATTGCCCGACAACACTGTCGCTTTTTCCCAACGCAAAGCGGTTGTGCTCGATGTCTTCCAGCATAGGCCGATGCGCCAGATGCCGATCCGCCAAGCGGAAAGGTGACCAGGCACAGGCGTGTAGAAGTCCGGCGCAAGCGACGAGCAGAAGCAAGCGCATTCGGCCTAGGCTCGTCCCGGCGCTCCCGAGCTGCCTGTTTTCAGTTGAAAAAGGTGGACCAAACTCCGGTTTGCGATTGCAATCGCAGGCGTGCACCGCACGAGCCGGAGAGGGCTCGCCATGGCATACAAGAACGGAATCACTCACGGTGTTAATCCCTCCGCATTTGGCCGAAATAGCCGTTTATGCAAGCGCCATGCCCACACCAATCGACCGCTGAATGATCGACAGTACAATGCAACGCAACAACCGGCGGCACGGCTTCCCTTCCGCTCCCTTACTTCAAGCGGCGGCGATAGGATATACCGTAATCGAACTGTAATCTAAGCTGAGTTGATCGACCGGGCTCACGGCGACGATCGGACCATATCGGAGAATCGGGGAACAATGAGATTTCGCAACTTGCGAAACAGCTGTCGGAGCGCGACAGCGGGCTGCCGCGGTAATGGCCGAGAGGACAGAATCAGAGCGAAGCGGTGTTGCGCGACTGCTTGCCCAGCCAGGTCTTCCATTCCTCGAACAAACCGGCATCGCCGGCCGCGACGACCGAACGCGCCTGCAGCTCCGGCGTGAAGATAGGCTCACCCAGCAAGGTTTGCGCATGGCCTCCGGCTTCGGACAGTATCAGCGCGCCTGCGGCATAGTCCCAAAGCTTCTGTTTGCCGTGCAAGTAAACGTGGAATCGGCCGGCTGCCAACCAGCACCATTCCAAAGCTACCGAACCCAGGTTGCGCTGCGAACTGTAGGGCGGACGCGAGGCCAGGTTCGCCGCCAGCGGCCCGAGACGCTTGAAATCGACCACGGCCAGGCTCCGCCGCAGCGGCAGCCCCGCGGGACGAGCCCGCAGCCGCACGCCATTCAGCCAGGCGCCGCGGTCGCGTTGCGCGGTAAAGCACTCGTCGCGGATCGGATCATAGACCACTCCCAAGACCGGCCGGTGTTCGATAAGCAAGGCGAGTGAAATACCGAAAAGAGGCAAACCTGAAGCGAAGTTGCTGGTCCCGTCCAGGGGATCCAGGCACCAAAGCCCGGCGTTGCTTTGCACCAGTAATTCGTGTTGCCTCTCGGCGTCCATTTCCTCGCCGAGCAGTTCGAACTGCGGATAGAGTTCCCGCAAGCGGATGGTCAGCCGCTTTTGCACGGCGAGATCAGCTTCGGTCACGACACTGCCGTCAGCTTTGAATCGTCGTTCGGTCCCGGCAAACCGGGGCAGCAATTCCTCACGGGCCACGGTTTTGACCAGTGTGACCAAATCGTCAAAATGAGGAAGCATGAAGGCTATCCCTCAGTGGGCTCAATGCATGAATGTTCAATAACCACGTCTTGCTAAAAGGCGCCTATCGATTACTCCCGCTCCGGCCCTCCATCGCCATGCGGCGAAGCCGGAGACTCTCTCCCCTTCTCGGAGAGTACAACGTAAGGGATCGAAACGGGATTTCCTCTTCAATAAGACCGTCTTCTATCCGTCGATTGCGTAAAGGAAACTCTGAAAAAGCATCCTTAACGGCTTTGTCCTCTTCCCGGAGGACTTATGTGCTAATAGCCTAACATGTAACGGAACCAGGTACAGTTCGTTTGCACTATCGAGCACCTCCCAACAGCCTTCTCTGGAACGAGTCATGTAGCGAGAAGAACCGGGCATTCCCGATGAGCCCGGCAGACCGGAAAGGCTCTGCTCACTGCAGCCTTGAACCGGGAGCTTTACGTGCCGGGGCAAGGCCAAAAGGAAATTTTGTTACTTTTTCAAGTGCAAACGGTCGCTTCAATCGCGGCCTTTCTCCGAGGGAGACGGCGCTTTGGCGAGCGGGGTCCGGAGCGAGAGGGACAAAGTACATGCCATAAAATTGTGTGGAACGAGAGTGCAACAGTCGGTCGGCAATCCCTTGCCGACGAATACGCTCGACTGAGGCCGGGCGCCGGGAAGGGCGGCTTCGGCGCTCCCGAAGACGCCGTTTGCGATTGGAAGGGTCATTCGGGCGCTCCCCGGATGACCGTTTGCGATTGGGAAGGATTCCCGACCTATAGGGTGGCACGGCCTACGCACTGGATTTATGCCGTGTCACAGTCGGCCGGATTGAGCATGAAACCCCTATCCTTCCTCAGGGTTGAGGCCGTTTCCGGCAAAATCGGCACGGCCCGGCGGCCGCTGATCGTCCGATTCGACTCGTATTCGCCTCGGCATGGCCGCCGCCGAACTTCAACTCGACGCGAACAAGGCCTGTAAACGAAGGCCCGGATCCTCCGCCGTCATGAAGGCTTCCCCGACCAGAAACGTATGGACGCCGTGCCGACGCATCAGAGACACATCCTCCGGCGTATGAATGCCGCTTTCGGTCACCACCAGTCGATCGTCGGGAATTCGTCTCAGCAAGTCGAACGTGGTGTCGAGGCGGGTCTCGAAAGTACGGAGATTCCTATTGTTGATGCCGATCAGGGGCAGATCGAGGCGCAAAGCGCGTTCCAGTTCGGACCCATCGTGAACCTCGACGAGCACGTCCATGCCGAGATCGGCGGCAAGGTCCGAGAGTTCGCGCATGGTCCCGTCATTCAAGGCGGCGACAATCAGCAGAATGCAGTCCGCCCCGATCGCGCGGGCCTCGAAAACCTGGTACGGATCGATCATGAAATCCTTCCGCAACACCGGCAGCCGGCAAACGCTTCTAGCCTGTTGCAGGAATTCTTCGGAGCCCTGAAAGAAATCCCGGTCGGTCAGTACGGAGAGACAAGCCGCACCGTGATCGGCATAGCTCCGGGCGATGTCCGCCGGGCGGAAATCCGGCCGCATCACGCCCTTGCTGGGCGATGCCTTCTTGATTTCAGCGATCACCGCGGCCGCACCGTCGTCGACCTTGTTCCGCAAAGCCCGGACAAATCCACGGGGCGCATCGGCATCGCGCGCCTGTCGACGCACTTCATCCAGCGGCGTGCGCACACGGCGTTCGGCAATTTCCTCCGCTTTGCGGGCCAGAATCTTTTGCAGGATATCGGGGGGATTATTCATGAGTGGCGATGGATTGACTGAATTCGATCAAGGCGTCCAGCTTCCGCCGGGCAGAACCGTCGTCGATGGCCGCTTTCGCGCACTCGACGCCCTCCTCCAGGCTGTCCACCAGATTGGCCGCATAAATCGCCGCCCCCGCGTTGAGGACGGTAATGTCCCGGGCCGGGCCCGGTTCCTTGTCGAGTACGCTCAGCATCATCTTCAAACTCGCGGCGGCGGTGTCGACCGTCAGCTTTCTCAAGGGCGCGCGTCTGACCTTGAATTGTTCGGGCGTTAGCGTGTAAGTCGTGATCTGACCGTCCTTGAGCTCCGCGACGTGAGTAGGCGCGCCTATGCTGATTTCGTCCAGCCCGTCCTCGGCGTGCACCACGAGCACGTGCTTGCTGCCGAGCTGACGCAGCACTTCCGCCAGCGGTTCCACCCAGACGTCGGAAAAGACACCCACCAACTGATTGGACGCGCCGGCCGGATTGGTAAGCGGTCCGAGCAAATTGAACAAGGTCCGCACCCCGATTTCCCGGCGCGGGCCAATGGCGTACTTCATGGCGCCGTGATGGCGCTGGGCGAACAGGAATCCCAGACCGATTCGATCGATGCAGGCCTTGACCTGGTCCGGCGTCAGATCGAGATTGATGCCTGCCGCCTCCAGCACGTCGGCGCTGCCGGAACGGCTGGAAACCGAGCGATTGCCGTGCTTGGCCACCTTGCCGCCGGCTGCCGCGACCACGAACGCCGCCGTGGTACTGATATTGAAGGTGTGGTTGGCGTCGCCGCCGGTACCGCAGGTATCGATGAGGTGCTCGCCCCGGACCGGCACTTTGGTGGCCATCTCCCGCAGGACCTTGGCTGCCGCAACCACCTCTTCCACGCTTTCACCCTTGGCGCGGAGCGCAACCAGGAACGCGCCGATTTGCGCCGGTGTGGCGCCGCCGCTCATGATGGTCCGCATCACCTTGCGCATCTGCGATGCGCCGAGATCTTTCCGATCCAGCAAAGCCTGCAGGACGACTGGTATCTCCATCGAAAACCCTCAGCGATTCAGAAAATTCCGCAGCAGGTCGTGGCCCTGCTCCGTCAGTATGGATTCCGGATGGAATTGCACGCCCTCGATGGCCAGCTGCTTGTGCCTGACCCCCATGATTTCCTCGATCTTGCCATCCCGATCCTCGGTCCAGGCGGTGATTTCCAAGCAATCGGGGAGCGTTTCCTGCTCGATGACCAGGGAATGGTAACGGGTTGCCTGGAACGGATTGTTCAGACCGCGGAACACGCCTTGATTCCGATGGTGCACCATCGAGCACTTGCCGTGCATGATACTCTTGGCGTGAATGATGTTGCCGCCGAATGCATAACCGATGCTCTGATGCCCGAGGCAAACGCCCAAGATGGGATACTTGCCCGCATAGCGGCGGATCGTATCCACCGAGATGCCCGCCTCTTTCGGCGTGCAGGGGCCCGGCGAAATAACGATCTTGTCCGGGGCGAACGTTTCGACTTCCTCGACGTCAATCTGGTCGTTGCGCACCACCTCCACGTCGGCGCCCAGCTCGGCCAGATACTGGACCAGGTTGTAAGTAAACGAATCGTAGTTGTCGATCATCAAGACGCGGGATCTCATAAGCTGCGCCCTCCCTCGACCCCGGCTTCGGCCATGGCGACCGCGCGAAACACCGCGCGCCCTTTATTGAGGGTCTCTTCCCATTCGTTACGCGGGACGGAATCATACACCACGCCCGCTCCCGCCTGGATATGCAGGGTCCCGTCGCGGATGACGGCGGTGCGGATGGCGATGGCCGTATCCAGGTTCCCGGACCAGCCGATGTAGCCGACCGCGCCGGAATAAATCCCGCGCTTGACCGGTTCCAGCTCGGCGATGATTTCCATGGCCCTGATCTTGGGCGCGCCGCTGACAGTCCCGGCCGGGAACGTCGCGGCCAGTACGTCGTAAGCGTCCTTGCCCTTGGTCAGGCGCCCGGTGACGTTGGATACGATATGCATGACGTGGGAATAACGCTCGATGATCATCTTGTCGGTGACGCGGACGCTGCCGGTCTCCGCCACCCGCCCGGTATCGTTGCGACCGAGATCGATCAGCATCAGGTGTTCGGCGAGTTCCTTGGGATCGGCCAGAAGCTCGCGCTCCAGCGCCAGATCCTCCTCGTGGGTCTTGCCGCGCCGCCGCGTGCCGGCGATTGGCCGGACGGTGACGGTCTCGTCCTCGACGCGCACCAGGATTTCAGGCGAAGAACCGACCACGTGAAAATCCCCGAGATTCAGGTGAAACATGTAAGGCGAGGGATTCAGACAGCGCAAGGCACGGTATAAATCCATGGGCGAAGCGGAATACGGAATCGACAGACGCTGGGAAAGAACGACCTGCATCACGTCGCCTTCGACGATGTATTCCTTCACCCTTCGCACGGCGTTTTCGAAACCCTCTTGAGTGAAACCCGAGATGAAGTCGCTTTCGTCGACCTGTTTCTCCACCCCCTGCCCCCGGTTCGCCGGCAAACGGCTTTGTCTTAGCCCCTGAACCAGATTTTCCAGGCGGTCTTGCGCCCGATGGTAGGCATTCGGCTCGGAGGGATCGGCATGGGTCAGAACCAGCAGCTTGCCGGACAGGTTATCGAAGACCAGCAACTCCTCCGACACCATCAACAAAATGTCCGGTACGCCGATCGGATCGGGCTTCTCGCAGTGCAGCTGGGGCTCGATGTAATGAATCGTCTCGTAGCCGAAATAGCCGACCAGCCCGCCGGTGAAGCGGGGCAAGCCCTCGATCTGCGGAACTTTGAAACGTGCGCCGTAGCTCCGAATCCAGTCCAGCGGATCGCCGGTTTGCTGCGCTTCGACGATGCGCCCGTCCTTCTCGACCATGATTTCATTACCGCACACCCGGATCACGGTGCGGCACGGCAGGCCGATGATGGAATAACGGCCCCATTGCTCGCCCCCGTGCACGGATTCGAACAGATAGGAATAAGGCGCGTCGGCCAATTTGAGATAAGCGCTCAAAGGCGTGTCGAGGTCGGCCAGAACCTCGCGGGCAAGCGGAATGCGATTGTAGCCTTGTTCGGCGTACTGCTGAAATCGTTCGGGCGTCATGATGCTTTATCCATTCAGGTAGAGCGGGTTAGCCAAGCGTAACCCAACAGACCATTCACCGGGCCAGGGCCATCCGGCCTAACCCGATCTGCGTTCGAGGCTGGTTTGGCGACACCATCGCTCTTTCAGAACAGGTCGATCCATAGGGCTCATACGGCTTTCCTGAACAATGCGGGCAACTCGGTCAGAGAGGAAACGACGGCATCCGGCTCCAGGCACTCGACGCCACTGCCGCCGTGGTAGCCGTAAGGCACGCAGACCACCATGAACCCTGCCGCCCGCGCGGCTTTGACGTCGTTGGCGGAATCCCCGACCATCAAGCTGCGGGACGGCTCGACGGCGAACCACTCCGCGGTCTTCAGCAAGGGACAAGGGTCGGGCTTATGCTTTTCGAACTGATCGCCGCAGCCGACGAACTCCATAAACTCAAGAACGCCCAGCCGATCCAGCAGCGGACGGGTAAACCTCGAATGCTTGTTGGTGACGCACGCCAGGCGAAAACCGGCGGCCCTAAGCTGCTTCAGCCCTTCGCCAACGCCGGGAAACAGGCAGCTTCGATTACAGACGTTCGCCTCGTACAAATCCATGAACATCGTCAAAGCCTCGTCGAATCGCGGCGGCTCGTCCCACGGCCACGTGTCGCCGGTCAGCGCGCGCTTCACCAGCATGTCCACGCCGTTGCCGATCCAGCCTTTCACCCGCGGCTCGCCGGCCGCAGGGAGGCCCAGCCGGTCCAGCATGGCGTCGACGGCATCGGCCAGATCCGGCGAGCTGTCGACCAGCGTGCCGTCCAGGTCGAAAGCGATGAGTTCCGGCGTGCGATCCAGCATCAAACGGCGCGGGCCTTGGCCATTTCCTCGCGCAGAGCGCGTACCACCGTATCGTAACGGTTCGGATCGCTCTCCTTGCCGGCACCGAAGATGGCCGATCCGGCGACGAAAGTGTCGGCCCCGGCCGCGGCAATCTCGCGGATATTATCCACCTTCACCCCACCGTCGATTTCCAGGCGGATGTTGCGTCCGCTGGCCTCGATACGGCGTTTGGTCTCGCGCAGTTTGTCCAGCACGTAGGGAATGAAGGACTGGCCGCCGAAACCGGGATTCACGGACATGAGCAGGATCATGTCCAGCTTGTCCATCACGTGATCCAGGTAGTTGAGCGGGGTCGCCGGATTGAATACCAGCCCTGTTTTACAGCCGGAATCCTTGATGAGTTGGAGCGTCCGGTCCACGTGCTCGGATGCTTCCGGATGAAACGTGATATAAGATGCACCGGCCTTGGCGAAATCCGGGATAATCCTGTCCACCGGCCTGACCATCAGGTGCACGTCGATGGGCGCGGTGACGCCGTGTTTGCGCAGTGCTTCACACACCAAAGGACCGATGGTCAGATTGGGGACGTAATGATTGTCCATCACGTCGAAATGGACGATGTCCGCGCCGGCGTTCAAAACGTTAACAACTTCCTCGCCGAGGCGGGCAAAATCGGCGGACAAAATCGAAGGCGCAATCCAGAATTCGTTCATGGGCGATGGCTCTCTCAAGAAAAAACGGAACGCTTAAGACGCTCCGATGAAAATTCAACTGGGTAGCCCCGACCTATTGCGTTTTCCAGGGGGCTTTGGGTCCAGTCCGAAAGGATTGGGTATTTTCACATTTGGCTTCCGGACGGGCAAGCTGAAGCCCCTCCAGCCACTCCCCGCCCGTTCTGCCCTTATGCTCCGAAACCAAAAGCGCTAACGGCAGAACCTGCCATTTCTCGGGAGGGAAAATGGGCAAAGAGAGATCGACGGAAGAAACAACCATAACCAGGCATCCGGACCGGCTTTGGATCGAACGAAACAGCGGCCGAAACGACCTGGAGGCTTGCCTGATCATGATTCGGGGCCCCGATGTGGGAAGGCGGATCGTTCTGAATAGAGACGAAATGGTCCTCGGCCGATCAAAAAGCGCGGACGCTCAAATCGAGGAGAGCGCGGTATCCCGGAAACACGCGATCATCAGAAGGCGGGATTCGGCCTTTATCATAGAGGACCAAAACAGCAAGAACGGAACTTTCGTCAACATGAAAAAAACCATGGTGTGCGTCCTGCGCGATCAGGATCTGATCGGCATCGGAAACACCGTTTTCAAGTTCATTGCCGACAACAGCATCGAGCGCGCCTATCACGAAGCGTTGCACAAGCAGGCGATTCTCGATCCCATGCTAAAGATCCACAACAAGAAATTCTTTCTCGAGTATCTCGAGCAAAAATGCTCCGGCAACCCGACATCCCCGCCCCGATTCGCCATCATTCTGTTCGACATCGATCATTTCAAGCGCATCAACGATAGCTACGGCCATCAAGCCGGAGACCAGGTGCTGCAGCATGTCGCCGTTACCGTGAAAACCCATCTGCGCAACACCGACATTTTCAGCCGGTACGGCGGGGAGGAATTCGCCGTCGCCCTGCCCGACAGCAATGCCCAACAAGCCGGCATCACGGCCGAGAAATTGAGGCGCACCGTCGAGGACACCGTCATCGAGCATGACCAAAGAGAAATCAAGGTCACCATCAGCCTGGGCGTCGCCTCGTTCGTACCGGCCGACGCGATAACCGGCTCGCCCCGCGATCTCATCGATTGCGCGGACACGGCCTTGTATGAAGCGAAAAACGCCGGCCGAAACCGGGTGGTTGTCTATCCCGGCGATGGGTAAACGCCATCGGGCTGATAAAATGGACTTCCCGTCCCGTCCTACTCCATAAAAACCCATGTCCGAGCCAACCGAAAAAAGACTTGTCCTGGTCGACGGTTCTTCGTTCCTGTACCGCGCGTTTCACGCCCTGCCGCCCCTGAACAACTCGCGCGGCGAGCCCACCGGCGCCATTCTGGGCGTCGCCAACATGCTGCGCAAGCTGATCGGGGAATACGACACTTGCCATATCGGCGTCGTCTTCGACGCGCCCGGCAAGACCTTCCGCGACGATCTTTTCGAACATTACAAGGCCCACCGTCCGCCGATGCCGGACGAACTTCGCTCCCAGATCGAACCGCTGCACGCCATTATCCGGGCGATGGGACTACCCTTGCTGGTGGAATCCGGCGTGGAAGCCGACGACGTGATCGGCACCCTTGCGATGAAAGCGGTCGGACAGGGCTATGCCGTCGTCATCTCCACCGGCGACAAGGACATGGCCCAACTGGTCAACGACCGGGTCATGCTGGAGAACACCATGTTCGACAGCCGCCTGGACATCGAGGGCGTCAAAGCCAAGTTCGGCGTACCGCCCGAATGCATCATCGATTACCTGACCCTGGTGGGCGACACCTCGGACAACATCCCCGGCATTCCGAAAGTCGGACCGAAGACTGCGGCGAAATGGCTGAATCAATACGGCTCGCTGGACGGCATCCTGGCCCATATCGACGAGATCGGCGGCAAAGTCGGTGAAAGCCTCCGCGCCAATCTCGATCAGATCCCCTTGTCGCGCCAGCTCGCCACCATCAAATGCGACGTGGACCTGCCGATCGGACCGAACGATCTGAAACGCACCGAACCCGATCAGGCCGCCCTCCGGGAACTCCTGGTCCGCCTCGAATTCAATTCCTGGCTCCGGCAACTGGAGGCTTCCGGCGGTGCCGAAGCTCCCACCGGCCCAGCCGTACAGACGCCGGCCCGAGCCGATTACGAAACCGTCCTGAACGAGGAACAGCTGGAGCGCTGGTTGAAAAAGCTGGAGACCGCGGAATACTTCGCTTTCGACACCGAAACCACCAGTCTCGATTACAGCCGGGCGGAAATCGTGGGGCTCTCTTTCGCGGTGGAACCGGGCGAAGCGGCCTACGTGCCGGTGGCCCACGATTACCCCGGCGCGCCGGTCCAGCTCAGCCGCGACGCCGTTCTCGAAAAACTCCGGCCTCTGCTGGAAAATCCCGACCGGTCCAAGATCGGACAGAACCTCAAATACGACACCAATGTCCTCGCCAATCACGGACTCACCCTGACCGGCATCCGCCACGACACCATGCTCGAATCCTATGTGCTCAACAGCACCGCCACCCGGCACGACATGGACTCCCTGGCCGAACTCTATCTCAACCACCGAACCATCCACTACGAGGACGTAGCCGGAAAAGGCGCGAAACAGATTCCCTTTCAGCAGGTCAGCGTCGAAAGCGCCTCCGAGTACGCGGCGGAGGATGCCGACATCACCCTGCGCCTGCACCATCACCTTTGGCCGAAGCTCGAAGCGGAAGCTTCGCTCAAAACGCTCTACGAGAGCATCGAGGTCCCGCTGGTGCCGGTCCTGTCCCGCATGGAATGCACCGGCGTGCTGGTGGACGTGTACAAGCTGGCCCAGCAAAGCCGGGAACTCGAAAAGCGCATGCTGGAGATCGAACAGGAGGCCTGTAAGGCGGCCGGCTGCCAGTTCAACCTGGGATCGCCCAAGCAGATCCAGACCATCCTGTACGACAAGTTGAACCTGCCGGTGGTCAAGAAAACGCCGACCGGACAGCCGTCCACCGACGAATCGGTGTTGCAGGAACTGGCCGAAAGCTTCGAGCTGCCGCGGCTGATCCTGGATTACCGGTCCATGAGCAAACTCAAGTCGACCTATACCGACAAGCTGGCCGAGCAGATCAATCCCCGTACCGGACGTGTGCACACCTCCTATCACCAGGCCGTGGCCGCCACCGGGCGGCTGTCGTCCTCCGACCCCAACCTGCAGAACATCCCGGTGCGCACCGAGGAAGGCCGCCGCATCCGCCAGGCCTTCATCGCACCGCCCGGCCGCAAAATCCTCGCGGCGGATTACTCGCAGATCGAACTCAGGATCATGGCGCATATCTCGGGCGATCCAAGCCTGCGCACCGCCTTTCACGACAATACCGACGTCCACCGCTTCACCGCCGCCGAAGTGTTCGGCGTGCCGCCGGACCAGGTCACGCCCGACCAGCGCCGCTCGGCCAAGGCGATCAACTTCGGCCTCATCTACGGCATGTCCGCCTTCGGCCTGGGAAAACAGCTCGGCATCCCCACCAACCAGGCGCAGCGCTACATCGACCTTTATTTCGCCCGCTATCCCGACGTTAAGGGCTACATGGAAACGACCCGCAACACGGCGCGGGAAAAAGGCTACGTGGAGACCTTGTTCGGCCGGCGCCTATACATTCCGGAAATCGCTTCCCGCAACGCCCAGCGCCGCCAGTATGCGGAGCGCACCGCCATCAACGCGCCGATGCAAGGCACCGCGGCGGACATCATCAAGCGCGCCATGATCGCCGTGGACGCCTGGATTCGGGAATCCGGGCACCCGATCTGCATGATCATGCAGGTACACGATGAACTGGTATTCGAAGTGGCGGACGATTACGCGGACGAAGCCGCCCGCGAAATCGGCAATCGCATGTGCCGCGCGGCTCAGCTCGTGGTGCCTTTGGTGGTGGATGTGGGCATCGGGTCGAATTGGGATGAGGCGCATTGAGTGCGTAAAGAAAGCTCTGAAAAGGAGGGTGTAAAAAGAACTGTGTAACTGGTTTGTAAAATCAGCCAGAAAAAGAGACTAAAACATGACCAGTGACACAGCCAAACAAGACGCCTTATTGGATGAATTGCTCAAAGGCTATACGAATCCGAAAGACATTCTGGGGGAACACGGCTTGCTCAAGCAGCTGACCCGGCGTCTGGTGGAACGGGCGTTGGAGGCGGAGATGACCGCCCATTTGGGCTATGCCCCCCATGCGCCGGAAGGGCGCGGCAGCGGTAATTCTCGCAACGGCAAGTCGGCGAAGACGATTCAAACGGAAACCGGACCCTTGGCGATTGAGGTCCCGCGGGATCGCAACGGAGACTTCGAGCCGCAACTGGTTTCCAAGCGCCAACGCCGGCTCGAAGGATTTGATGAGAAGGTTCTGGCGCTGTATGCGCGGGGCTTATCCACCCGTGGTATTCAGGGGCATCTGGAAGAACTGTATGGCGTGGAAGTCTCGCCGACGCTCATCTCCAACGTTACCGAATCGGTGTTGGCGGACGTGAAGGCATGGCAGAGCCGGCCCTTGGCGTCGGTGTATCCGATCCTGTATTTCGACGCTTTGATCGTCAAATCACGCGAAGCGGGACCGGTCAAGAACAAGGCGGTCTATCTCGCTTTGGGCGTCAATCTGCAAGGCGAAAAGGAGCTGCTGGGCCTTTGGATCGCGGACACAGAAGGCGCCAAGTTCTGGCTGTCGGTCTTTACCGAGTTGAAGAACCGAGGCGTTCAGGATGGCTTTATCGCCTGTGTCGACGGCCTCAAGGGACTGCCGGAAGCGATTGAAACCGTGTTTCCCAACATCCAGGTCCAACTGTGTATCGTCCATAAGGTGCGCCACAGCCTGCAGTATGTCACCTGGAAGGAGCGCAAGGCGGTGGCGAAAGACCTGCGGGCGATTTATGGCGCCGCGACCTTGACCGAGGCCGAAGCTGCCCTGGCGCGGTTTGCGGACACCTGGGACGCGAAGTACCCAGCCATCAGCCAAAGCTGGCGGGCGGATTGGACGCGCTTGACTGTGTTTTTCGATTATCCGCCGGAGATCCGCAAAGTGCTGTATACCACCAACGCGATCGAATCACTCAACTTCAGCCTGCGCAAGCTGCTCAAGACCCGCGGCGCGTTTCCGAACGATGAGGCGATTCTGAAAGTCCTGTATCTGGGACTGCAGCGGATCGAGAAGAAATGGACCATGCCGATCCAGGATTGGAAACGGGCGTTGAACCACTTCGTGATCCTCTTTGGTAATCGAGTTACCCTATGAACTAACCCCAGTTACACAGTTAACTTGACACCCCCCTGAAAATCCCTCTCCCGCTGGGAGAGGGTTGGGGTTGGGGCGATTCGAATAGGGCTTTTCTCTTTACGCACAGTTCCATAGCTTCCTAAAACTCGGCTCCTTTGCCCCGCTCCGATACATCGAACTGTCGTGTCGGCAAATCAAAAAAGCGGAAGCCGTCTTGCCCTCAGATCCGATCCAAGGGACTGACCACCCCTCGCCCACCCCGGTTCAGCACATGGGTGTAGATCATCGTGGTCTGCACATCCTTATGGCCCAAGAGTTCCTGAACTGTCCTGATGTCGTAGCCGGACTGCAGCAGATGTGTCGCGAACGAGTGACGCAGCGTATGGCAAGAAGCCGGTTTCGTCAGCCCCGCTTCGCGAACTGCGGTCCTGACGGCGCGCTGCAAGACTTTCTCATCGAGATGATGCCGCCGCTCCTTGCCGGAAAGCGGGTCGATCGAGCGTTGGCTGGCGGGGAAGACGTACTGCCACCCCCATTCGCGCCCCGCGTTGGGATATTTGCGTTCCAGGGCAAACGGTAGATACACCTCGCCAAACCCCTCGTGCAAGTCCTTTTCATGTACGGCCTTCACCTTCTCCAAATAGTGCTTGAGTGGTTCTACCGGTGAATCCGGCAGCATCGTAACCCGATCCTTCGCGCCTTTGCCGTCGCGCACGACGATCTGGCGCATCGCGAAATCCACATCCTTGACCCGCAGC
This sequence comes from Methylocaldum marinum, assembly GCF_003584645.1. GTDB lineage: Bacteria > Pseudomonadota > Gammaproteobacteria > Methylococcales > Methylococcaceae > Methylocaldum > Methylocaldum marinum. The sequence continues at coordinate 2,738,493 of NZ_AP017928.1, forward strand.
CGCACACACTCCATCAGACGGAGGCCAGAGCCATACAACAAACTGGCCATCACCCAATTGCGCCCATCCAAATGGGCGAGCACGCTTTTGACTTCCTGTACCGTCAGCACCACGGGTAAACGCTGGGGCTTTTTGGCCCGTGTCACGTTCTCCAACCAGGGCAGTTCGATCCCTAACACCTCTCGGTAAAGGAATAAAATCGCCGAAAGCGCCTGCGACTGAGTGGATGCTGCCACATTTCGCTGCGTCGCCAGATGAGAAAGAAAGGCTTCGACTTCCGGTGCGGACATATCCTTCGGGTGGCGTTTGCCATGGAATAGTATGAATCGTTTGATCCACTGGACGTAAGCGTCTTCCGTACGCAGGCTGTAATGTTTGACGCGGATTTTGTCCCGCACTTGATCCAATAATTTCGGCTTGCTCGGCATAATGGGCAGGTGTATAAAACCAACGGCGACCGACCCTGCTAAAGATAGCAAAGCCTTGAAATCTGGGCGGTTCCTGAAAGCAAAATCGGTTTATACCCCACAAATGGCGTAAGATAAGGCGCCTTTTAGGGGGTCTATTTCATGTTAGCCTTCAATGGAAACGGCGTGGAAATACTGCAGCAAGCGATAAAGAAGCTATCAAACTCGATGCGGATCTATGTTGAGAATCACCTCAGCTTTCAGAGGCTGGTGCGTATTGACAAGGAAGAGGCTATTGACAATCTGGACCGCGCATTTGAATCGAAGCTAGAGGCATTCCATAGCCTCTATGACGTATCAAAAGCACATTTGGATTACTTCGCCCATGCGGATACGGCATCTTTGATATTGGTTCGCAACGCGATCCACCATCGTGACCACTTGCTCTTCAGAAGCTGGAATCAGGAGATGGCTCTAGACGAAGGGTTCCGAAAGCATCTTGGAGCCGAGTTCCTTCTGGTTGACTATCCAATCCTAGGCGCTCCATCCAAGATGCGATACTTTTACAAGATCGAAGACTTCTATCATCGAATAGATGATGCCATGGCATCACCCTATCTAGAAAAAATGATGGGGCCAGTCAAGCGGCGAAAATTACTAGATCAAATTAATTCAGATCTATTCTTCTCCGAGATAAGACGAAGCGCAGAATCCAGGAGATACCCGCTTAAGCAGGTCTATGTAAACGCTATCCCGATCTTTGTTTCAGCAACGTGCCGAGTTTTCAGCGCGCTGAAGGACGCGGGGACCCAGTTCAAGGGGTTCGATGCAAAAGCATACAAGGAGCCGTTTACCGATGAACTGGAGGTCGATTTCTCACAATTCACATGTACGCCTTTGCGTGTAACTTGAAGGCTAACAATTCGTTCAAGCCGACGCCGCTTCGCAGCGCGGCTTAACTCAGGCGTTAGGTGCCATGGGAAAGTCTGCTATCCGTCCGAAAGTCGAAATCCTGCACCTCTCAACCGTCAGTGAGGGGCGCCAGCTCGAACTCAATTCAGTCTTTGGCAACATGTCGCACGCACTCGCCACGATCATCGCGGATGACGCAGACGAGTCGCTTTGGTTCGAGGTGTACGTCGGTGATCAAGCCGTCCAACTGCCATTAGAAATCGTCCGTGAGGCGCTGGCACTCGCTCAGGAGCACGTGCACTCCGAAGCATGGTACGAACAGCAGGGTGCCTATGAGCCTGGTCTCAGTGCCGCGGCACGAGCGCTTGCCAAGCGGGAGCCCGGGCATGGCACCTAACAATTCATTCAAGCCGAAGCCGCTTCGCGGCTCGGCTTAATTCAGGCGTTAGGCCCCGCGATGCACGATCGTCGAACTCACGCAAAGCGCATCACCGATGAGATCCGACAGGTGCTCATTGAGCAATGGGATCCGATCGGCGTCATGGATGACCCAGAATGGCCACGCGACGAGTACGATTCCTATATCGGGGAGCTTTATCGCTACTTGGCGCGCGGTGAGTCGGCTGAGTTTATCGCCAGGCACCTATGTCACCTTGAGGAGTCAATGATGGGCCTTGGTCGCTTACCTGAGTCGGTCAGACTTCCTGTTGCACGGGCGCTTAAGGCCATAGATGTTTCGCCGCGAGAGTAGTCTTTTGTTGCTTGGGCCTGCAGCCTACTGGGCGGGCCCTAACAATTCATTCAAGCCGAAGCCGCTTCGCGGCTCGGCTTAATTCAGGCGTTAGCAAGACTATGTCAGACGAATCTGCCACCGAAAAGCCGAAGCGCGTAGACGGCCAGATGACCGGGCTGGCTGGGGAGCTGTTTGTCGCCGCCGAGCTATTGAAGCGCAACCTACAGGTATCGCTCACGTTCGGAAATGCCAAGGCAATAGATCTCTTCGCGCACAATCCAGCCACTGAGCGCATGTTCACGGTCCAAGTGAAGGCAAGTAGAAAGAAGAACTACTTCCCGATCTCGCACGGAAAGGTGAATGCCGCGCATGTATACGTGTTCGTTTTACTGAACAAGCCAGGTGAGGCGGTACAGTACTTCATAGTCCCGGGAAAGGTGCTCGCTGAAGAGCCGGAGCGCTTTACCAAATGGTTTGTTGATCCGAAGTTTCCTGGCATTCATCCGAATGTACTCAAGGACTTTGCGGAGAATTGGAAGCTGTTTGATGAAAAGGCTTGCTAACAATCGGCTCCAGGCGACGCACAAGAGCGCATCGCCTTTCTTGTTCTTTCAGGCTCACGGCGCGGCGCTCTTGTGCGCGCCTGAGCCGAAGCGTTAGCCATAAGCAAGGACAATCGTGGAACTGAAGCAGGAGTTCATCCAAGGGGTCAAAAAGCATCTCGGCAGTCTTGATGCCGTTTTCGATTCCGAACTCGAACAAGTAATCAAAAAAATCTACCCAGACACTGTTCGGTTCTTTTTGTTTGAATACGACTCTCCAGTCTTCAGTGAAGAGTTTTCAGTTTCCATATGGCCAACGGATATTAAAGGGCATGTGGTTGGAGATGGTCATTGGTTCCTAGAAGGTAAAGCGGTTGTTGTTCCGCCGGAGATTTATGAGGCAGAGAAATATTCTGAAATCGAACCATGGGAAACGGCATCCGAGCTACTCGAAGAGTGGCTAATTGCAAAATGGGCGGGAATCTCAAAAGTCCAAAGGACGAGACCTGCTTACATAGGGCATCACGATAGCTTTTTCAAAAGGGAATTGCTTTCAGGTAAGCAAGTCAATTGGGATGAGATACTTGAAAGAGTTAATGGCTAACTACGGGTTCCAGGCGACGTCAGCGCTGACGCGCCGCCGCGCCTGAACCCGAGCGTTATGCCCAATAAAGTTCACACGCCATGACCAGAATCACTGAAGAAAGCTTGACCTCTGCCATTCATCTGATCCAGAAAATGGATCGCAAGGAACATGAGGCAATTTGCGACGAGATATTGCGTGAGCAACCGAATCTTCTCGCATCAGTATTGGTGCTGACGAAAATGGCTGTTTCTCCAGCGCACGCAGAGGTAGTGCTTGAGGCTCTTATGGTGACGCACCTCGCGCTTAAGGGATCTGGCGAAAAGATCAAGACAATAACGGAAGAGGAACAAGAGCGCGAACTTCAGCGCCTCGTTGCTTCCGTGAAGTTCACGGAAAGAATGGCGCCTGCATTGATGGCAGAGTCAATAAAGCAATACGTTGGCTTCCAGAAAGAACCTTGGTTGCTTGCTTACATCATCGCGCTGCTGCAAAAAAATGGCATGCTTTTGAGCGCCAACGAGAATTCCAAGTATCTGTTCTTATCGGCGCTGAATTTGGTCGGGTGTATAGCGAATGCGCAGAGAGTGGCATAACCAGCCCATCAATCCGACGCTCACTTCGCTGCGCTTCGTTCGCTCGGCTTATGGGCGGCGTTAGCTTAATAAAAAACAAAGGTGAAATATTATGAATCAATGTTATAGCGCTGGTGATTTTAAGAAGTATTTTACGGAAAATATGAATGCCTTAGGTGCGCCAGTGCCAAGCGGATTATTTGATAGCTATGAAAAAGCTATTGGGACAGCTGCGACTTTAGCCGGCACTTTGCATCAACTTGGTAGAGGAGCAACAATGGCTGAATTAGTCGGGGCTACCGTAGGAGTAGAAAAGCTGATGGTAGCCGCCGCTTTTGGAGCAGCAGCTTATACGGGAATTGTCATTGGTAGTATTGCTGTTGCAAGTGGCAGATCTTTAGGTTGTGGTTCTAGCATTTCCGATATGTTTGTTTTCATAAATCAAAATAAATTACAGTTTCAAGGCTGGAATACTTTTTATACTCATAACCCTCAAATTATGGATAAAAGTCACCCTTTTAGAAGCAATGTTGGCATGAGAGCAAAAAGTTCACCAACTAGTTTTGAGTATGCATAATGATAAAAAATATTCTCATACTAATTGCGTGCGGTCTAATAGTGTGGTTGTCTTTAATCGCATTCCAAATTCTTGGTAACTATGCTTTTTTAATCATGATAGTTATTACAATTGTCGGGCTGATGTCAGGTGTAAAACCAAAATTCGGCAATAGAGACAAAGCTAACAAATAGCTCCAACGGACAGATAAAAGCGTCACTTGTTTTGCTTACGCAAAAACGCGCCACTTTTACCTGCCGCTGAGCATAGCGTTAGAACATGCAACCCAACCACAAAGGAATCTTCATGAACCAAATGTCTTTATCCCATGCCGTTCATCTCGGGGTGGAAAAAATCAACCGCGCCGGGACTGTATTCAAGCCTGATACCCCGAGGCTTGTCGCCGACTTCCACATGTCTTCCGGAACAAGCGGTGTTATAGCACTCTCTTCTGAGAGTGGACACAAGGTAAGCCGACAAGGGTATGAATTGGTAAAGTTCTCAACTCCAAATGTGCCAACACTTGAAGTTACCGTCGATGATATTTGGGCTTGCGCCAAGGAGCATTATGGGTTAGCAGCGGCAACCGCCGTTGCAGGTGCAGGCGGAATTCCAATAAGTAAGCTGCTCCTTGGTCATCGTTGGGCCCCAGGTTCAAGCAAATACACAAACTTGGTCAGCCACTTCGGTCACAAATTTTTTCCCATGGCCACTCTACCGTACGGCTCCACCGCTGCGCGCGTAGCAAAGAGTACCTTCGGCACTATACGTGTCTTTGGAGTCATAGGCCGTGCATTGCCCTTCGCGGCAGTCGGTTTGGCCGTTTACGATGTCATCAGCATCGGAATGTGTGCTTATGAAGAACGTAACAGAAAATGAATCTATGTTACCGTCCAAAGATCAGGCAATCGAAACAATCATTGATATATTCGTCCGTGAAATTGGCTTTATTGAAAGAAGCGAAGTTTCTCGCAGCACGCACATAGTCAAGGATTTTTATATTGATACCGACGACATATCGTGGTTCGCCGAGGCGGTTGAAAAACATTTTGGTCTCAATACGCCGCCTGGTGAATGGCCAAAAGGTTTTGCGCCAACAATTGAAGGGATCGCCGATTATGTGCTTTATCATTTATCTAAAAACAAGGTCAAGTAATATTATAGGATATCCAAATATTCTAACCCGGCGCTCAAGCCGACCCGCTTCCGCTACGCTACAGCGGTCGGCTTAGCTCTGCGTTAGGCGTCATGCCCGAAATCAGAGGTAATTAAAAATGCACATCGCCATACTCACCTTCCAAGGCTTCAACGAGCTCGACTCTCTCGTGGCGCTTGGCGTGCTCAATCGAATCAAGAAACCAGATTGGCGCGTCACGCTCTGCTGTCCGGAGAGCGCTGTCACTTCAATGAACGGCGTGACCGTGCATGGGCAGTCAACCCTTGCGGAAGCAACTTCCGCTGACGCTGTCATTGTCGGCAGCGGCATCAAAACGAGAGAGATCGTAAATGACTCAGCCATCATGTCGGCTCTGCGCTTGGATCCCGCACACCAGCTTATCGGAGCGCAATGCTCCGGCACGCTCATCCTTGCCAAGCTTGGCATACTCGCCAACGTTCCTGCATGCACAGATCTCACAACCAAACCTTGGGTACAAGAAGCTGGGGTTGAAGTGCTGAACCAACCCTTCTACGCATCGGGCAACATCGCCACCGCCGGAGGTTGTTTCGCGTCGCAATATCTAGCCGCATGGATTATTGCCCGCGCCGAGGGCGAAGAAGCCGCCAAGGAAGCATTGCATTACGTTGCCCCGGTTGGCGAGAAGGATGAGTACGTTTCAAAAGCAATAAAAAACATCGAGCCATATATCAGTACGATGACGCCTAACAAGGCGCTGCACCGGACTCCGCTTCGCTCCGCCGGTGAGCTTTAACGTTAGCGCCAATAGTTCGAGAAATTATCAAGGAGATATCATGTATCCAAGAGAGTTTTATATTATTCCTGAGGAGGTATTTCGTCTTGGAAATACAAATAGTCCAAAGTTATCAAACGTCCGCCCAAGAGATATCCAAGTCATGGATATAAATGGTGTACCAGTTGTGATTGCCAATGGAAAAGGAATAAGTGTCTTTGATAAAGAAGGGATTTCATTGTCACCTATGAGTGGCTGGGTATGGAGGTTTAGTCCAAATACCAGATTTCCCCATGGTTTGAAATTGGTTCAAGATAAGCCGCATCACTTTTGTATAGCGCCAACTCAAAATATGCCACTGGATAAGTATAAAGGATTGCTAGAAGAAATGGCTCTCGGTGCTAAAAGAGTGTTCAAGAAAGAAGGTAAATTAGCATGAGTAAGTTAAATATTGCGTTGGTTGAGTCAGAGGCAAAAATTATTTTGGAAGCGCTAATTGAAAAAGAAGAGAAAATGGCGGCAATATGCGAAGAGTCAGATGACGAAGATGAAGTGGCGGATGTTGGGAATGATCTAATTGAAGTTAGGTTACTTTTAAACCGGCTAAAAGAGGAGTCCGTAGCTTCATATGGTAAATCCGTGCTCGTGTTTGATAGAAATCCTCTGTAGCGTGATCAGCGCTAACAAGGCAAATTCACTCGGACAAATTTCCGCAACGCTCGTTTGTGGGTAAGCGTCCGGCTGTCCGCATAATTCCCACCGATTAGCGCCTGAGTCACAGTATCGCCATATTCCCGAAGAGGAGGAGATGGCGATGACGAAACAAGAACGAGAGATGCATTGGCGGGTCCTGCTGGAGCAACAGGCAGGGAGTGGGTTGTCGGTGCGCGCTTGGTGTGCGCGCGAGGCGGTCAGCTATGCGGCGTTCATCTACTGGCGTCGACGCGTAGCGCAGCCAGCGGTGGTGGCGCCACTGACGTTGATGCGGGTAGATGGCGGTGAGACAGCAGTCGGTGGTCTGTGGTTGTCGGTGGGCGGGGTTCGCATCGAGGTGAAACCGGGGTTCGATGCCGGGTTGTTGAAGCAGGTGGTGGCCGCATTGGTCTCGTGATGCTGGCGACGATTCTGAGTGCGGCGGCGGTGTATGTGGTGGCCGAGCCGGTCGATTTGCGCAAGTCCATCGATGGTTTGGCGCTGGCGGTGGAGAGCAGTCTGGGGCATTCGCCGTTATCGGGTGCGGTATTCGTGTTTTTCAACCGGGGCCGGGACAAGGTGAAGCTGTTGTGGTGGGATCGTCACGGTTTCTGGCTGGCCTACAAGCGGCTGGAGAAAGGCCGCTTCCGCAAGCCGGTTCAGGGGACGATTTCGCGCTCGGACCTGCTGCTGTTGCTGGAAGGCGTGGACCTGACGGTGGCCCGTTTCCGCGCGGTTCGCGCGGGTCGGGTCGGCTGAGTCGAAAGTGCCTGAAACCCGCATCAGAGCTGGGCTTTCGGGTGGTCCACCGGGTATAATGGCAGCCATGAATGCCGCCGCTCTCGCCGAAGAAAATCGTACTCTAAAGGCCACCCTGGCCCAGCGCGAGGCGCGCATCGAACGGCTGGAATTCGACCTAGCGCAGCTGAAGAAGCTGCTGTTCGGCGCCCGTTCCGAGCGACTGGCGACCCTCCCCGACATCGACCAACTGCCGCTGTGGGATGAGGTGCCCGAGGACGCCCCCGTCGCCAGTCCGGTGGCGTTCAAGACGGTGGTGGTGCAATCGCCCGCCAAGAATCAACCGAAGCGCACCGCACTGCCGGCGCATCTGCCGCGAGAGATCGTGGTATTGCCGTTGTCGGCACAAGACCGGCAGTGTCCTGCCTGCGGTGAGGAACGGCCGGTGATCGGCTACGAAAGCTCCGAACGCTTGGATTACGTCCCGGCGCAACTGAAGGTCGTGGAAACGCGGCGGGAAAAGTGCGCCTGCGCGAAGTGCCAAGGGCAGTTGACCACGGTACCGGCCCCGCCGCAAATCATCGAGCAGGGCATCCCTCTGCCGGGTCTTCTGGCACATCTGCTGATGGCCAAATACGGCTATCACCTGCCGCTGTACCGCATCGAGCAAATCTTTGCCCACCAGGGTGTCCCCATTGCCCGCACCACGTTGTGCGACTGGGTCATCCAGAGCGGCTGGCAGCTGCAGCCCTTGGTCGAGCGGATGCTGGCGTTGCTCAAGCAACAGCCGGTGATCTTCTCGGACGACACCACTGTGGCGGTGCAGGACCGCGGCAAGACGCGGGAAACCCGGTTTTGGGTATACGCCGGCCACTCGCCGCCCATCGTCGTCTATGACCACACCGAAACCCGGGCGGGCAAGCATCCCAAGGCCAAACTGGAAGGCTACAGCGGCTACCTGCAGGCGGACGCCTATGCCGGTTACGACCAGATCTTCGCCGCGGGCAAGGTCCTGGAAGTGGCGTGCTGGGCGCATGCGCGCCGCAAGTTCTTCGAGATTGCCCGACAGACCGAGAACGGCAAGCGCATCAGCGCCCATGAGGCCTTGGAGTACATCGGCCGGCTCTACGCCATCGAACGGGAGGCCAAAGAACAGCAACTCGACGCCGAAGGCACCCGAAAGCTACGGCAGGAACAGGCGCGGCCGATCCTGGCCGAGTTCAAGGCCTGGCTCGAAGACCGGCTGCGCCAGCTGGCGCCCAAGACCCCCACTGCCCAGGCCATCGGCTATGCCCTCAAGAACTGGCCGGCGCTGGAGCGCTATACCGAAGACGGTCGCCTGGAGATCGACAACAACCGGAGCGAACGGGCCATCCGCCCGCTGACCATCGGCCGCAAGAACTGGCTGTTCCTCGGCTCGCCCAAGGGCGGCCAGGTCGCCGCCACCGTCTTCAGCCTGATCCAGACCTGCAAGGAGCTGGGCATCAATCCGGAGGCCTATCTGAAGGATGTCCTCAACCGCCTGCCTTCCACCAAGCAGAAGGACATCGACAGCCTGCTTCCTCACAACTGCAAGCTGCCCGGGGCGTAACAAGCGACCACTTAACCGTTCGCCACTGCGACCACAAGTCCGGGTACCGCCGAACGCTTACGTTAGCGGCACAACAGTCACATATTTGCAACGGAAAGAAGCTATGGTTAACCCTATTTTTTCTTCAATTTGTCAAAAGGGGTTGGCCATGAAATCACTTCGTATACTTCCAGTGCTTTTTATTTCACTATGTTCTTTTAATTCAGCTAATGGAGCTACTGTCACGATAGGCAACGGGACGCCTATCCTATCGGTACCGGACAGCAGCATTATTCTAACAGGAGGGGATACGGATATATCGCAAGGTACAACTGGGATACAACTAAGTGGCGATTACAACATATACACGGATGGTGATATGTTTCTTGATTACTCCGTGTTCAGTGATAATCAAGATCTTTTTATCGGCAGCAACATATCAATAACAGGACAGACAGTAACTATATTCTCATTCAATAATTCACCAACGCTGCCTAATTTGTCCAATACCAGCATATTTACAAACTCCATCTATAGCATGAATGAGGTAGGTAATATCTTGTTGTTTTCAGAGGCGCCAGTCTTGAGCGGAGTATTTGAAGCAACTGGCAATCTGTATATTGGTAACTATTCATCGCTTCAGCCTGTCCCGTTGCCTGCATCAGCGCTATTGCTCCTTTCCGGCTTGGCTATGCTCGGTGGTGGAGCCGCCGCTAACAATCGCTTTAACAAGGACGGCGCAAAAAGACGCGCCGCCTGTTAAGCGAGGCGTTAGCTACAACCAAAAAAAGGGGCTTTGGTGGAAATCTCGAAAATTCTGGAAGATGACGTCAATGCACTTTTGGCATTGAACGAAGATCACTTCAACGACGTAAAGAGTAAGCGAATTGCTCCCGCGAAGCTCCAAGAGACATTCGTCGCGTTCGCGAACTCGGATGGCGGTGACTTATACGTGGGCATTGAGGATAAGTCGCATGCTGGCGAGCGCGTCATCGGATTTGCTGAACCCGAAGAGGCAAACGCAATTATCGCCACCTTGCTTGAGGAGACACAGCCGGCAGTCGAGAATGTGTCAATCGAGTTTTTGGGTACAGATGGGAAAGGTCTGATTCTTCACTTTGCGGTGCCGAAGAGCCCAAAGGTCCACTACACCGCCTCCGGTGATTGTTTCATTCGCATCAATGCAGCGAAGAGAAAGATCAAAGGCGAGAGAATCACACAGCTTGGGTATTCAAAGGGCGCGGAGCTATATGAAAGAAAGCCTGTCAACGATGTTGAGGTAGACGAAGTTGTTGAGAGCGAATCCCTCGCGCACTTTATGCGCGGTCGCTGCGCTCCCATTATCGCGCATAAAGCGCCCAAAATTGTCCGCGGCTGAGCGCTGCGTTATGCATTTAAGAGGAACGAGCGTTGAAGAAGATTTTGTATGTAGACATGGACAATGTGTTAGTCGACTTCCCATCTGGTATTGAACAGCTGGACGCTTCGGTAACACAGGAGTTCGCCGGAAGGCTCGACGAAGTTCCTGGCATCTTCTCCTTAATGTCTCCAATACCAGGCGCCGTTGAGGCATTTCATGAATTGTCGGAGTTATTCGATACATACATATTGTCAACAGCACCATGGGAAAATCCATCCGCATGGAGCGACAAACTTCTGTGGGTGAAAAACCATATCGGCAAGAGTGCACATAAGAGGCTGATTCTTACCCACCATAAAAATCTAAATGATGGGCACTTCCTTGTAGATGATCGCACAAAAAACGGTGCTGATCGGTTCTCTGGAGAGCACATTCACTTTGGCACAGAGCGTTTCCCAGATTGGAAAATTGTTCTGGCGTATTTAAGGCAAAATGCATAACACGTCGCTCAACCTGACTCGCTACGTCGGCGCTTCGCGCCTCGTAGCTCGCAGGTTAGCTTGGCGTTAGTACCCACACCATGTATCGCATCGTAGCAAACATTATTTTTCTAATCGGGCTGCTTCCGTGGGCTTTTATTTTCATGTTCAGCTTCATGCTGTTCGACGCACCTGGCTCAGAATCTAGCGCGTTGACTCGCGGCTTGTTCTACTCTATCGCCGCCTACCCGGTACTTGTCATTGTTGGCTTCTTCGGCAGCAACGGCTTCTGGCTCCTCAATGAGGAGCATCGTCGGCGCGGGCGTTTGGCTTTTCTGCCATTGCTCAGTCCGATTTCCGCTACCTTTTTCCTGTTCACAATCGAGATGTTTTGCGGTGGCCAGCTCGCGTGCCACTCTTAGGTGCATCAGCCGGGACGTGCCGGTGGATGCTAACAATTCATCCAAGCCGAACCCGCTTCGCGGGTCGGCTTAATTCAGGCGTTAGAGCGCTCGGTTGAGCCACCGCACATACAGGAGATCGACGAAATGAAGCCACATCAAACCGAAGGGGCGGATCGCACAGCAGCTCGGGTCGCCTTGTGGCGGGCCATGCATGTCCAGATCGACCCACTGCCCCATGTACTTGAAGATGAAATCGGCTTGCGGCTCTTGGCTCCAGGCGACGGATGGCGGCAGCGTCCCGACATGAATCCGCAGGCAACAAGTCGTTCACGCGCATCAATTGTGGCGCGCGCCCGGTTCGTCGAGGATTTGGTCATCGAACAAGCTGCCCGCGGAGTCGGTCAGTATGTCATTCTCGGCGCTGGCTTGGATACTTTCGCTCAGCGTAGGCCAGAGATCGCATCACAGCTGCGGATTTTCGAAATTGACCAGCCCGGCCCTCAAGCATGGAAACGTCGACGGCTCGTCGACCTTAATTTCGGCATCCCCGATGGACTAAGGTTCGTGCCTGTTGATTTCGAGGCAAGTGAGTCTTGGTGGGAAAAACTGGTTGGGGCTGGCTTTGATGCGAGTCAGCCAGCCGTCGTGTCCTCATCAGGAGTTTCCATGTATCTCACCAGGGCAGCGAACCTGGCCACCATGCGCCAAGTCGCCTCACTTGCAGCGGGCTCTGTGCTGGCAATGACTTTCCAGCAGCCTCTGACCCTTTTGGAGCCGGAAGAGCGTCCGGGTCGTGAGGCAACGGAAAAATTCGCCAGAATGGCGGGAACGCCATTCATCAGTCTATTCAGTCCCAGTGAGATTCTTAAACTGACACAAGAAGCAGGCTTTGGAAATGCGGAGCACATATCTTCAGCCCATCTTGCCCAGCGCTACTTCGCAGCCAGGGCGGACGGGCTAAGACCTTCCAGCGCCGAGGAATTGTTGGTGGCGAAGGTTTGATAGCTGTGTCCCCGAATGGAACCGGCTGCTATCGAAGTGACCGGCCATCGCCGCCAGAAGCGCGGCCGCAAGCCGCTCGATTCGCATCTGCCGCGGGAGATCGTGCGCCATGAGTTGCCCGAATCGGAGCGGGTCTGTGCCCATGACGGCACGGCACTGATCGAGATCGGCGTCGACATCAGCGAGCAACTCGACATCATTCCCCAGCAAGTCCGTGTCATTCAGCATCAACGCGTGAAGTATGCCAGAGCCGGCCCCGGAAATTTGGACACCCTCTTAAGTGAAGTTTCTGTTCTAATGTAAGCGTCCGGCTGTCCGCATAATTCCCACCGATTAGCGCCTGAGTCACAGTATCGCCATATTCCCGAAGAGGAGGAGATGGCGATGACGAAACAAGAACGAGAGATGCATTGGCGAGTCCTGCTGGAGCAACAGGCAGGGAGTGGGTTGTCGGTGCGCGCTTGGTGTGCGCGCGAGGCGGTCAGCTATGCGGCGTTCATCTACTGGCGTCGACGCGTAGCGCAGCCAGCGGTGGTGGCGCCACTGACGTTGATGCGGGTAGATGGCGGTGAGACAGCAGTCGGTGGTCTGTGGTTGTCGGTGGGCGGGGTTCGCATCGAGGTGAAACCGGGGTTCGATGCCGGGTTGTTGAAGCAGGTGGTGGCCGCATTGGTCTCGTGATGCTGGCGACGATTCTGAGTGCGGCGGCGGTGTATGTGGTGGCCGAGCCGGTCGATTTGCGCAAGTCCATCGATGGTTTGGCGCTGGCGGTGGAGAGCAGTCTGGGGTATTCGCCGTTATCGGGTGCGGTGTTCGTGTTTTTCAACCGGGGCCGGGACAAGGTGAAGCTGTTGTGGTGGGATCGTCACGGTTTCTGGCTGGCCTACAAGCGGCTGGAGAAAGGCCGCTTCCGCAAGCCGGTTCAGGGGACGATTTCGCGCTCGGACCTGCTGCTGTTGCTGGAAGGCGTGGACCTGACGGTGGCCCGTTTCCGCGCGGTTCGCGCGGGTCGGGTCGGCTGAGTCGAAAGTGCCTGAAACCCGCATCAGAGCTGGGCTTTCGGGTGGTCCACCGGGTATAATGGCAGCCATGAATGCCGCCGCTCTCGCCGAAGAAAATCGTACTCTAAAGGCCACCCTGGCCCAGCGCGAGGCGCGCATCGAACGGCTGGAATTCGACCTAGCGCAGCTGAAGAAGCTGCTGTTCGGCGCCCGTTCCGAGCGACTGGCGACCCTCCCCGACATCGACCAACTGCCGCTGTGGGATGAGGTGCCCGAGGACGCCCCCGTCGCCAGTCCGGTGGCGTTCAAGACGGTGGTGGTGCAATCGCCCGCCAAGAATCAACCGAAGCGCACCGCACTGCCGGCGCATCTGCCGCGAGAGATCGTGGTATTGCCGTTGTCGGCACAAGACCGGCAGTGTCCTGCCTGCGGTGAGGAACGGCCGGTGATCGGCTACGAAAGCTCCGAACGCTTGGATTACGTCCCGGCGCAACTGAAGGTCGTGGAAACGCGGCGGGAAAAGTGCGCCTGCGCGAAGTGCCAAGGGCAGTTGACCACGGTACCGGCCCCGCCGCAAATCATCGAGCAGGGCATCCCTCTGCCGGGTCTTCTGGCACATCTGCTGATGGCCAAATACGGCTATCACCTGCCGCTGTACCGCATCGAGCAAATCTTTGCCCACCAGGGTGTCCCCATTGCCCGCACCACGTTGTGCGACTGGGTCATCCAGAGCGGCTGGCAGCTGCAGCCCTTGGTCGAGCGGATGCTGGCGTTGCTCAAGCAACAGCCGGTGATCTTCTCGGACGACACCACTGTGGCGGTGCAGGACCGCGGCAAGACGCGGGAAACCCGGTTTTGGGTATACGCCGGCCACTCGCCGCCCATCGTCGTCTATGACCACACCGAAACCCGGGCGGGCAAGCATCCCAAGGCCAAACTGGAAGGCTACAGCGGCTACCTGCAGGCGGACGCCTATGCCGGTTACGACCAGATCTTCGCCGCAGGCAAGGTCCTGGAAGTGGCGTGCTGGGCGCATGCGCGCCGCAAGTTCTTCGAGATTGCCCGACAGACCGAGAACGGCAAGCGCATCAGCGCCCATGAGGCCTTGGAGTACATCGGCCGGCTCTACGCCATCGAACGGGAGGCCAAGGAACAGCAACTCGACGCCGAAGGCACCCGAAAGCTACGGCAGGAACAGGCGCGGCCGATCCTGGCCGAGTTCAAGGCCTGGCTCGAAGACCGGCTGCGCCAGCTGGCGCCCAAGACCCCCACTGCCCAGGCCATCGGCTATGCCCTCAAGAACTGGCCGGCGCTGGAGCGCTATACCGAAGACGGTCGCCTGGAGATCGACAACAACCGCAGTGAGCGGGCGATCCGCCCCCTCACCATCGGCCGCAAGAACTGGCTGTTCCTCGGCTCGCCCAAGGGCGGCCAGGTCGCCGCCACGGTGTTCAGCCTCATCCAAACCTGCAAGGAACTCGACCTCAACCCAGAGGCCTACCTGAAAGACGTCCTGACCCGTTTACCCACCACCAAGCAGAGGGAGATCGACAGCCTGCTACCCCACAACTGGAAACCAGCCAACGTATAAGGTCCTGACGGTTAACTGTTCGGCGGCATCAGGAAAAGACTGTCCTCCAGCGGACGCTTACGTTCTAATCACCGCCCTTCGAAGGGCGAAAACCGGAGAACAGACTATGAAACGAAAGAGACGAAATCACTCGGCGGCCTTCAAGGCCAAAGTTGCTTTGGCGGCGCTCAAGGGCGACAAGAGGTTGGCTGAATTAGCAGAACAGTTTGAGGTTCACGTCAACCAGATCACGCAGTGGAAGGGCCAGTTGCAGGAGCGAGCGAGTGACGTGTTTGCTACAGCAGCAGAGCGCAGTGCATCGAAGGGGCCGGACGTGAAGGAACTCCACGCCAAGATCGGCGAGTTGGCGATGGAGAATGATTTTTTAGTCGCCGCGCTCGGTCGCATGGGCGATGCGAGCGCCAAACGATGATCGACCGGTCGGACAAGCTCCCTGTGGTGCGCCAGTGTGCGTTGTTGGGGCTTTCCCGCTCCTCGGTTTACTACACGCCACAGCCGGTCTCAGAGAACGATCTGGCGCTGATGCGGCGAATCGACGAACTGCACCTCCATCATCCGTTTGCCGGTGCCCGCATGTTGCGTGACCTGTTGGAGCAGGATGGGCTGAAGGTCGGTCGCCGGCATGTGTCGACGCTCATGAAGAAGATGGGCATCGAGGCGCTGTACCGGCGTCCGAACACCCGCCGCAAGCATCCGCAGAACCCGGTGTTCCCGTACCTGCTGCGAGGTCTGGAGATCACCCGAGCAAACCACGTCTGGGCCATGGACATCACCTACATCCCTATGCGGAAAGGCTTTGTCTATCTGGCTGCGGTGCTCGACTGGGCCACTCGGCGGGTACTGTCCTGGCGACTATCCAACAGCCTGACTACGGACTTCTGCATCGAAGCCGTTGAGGAAGCCATTCAGCGCCATGGCACGCCGGAGATCTTCAACACCGACCAAGGCAGCCAGTTCACCAGCGCGGAGTTCATCGGCCTGATCCAAGGCCGTGGCATCCAGGTGAGCATGGATGGCAAGGGCCGCTGGGTCGATAATGTCTTCGTCGAAAGGCTTTGGAAAAGCGTGAAGTACGAGGAAGTCTACTTGCATGCTTACGACTCCGTTTCTCAAGCACGGCAAGGTCTACAACGCTATTTTAAGTTCTACAACGAACGGCGGCCCCATTCATCGCTTGACGGTAAAACCCCGGATAGCATGTACTTTCATTCGCTGCCAATCCAGAAGGCAGCCTAAACCGCAGAAACCCACTTAAGCTTGGGAAAATCCTGTCCGATAAACCGGGGCCACCGCTGCCTGCCCGTGCTGCGACGAAGGCATCCGGGTCACGCCGGCACCGGCGCGCCTCATCCCCAACGGGTTACTCAGCGAATCGGCGCTGGCCTGGGTGGTCACCGCGAAATATCAGGATGCCCTGCCGCTGTATCGTAAGCGTCCGGCTGTCCGCATAATTCCCACCGATTAGCGCCTGAGTCACAGTATCGCCATATTCCCGAAGAGGAGGAGATGGCGATGACGAAACAAGAACGAGAGATGCATTGGCGAGTCCTGCTGGAGCAACAGGCAGGGAGTGGGTTGTCGGTGCGCGCTTGGTGTGCGCGCGAGGCGGTCAGCTATGCGGCGTTCATCTACTGGCGTCGACGCGTAGCGCAGCCAGCGGTGGTGGCGCCACTGACGTTGATGCGGGTAGATGGCGGTGAGACAGCAGTCGGTGGTCTGTGGTTGTCGGTGGGCGGGGTTCGCATCGAGGTGAAACCGGGGTTCGATGCCGGGTTGTTGAAGCAGGTGGTGGCCGCATTGGTCTCGTGATGCTGGCGACGATTCTGAGTGCGGCGGCGGTGTATGTGGTGGCCGAGCCGGTCGATTTGCGCAAGTCCATCGATGGTTTGGCGCTGGCGGTGGAGAGCAGTCTGGGGTATTCGCCGTTATCGGGTGCGGTGTTCGTGTTTTTCAACCGGGGCCGGGACAAGGTGAAGCTGTTGTGGTGGGATCGTCACGGTTTCTGGCTGGCCTACAAGCGGCTGGAGAAAGGCCGCTTCCGCAAGCCGGTTCAGGGGACGATTTCGCGCTCGGACCTGCTGCTGTTGCTGGAAGGCGTGGACCTGACGGTGGCCCGTTTCCGCGCGGTTCGCGCGGGTCGGGTCGGCTGAGTCGAAAGTGCCTGAAACCCGCATCAGAGCTGGGCTTTCGGGTGGTCCACCGGGTATAATGGCAGCCATGAATGCCGCCGCTCTCGCCGAAGAAAATCGTACTCTAAAGGCCACCCTGGCCCAGCGCGAGGCGCGCATCGAACGGCTGGAATTCGACCTGGCGCAGCTGAAGAAGCTGCTGTTCGGCGCCCGTTCCGAGCGACTGGCGACCCTCCCCGACATCGACCAACTGCCGCTGTGGGATGAGGTGCCCGAGGACGCCCCCGTCGCCAGTCCGGTGGCGTTCAAGACGGTGGTGGTGCAATCGCCCGCCAAGAATCAACCGAAGCGCACCGCACTGCCGGCGCATCTGCCGCGAGAGATCGTGGTATTGCCGTTGTCGGCACAAGACCGGCAGTGTCCTGCCTGCGGTGAGGAACGGCCGGTGATCGGCTACGAAAGCTCCGAACGCTTGGATTACGTCCCGGCGCAACTGAAGGTCGTGGAAACGCGGCGGGAAAAGTGCGCCTGCGCGAAGTGCCAAGGGCAGTTGACCACGGTACCGGCCCCGCCGCAAATCATCGAGCAGGGCATCCCTCTGCCGGGTCTTCTGGCACATCTGCTGATGGCCAAATACGGCTATCACCTGCCGCTGTACCGCATCGAGCAAATCTTTGCCCACCAGGGTGTCCCCATTGCCCGCACCACGTTGTGCGACTGGGTCATCCAGAGCGGCTGGCAGCTGCAGCCCTTGGTCGAGCGGATGCTGGCGTTGCTCAAGCAACAGCCGGTGATCTTCTCGGACGACACCACTGTGGCGGTGCAGGACCGCGGCAAGACGCGGGAAACCCGGTTTTGGGTATACGCCGGCCACTCGCCGCCCATCGTCGTCTATGACCACACCGAAACCCGGGCGGGCAAGCATCCCAAGGCCAAACTGGAAGGCTACAGCGGCTACCTGCAGGCGGACGCCTATGCCGGTTACGACCAGATCTTCGCCGCGGGCAAGGTCCTGGAAGTGGCGTGCTGGGCGCATGCGCGCCGCAAGTTCTTCGAGATTGCCCGACAGACCGAGAACGGCAAGCGCATCAGCGCCCATGAGGCCTTGGAGTACATCGGCCGGCTCTACGCCATCGAACGGGAGGCCAAAGAACAGCAACTCGACGCCGAAGGCACCCGAAAGCTACGGCAGGAACAGGCGCGGCCGATCCTGGCCGAGTTCAAGGCCTGGCTCGAAGACCGGCTGCGCCAGCTGGCGCCCAAGACCCCCACTGCCCAGGCCATCGGCTATGCCCTCAAGAACTGGCCGGCGCTGGAGCGCTATACCGAAGACGGTCGCCTGGAGATCGACAACAACCGGAGCGAACGGGCCATCCGCCCGCTGACCATCGGCCGCAAGAACTGGCTGTTCCTCGGCTCGCCCAAGGGCGGCCAGGTCGCCGCCACCGTCTTCAGCCTGATCCAGACCTGCAAGGAGCTGGGCATCAATCCGGAGGCCTATCTGAAGGATGTCCTCAACCGCCTGCCTTCCACCAAGCAGAAGGACATCGACAGCCTGCTTCCTCACAACTGCAAGCTGCCCGGGGCGTAACAAGCGACCACTTAACCGTTCGCCACTGCGACCACAAGTCCGGGTACCGCCGAACGCTTACCTTCGTCGATAACGGCGCCTGGCCGATCGACAACAACCTGTGCGAGAACGCGATCCGTCCCTTCGTCGTGGGTCGCCGCAACTGGCTGTTCGCCGATACCGTCGGCGGGGCGAAGGCCAGTGCCAATCTCTACTCGCTGATCGAAACCTGCAACGCCAATTGCATCGAGCCCTACAGCTATCTCGTCGACTTGTTCCGGAAATTGCCCCTGGCAAAAACCGCCGACGACTTTGAGGCTCTCCTGCCCTGGCATCTCGCCAAGGCGACGGCCTGCCCCCTATCCAATCGCCTACAACCTCGTCTCACCAGGCCCAACGACGTCGTTAAAAGAGCGCTTACGTCGCATGCTGCGGCCTAACTATTCATTCAAGCCGAACCCGCCCGCTTCGCGGGTCGGCTTAATTCTGGTGTTAGCCATCATTGAGTTGTCCGTGCAGAAGATAAATCTTAAGAAGGACCTGAAGCATCTCTATCAGCCGTCAGCCAAAGAGGTGGTATGTGTTGACGTGCCGACTCTTCAGTTCCTGATGATTGACGGCGAAGGCGATCCCAACACGTCGCAAGAGTATGCCCAAGCGGTGGAAGCACTGTTCTCTGTGTCGTACACAGTGAAGTTCATGATCAAGAAGAGGCCCCAAGCAGTGGACTATGGAGTAATGGTCAAATTTTGTGTATGGGGAGTTGATCAGGCGGCGACTTTCTCGACGTCTTCCTGAACGCCGTCCTTGAACACGACTCCCTCAATGACCTGAGCCAGCCGCGGAACCCCATTCAGTTTCCGCCAGTGTCGCTCAGCGCTTTTCACCAGCATGAACACCATCGCGAGGATACTTCCCCGTGACACGCAGCCGCGGGTTTTGGCGGTTCTGAGCCTCACTGTGGCAAAGGTGGATTCGATCGGATTGGGTGGTCCTTAGGTGAATCCAATGCTCCGCCGGAAAATCGTAGAACGCCAACAGCGCCTCCCGGTTCTTTTCCAGGCATTCCGCCGCCTTCGGATACTTGGGCCGATACACCTTGAGGAAGTGAATCCGTTGAAATTGTTGTGGACGACGATGCACGCGCAGAGTATGAACGGATTAGAACCGGCAGTGGCGTATAACAAGTCAGCCGAGGCGGACGGCTTAGCCTTTCGCTGCGCTACAGGCCAAGCCGCCGCTCACTTTCGTCGTTAAGCGACATATGACAAGGAGTCTCGATGTCGGATGCACGGTGCCGCACGATCTGCTGGACACCCATTTTGGATAAGGACCGGGAGGTCGCGGGACTGGAGCATCTGCTTTTGTCGGAGGGTGCGGCTGATCGACCGGCTCTACCTCTTCGAGAACCTCGACGGCAGTGATTTCAGGGCCGAGCATACCGCAGTGATGTTTCGCCCTGTTGCGGGCGCGCAGCTGATCCAGCAATTTCGGGCCACTGGCGGCAGACGGTGTGTCTGGTTCGGCCATAAGCCCCTTCCATATGATAAGAAGTTATAAATTACAAACATTTAGAATAACAAATTTCGAGTTATACACCTCACTGACCGGTGTTATACAACTGAGGTAGGTGTCTAATACAAATTTCGGCAGTGATGTGATTCGGAACCATGAACTCGAAACTCACTAAGTCGGAGAAAGCAACCTTGCGCGAACGTGCTGAAGAAGCGTGGAGGGTCGAGCTCGAAGAGTCATTAACGGAGGATATCATGAAGACATTCGTCATGAAGAAGGTCGGAGAAGTGGGCTTCGTGGAGAAGGATCGGCCGGAGTGCGGGTCTCTCGATGCCATCTTGCGCCCGACGAAAGGACTGATCTGCACATCTGACGTGCATACAGTCCACGGTGCGATTGGGGAACGGAAGAACCTCACGCTTGGTCACGAAGTTGTAGGTGTGGTCGAGGAAGTCGGCGAACTGGTCACCAAGTTCAAGAGAGGGGACCGCGTCGCGGTAGGATCGATCACGCCCGACTGGGGCTCCGACGCGGCACAGGCAGGCCATCCTTCCCAATCCGGAGGGGCGCTGGGCGGCTGGAAATTCGCCAATGTTAAGGATGGGACCTTTGCGGAGTACGTGCATGTCAACGAGGCCGACGCCAACCTAGCCCCGATCCCCGACGGCGTCTCAGATGAAGCCGCCGTGTACGTGTGCGATATGATGAGTACCGGGTTCATGGCTGCAGAAAATGCCGGGATTCCGATAGGAGGGACCGTGGCGGTATTTGCGCAGGGCCCCGTAGGCCTCATGTGCACCGCGGGAGCTCGTCTTCAGGGCGCCGGTTATGTGATCGCCGTGGAGAGCGTACCTAAGCGGCAGGAATTGGCCCGGTATTATGGGGCCGACGAAGTCGTCGATTTCACAAAAGTTGATCCAGTACAGCGGATCCTCGATGTCACAGGCGGCGAAGGTGTGGACGCGGCCATCGAAGCTTTCGGGGCTTCCAAGGTGTTCAAGCAGTGCGTAATGGTCATCAAGCCCGGAGGCAAGGTTTCGAATGCCGGCTACCATGGTGAGGGTGAGGTCATCGAGATACCGCGCGAGGAGTGGGGCGTCGGCATGGCAGAGAAGGACATCGTAACCGGCCTTTGCCCCGGAGGTCGTCTGCGGATCTCGCGTTTGCTACGATTGCTCGAGAACGGACGTCTCGATCCCACGCCGATGACCACCCACACCTTCCAATTTCTCGAAATCGAGAAGGCATTCCGCATGATGGAAAACAAGGAGGACGGCATGATCAAGCCTCTGATCGACTTCGGACGCTAAAAATTCCGATCGGCCTTCGATGTGGCGTATGCCGCCCAACGAATAAGGTTAAGTCGCGCGAGACACGAGCCCTGATCTGAACCGACTGTTGGACGAGCCCGGATCCTGAATGTGGAAACGGACGACGAAAATAGCTTTTGGAGTTTCAGGGGCGGCGAGGCTCGGCAGGAACGGTGACCGGTCCGCGTTCGGACAATGGTCATGAGGCCGCCGCAGCCGGGACAGCGTAGAACGGGCCGTGCCTTGACTGCCTCGAGGACGCGGCGGAAGCGCTTCGGAAGGACACGCTGGAGCAGCAGCCACCGGAGGCTGGCACCGGGGAGTATGCGGGTTTCGGTGTGCCGAGTTTTGCTGTTTCGATAGCGGAAGGTGACCTGACCGTGGTCGCAGGCGGACATAATAGGCCACCGCACAGCGGTCATGACACCGGACACTGTTACATAGCGGGTTCCGGGATCTCGCCCTTCAAGCAGACGCTATGCGAGGCGGCGAGGCGGCAAGCCGCTGCCAGCGGTGCTTCGCGAATACGACAACGGCAATAGTCACCCCGAGTGTCTCTAGCGATTCCTCGGTAAGTAGAACGAACTGCCCGAGTGTAGTGGTAAGCCATTCATCTCCCAAGCGTGCGACGCCGTTCGCCTCAACTGTCTCCAAGCCGATTGCGCCGGTAACGAACACGAGTCCGGCCAGGACGAGCTGCCACAGCGCACGGGTACCAACGGTCCGACGCGCAGTGACAAAAAACCAGGCGCTCATGATCACCAGCAAAGGCAGGAAAACAAGCGGCCAGAAATAGGTTTTGACCGATCCGACGCTGACGATGCGCTCACCGTCCCCTACCAATCCGCTGCCCTTCAGCAAGCCGCCGACCGCCTCGTGGACCGAAAACAGTTCATCGAAC
The DNA here is from genome assembly GCF_003584645.1 of Methylocaldum marinum. Lineage (GTDB taxonomy): Bacteria > Pseudomonadota > Gammaproteobacteria > Methylococcales > Methylococcaceae > Methylocaldum > Methylocaldum marinum. Next base: position 2,760,974 of record NZ_AP017928.1, read on the forward strand.
CCGAGGTAGATAAACACCAGCGCCGAAGCGAACCAAAAGACCCCGCGATCGAGGCGGTAGCACTGAAATGCAAGCCACGACGCGAACCAAAGCTGAAAGGTTGCGAAAAAAACTGGAATTCGGTATCCCGAGCCCATCCAGAACGCCGCTCGGAGCCATCCGAGCTGATCGATTCCTTTATCGCGCGTAAGCCAAAAACCGAGCCCTAGAATCACCTGTACCGTAATCAATACCGCCCCCAGAGCGACCGCCCGCTGTGACGGATCCGCTCGCTGCCACCAGACGAAAAGGTTCGGCGCCAAGCGGCTTGCAGCCAGTGTTGTCCCTACAAGCAGCCAAACAAGCGCTTCCAGTACCCAGAAATGAAAACGGTGCGGCCATGCCGCCCAGGACATGGCTGTTTCAGACGCTCCCTTAGACAAGATACTCGGAAGCTGTAGCACGTGCAGAATTACGCCGACCCCGATTAAGAACACGAAGATCACCCGAAACGAGTAGTTCGGATATTCAATAGTTGTATTCATTGTTTTAGGGATCACAGGAGATGGTTTCGGCCACACGATCATGCGTCTTTTACCCCGCTGCATTATCGAATTGAGTGTTTTGACACAATATTGTCATATCACTGAGGTATAATCCAAGCGGAGTTTTTATATCGTCTCGATAAGATAAATTTTGTAATTGCTCTTCGCGGGTACATTCAGGAAAGTCCTACGGCATACGAATCCATCATTGAGAAGACTTGCGGGGACTCGATTGGATGGGTCGAAACACGCTGGGTCAATCACTTGCACAGGTTGCTTCTCCGAGTTGGAGACTTACTGTGCGTAAAGAAAGTAAAGCCCTATTCGAATCGCACTCCCCAACCCAATCACTCCGCAATCGGCGCTCGCACGTTCCCGTTCGCCGGGAGCGAACGGGAACGTGCGAAGCACGGCCCGAAGGGCGAGCCTCAGGAATGAGGCGAGTAAATCGGCCTCGCCACGCGACGCTGTCCCGCTTCGCTCGCGAGTCCGGGGTAGCCCATCCCTGACCTGCCCGCTCGTTGCGTTGCGCCTCGCCCTGCCGATTTGTCCCAGAGGGAGAAGGGGCTCCTGTGGCTTTACTTTCTTGACTATTGGTAATCAGAGTTTCCTTAAAGGACGAGGGAAACGACCCACAAAGTCTATGCTCCGCTACACGATGAGGGAGACAGCGGATTTCAAATGTCGTAGAACGTTATCATTGGCAACGAACTGTATCCCTACGGCCATCACTGAATCCGCCCCATGCTCAATTCCAGCCAACCATCAATGGATCCCGCCTTCGAGTTCGACGTTTACACCGCCGTTCTCGCCGGACTGAATCTGGTCGAAGCTAGCGCCGGAACCGGCAAGACCTGGACGATTTCAGGGCTTTACGTTCGGCTGATACTCGAGCTCGGTCTGAGCGTGGATCAGATCCTGGTGGTGACCTATACCAAGGCGGCGACAGCGGAGCTGCGGGATCGCATTCGCAAGCGGTTGCGAGAGGTTCTTTCCGCTTTCGAAACCGGGGACAGCGAAGACGAATTCTGCCGCTGCATCGTCGATCAATACCGCGACCGGGCAGAACCCGCCATGCGCCGTCTCGGCTACGCGATCAGCGGGTTCGACGAGGCCGCGGTCTACACTATTCATGGCTTCTGCCAGCGCCTTCTAAACGAAAGCGCGTTCGAATCGGGAATGGATTTCGATTGCGAACTGATGCCGGACGAAACCGATTTGCTTAGGGAAATCGTCGACGATTTTTGGCGGAGCGAGGTTTATCTTGCGTCGGGGGCCTGGGCCGGTTTCCTGGCTCAGAAGAATCAATCTCCCGATGTTTGGCTGAGCGAAATTCAGCCTTATGTGGGTAAGCCGTTCCTGAAAATCGAGGCGCCCGTCGTACCGGCAGACGAGGAGGATACCATTGCAGGTTTCAGCCGGGCCGTGCTGGAAGCGGCGGAAGTTTGGCATGCCCAAGGAACTGCCATCGAGTCGCTACTGCTGGACTATTCGGGTTTCAACCGAACCCGCATCAAGCCGGAAAGCTTGCGGAGCTGGCTCGACGAAACCGCCGAATTTTTCGGCCGATGGCCGGTATCGGCACTGGAGCAAACACAGCAGCCGGTGGTGTTGCCTGAAGTCCCGCCCTTGATCGAGCTCCCCGGAAACCTTCAACGGCTGACGCCGGAATTCCTTTCCACCGCCGTCAAAAAGGGTTGCGAGCCTCCGCAGCACCCTTTTTTCCAATGCTGTCGTTCCATCATCGATGCGGACCAAGCACTGCGTTCAAGTTTCGAAACCCGCCTTCAAGGCCTCAAGCGGCGGTTGATCGAGTTCTGCAACGCCGAATTGGAGCAGCGCAAGAGCGTGCGGCAAGTCGTCTGTTACAACGACCTGCTGAACCGGCTGGCCACCGCCCTGGACTCGGAACACGGCGAATGCCTGGCGGAAACCGTTCGCCGACGATACCGGGCCGCCCTGATCGACGAATTCCAGGATACCGACCCTATCCAATATCGTATCTTCCGGCGCGTCTACGGCGACGGCGGCTCGCCGGTCTTCTTCGTCGGCGACCCCAAGCAGGCGATCTACGGCTTTCGCGGCGCCGACATCTTCAGCTACCTCGAAGCGCGGAGCAACGAACGCATCGTCCGCCGTACCCTGAAGACCAATCAGCGCTCCGAGCGGGATCTCATCGCTGCGGTCAACACCCTGTTCATTCGGCATCCAAGCCCCTTCCTGCTCGACGCGATCCCCTACCCGGAGGTAAAAACTGCCGCAAGGTCGCGTGCCATTCTGGATATCGAAGGTGACGATACGGTTCCGTTCCGTTTCCTGTTGCTGCCGCCGGGGCAGGACGACCAGGGCAAGGAGCAGCCCTATGCGAAAGGCAGCGCAAGTCGGACTGCAGCACTGGCAACCACCTTCGAGATCGCCCGGCTTCTCAACGCCGCAAGCGAGGGCAAGGCCCGGCTGGGTGAGCGGCATGTCGACGGGGGCGATATCGCCGTACTGGTGTCTACCCATGTTCAGGCGCGCTTGATGGAAGACACCTTGACAGCCTATGGCGTACCCAGCGTGCGCCAGGGGCAGGAGAATGTGTTTTCCACTTCCGAAGCGGCGGAGCTCGAGCTGGTCTTGCAAGCAGTCGCACAGCCGGGGCGAGAACCGCTGATCAAGGCCGCATTGGCGACCAAACTCATGGACTGTACGGCGAACGCAATTTTCGAGCTGCAACGGGACGAAGACGCCTGGGAAGCGGTCTTCGACCGCTTCCAGGCGTACCACCATATCTGGCTGAGCGAAGGCTTCATGCCGATGTTCCGGCGCTGGTTCGAAGATGCCCGCATCACCGACCATTTGCCGAAATTCCGCGACGGCGAGCGACGGCTGACCAATCTTCTGCACCTGGCCGAATTACTGCAAGTGGAGAGCCGCAAGAAGTCCAGCATCGATACCCTGCTGGGCTGGTTCGGCCGGGCTATCCGAAATCCGTCGAAAAATGACGAAACGGCCTTGCTGCGGCTGGAAAGCGATGCCAAGCGCGTAAAAATCGTGACCATTCACACCAGCAAGGGGCTCGAATACCCGATGGTGTTCTGTCCGTTTCTCTGGGATGGACGGCTGCGGCAGCGAAAAGCACAATCCGTGTTACTGCATAGTAACGGCGAGTCGGTTTTGGACCTCGGCTCGGCGCAGCTGGAGAAAAACCGCCGGCAAGCCATTCTTGAAGAAATGTCGGAAAACCTGCGCCTGCTTTACGTTGCACTCACCCGTGCCGTATACCGCTGCTATGTCGTTTGGGGCAATGTTCGCAATGGCCGCGACAAAACCGAAGGCTTTCACTCGACCGCCATGGCCTGGCTGCTGCATGGGGGCTCGGCGACACCGGATGACGACCCGCCGGCAGCACTGGAGACCCGGCTGCTGGAAGCGGATACCGATCTCATCGCGGCCGATATCCGCCGTTTCGCGAACCAAGCCTCCGGCTGCGTGAGCGTTGCCTTTGCCGAAACCCGCCCAGTCCGTTACCAGGCCAGAAAACCTGGAAACGACACGACGCTGACCACTCGCCCCTTTCGCCGTGCACCGCTTTACCCGAATTGGCGCATGAGCAGCTTTTCCGGATTGATTACCGGGCGACATAGCGAAGCACCGGATTACGACCTTCTGCCCGATTCCGATTTACCCGAAGCACCGGGAGATTCCATATTCGCCTTTCCCCGTGGAGCCAGAGCCGGATCATGCCTGCACGCGATTCTCGAAGAATGGGATTTCGCCTGCCGCGACTCCGAATCGCTCGGCGAACTCGTTCGCCGTAAGTTGAAAGCTCACGGTATCGACGATCACTGGACCCCGACCGTTCGCGAGGCCATCGAAACCGCGCTCGATACACCGCTCGACGAGAGCGGACTCCGGCTCTCCGATACTCTGCCGGAAAAGCGGCTGGTCGAAATGGAATTCACCTATGTCTTGCGCGGAGGGAATTCCGAGATGCTACGAGAAACTTTGGCTAATCCCGGTTTCCAGTTCGATCCGCGCTATGCCGAGGCCGCCCGACTGCTCGACTTCAAGTATATCGAAGGCTATATGAAAGGCTTCATCGATTTGGTATTCGAAGCAAGCGGCCGCTATTATCTGCTGGACTGGAAATCCAACTGGCTAGGCAACACATATACCGATTACGCATCGGACCGCCTGGCCTCCGCAATGGCCCGCGAGCATTATTACCTTCAATATCTGATCTATACCGTCGCTCTCCACAGATACCTCGAGCAACGGTTGCCGACTTATCAGTACGAAACCCATTTCGGCGGAGCCTATTACCTGTTTCTCCGAGGTATCGCTCCCGGACAGAAAACCGGAGTTTTCCGGGACAGGCCGAACTTGCAGTTAATTAAGACGCTGAGCGCCCTCTTGATCGGAACATCGTGAAATAGAGTGGGGTTATATAAAGACGCCGGCGAACCGACTTTTGAGGTGCCGCAACCGTTCTGATACGCTCGCGATTCGCTGGTTTAACCGCGTGGCCGGAAGCGCTGGAGGACCGAAGGCCACCGGATTGAAAGCCGTACCCATCGCGAAATATGTGCATACCGACCAATGGCGGGACTGTTCATTAGGCAAAATACGGCGAAAATAGGTCATCCCTCACTTCGAGCAACAACCTCATGACCCCGGACGCCGGCACTGCCTCGTCATATTCATCCGCCCGTTCGTCATCGGCCAAACCGGCCCCGGCAACGAAGCCGCTTGTGAAGCTTTCGCCGCTGGGGAAGCAGTTCGCCGCGTATTTGGGGCGGCTGGACGACACCGCGGATGACGCGGTCATTCGTGCGATGCAATTGGTTTATCAGGCCGTCACCGAAGGCCACGTCTGCATTTGTCTGAACGACTATGCCGGCTCCGATGCAGTCAGCGAGAACGGTGATGAGATCATCACTCTGCCCGATCTCGCCGATTGGCTGTCCAGGATACGAAAATCCAGGCTGGTCGGAGCTCCCGGCGGATTCGCGCCGCTCATCCTGGAGGCGAACAACCGCCTTTATTTGACCCGTTACTGGCACTACGAGAAGACATTGGCGGACAACTTGAGATCTCGCGCGGAAAGCCCATCTCCGGAAATCGATTTGGCCGAGCTTCGCGCCGAACTCGACCGGCTTTTCGCACACAATACCGAGGTGCCCGATCGGCAAAAGCTGGCTGCGGCCGTGGCGACGTTGCGGCGGTTCTGCGTCATCTCCGGGGGGCCCGGAACGGGAAAGACTTCCACCGTGGTCCGGATACTCGCCGCGCTCCAGTCCCGGCCCGGAGAAAAGCCGCTGCGCATCGCGCTGAGCGCGCCCACCGGCAAAGCGGCGGCACGGCTTCAGGAGTCGATACGCGAACAGAAGGCAAAACTGCCGGTGCCGCAAGCCGTACTCGACGTGCTCCCCGAAACCGCCTCCACATTGCATCGGCTGCTGGGCGCGAAACCCGACTCCGTTTATTTTCGCCATAACCGGAAAAATCCGCTGCCGCTGGACGTGTTGGTGGTGGATGAGGCATCGATGATCGACCTGGCACTGATGGCTAAGCTGACGGATGCCCTACCCAAGAGCGCCCGCCTGATTTTGCTGGGGGACAAGGATCAACTGGCAGCCGTGGAACCCGGAGCGGTGTTCGGCGATCTCTGTGAAGTGTCGGGCTATAGTCCGGCCTTCTGCGAACAGCTTTACGCGGCATCGGGTGTCAACATCCCGTCGGGCGACCTGTTCACGCCGGCCTTGTCCGACTGTATCGCGATTCTCACTCAAAGCCATCGTTTCGGGTCGGCCAGCGGTGTGGGCCAACTGGCGCGAATGATCAACGCAGGGCGCGCCAAAGAAGCGATCGCACTGCTCGTCGACGGTCGCCATTCCGATATTCACTGGGAGCCGACGCGGCCCGGCGGCGGAGCGGACCTGGTCCGAAGGATGGAAATCGGCTATCAGGCATTTTTCACGGCTGTGGACTTGGGTGCCGAAGCCAGGGAAATTCTGCGGCTGTTCGGACGTTTCCGGGTGCTCACCGCCCATCGGGAGGGCGATAGCGGGGCGGCAGGCATAAACTTTCGGTTCGAGGAGCAGCTATACACGCGGCGCCGATTACGCCGCGAGAGCCGATGGTACCCCGGCCGCCCGGTCATCGTAACCAACAACGATTACGATCTCCGCCTCTTCAACGGCGATATCGGCGTGGCAATGGCAACGGCCGGAGGGCTCAGGGTCTTTTTCCAGGACGCCGATGGCCATATCCGGGGGTTTTCACCGGCACGCCTACCCGAACACGAAACCGTTTACGCCATGACCGTTCATAAAAGCCAGGGATCGGAATTTGACGAAATCGTGTTGGCGTTACCGGATGTCGAAAGTCCGGTGCTGGACCGCCCTTTAATTTACACGGCTATCACCCGGGCGCGGCATCGGGCCGAAATTCATAGTTCACGGAAGATTTTGGAAGATGCCATCAAACGGGTTCCCGAGCGGTCCTCGGGATTTCGCGAGCGACTTTGGAATCATGCCTGAGAAAACCTTCGGATTGAGCCGGGAATTCCGGAAGACTACAATGCCAAACTTTGCTGCACGGCAGATTTGATCCATGCACGACGAATTCCAGCAGCGCGCCTATGAGCTGATCGAAGCGGGACGCTATATACACGGCCAGGGCTGGGCGCCCGCAACCAGCGGAAATTTTTCCGCCCGGCTCGGCGACGGGCGCATCGCCATCACTGTTTCGGGAAGGCATAAAGGCGAACTGTCCCTCGACGACATCATGTTGATCGACGCCGAAGGCCGGTCGCTGGACGGGAGAAAACCGTCGGCCGAAACATTGCTGCATACATCGCTCTATCGCCGCTACCCCGGTGTCGGTGCCGTGCTGCACCCGCATACACCGAGTGCCACCCTGCTTTCGCGATTTTTCCTCGACGAACTGGTGCTCGAGAACTACGAATTGCTGAAAGCCCTGCCGGGAATCGACACCCATGAAATCCGCATCGTTATCCCGATCTTTCCCAATGACCAGAATATTTCCCGGCTGGCGCTGAAGGTCGACGAATACATCGAACTCCATGGCGACATTTACGGTTATGTCCTTGCCGGCCACGGGTTCTATACCTGGGGAGCCTCGGTGAAAGACGCTCTGCGCCATGTCGAAGCCCTCGAATTTCTATTTGATCTCGAAATTCGCTTACACGGAGGAGGAAAGCCATGAGCTTGCTGACCGTTCATCCCGAAAATCGCCCGGAAGATGTTGAGATCATCCGCGAGCCCGAAGCCATCGCCCAGAAGCTATGGGAAATCGGCGTACTGTTCGAGCGCTGGACTGCCGACCAGGAACTTTTGCCCGACGCCGACCAGGAGTCCATCATTTCGGCCTATCGTCCATCCATCGATCGGCTGATCGATCGCTACGAATTTCGTTCGGTCGACGTAATCAACGTTCGACCTGATCTTCCGCAAAAGGCGGAATTACGCGCCAAATTTCTTAGCGAGCATACTCATGACGATTTCGAGGTGCGTTTCTTCGTTGATGGAAAAGGACTTTTTTATCTGCATCCCGACGACAGAGTCTACATACTGCTGTGCGAGCAAGGCGACCTCATCAGCGTCCCGGCGCACATCAGGCACTGGTTCGACATGGGCGAGAATCCGGATCTCAAGGCAATCCGCTTGTTCACCTCGCCCGAAGGCTGGATCGCCCAGTTCACCGGCAGCAAGATTGCGGAGGCCTTTCCCAAACTCGAACAATATTTGGCCCAATACGTATGATCCGCGCGATTTTGACCGATATCGAAGGAACCACCTCGTCGATATCCTTCGTCAAAGATGTCTTGTTCCCCTATTCCCGCGAGCGTATGATGAGCTTCGTCGCTCACCATGCCGCCGATCCGGATGTCGCGAAGCTGTTGCACGAGGCGCGTACGCTCTGCGGAATGGAGCTCAGTACGGAAGCGGTCGCCGAACAGCTTATTCGCTGGATCGACGAGGATCGAAAAGCACCGCCCCTCAAAGCATTGCAGGGGATGATCTGGGAAGACGGATACCGCAATGGGGACTATTGCGGTCACATCTATGAGGACGCCATGCGCAAGCTAAAGGAATGGAAGGCTCAGGGCATTGATCTTTACGTTTTCTCGTCCGGTTCCGTTCACGCCCAGAAACTCCTGTTCGGACATACCGAATACGGCGATTTGACGCCGCTGTTTTCCGGCTATTTCGACACCCGGATCGGCCCGAAGCAAGAAGAAGCCTCCTATCGGACGATTGCTCGGCAGATCGGTTTGCCGCCCGCCTCGATTCTGTTCCTGTCGGACATTGTCGGGGAACTGGACGCTGCCAAGTCTGCCGGCTTTTTGACATGCCAGTTGGTTCGCGAAGGCACCGATTTGGATCCGAGCGCCTATAATCGGGCAGCGAATTTCGACACCATCAGTATTTCTTCATGAGAAAAGAAGCATTTAAAGAAGAGGTAGAGACGATATCGAGGAAACCGTGAAGCATTGAATCACAACCATTTAGGAGCACAGATCGTTGGTATGATCTATGCTTTTTCACGAGGAGGTGGATTTAAGACTTGATTCAATGAGACTCGAAAAGTAAAGTTCGGGTTTTTCGGTGAGCGGGGTACCGTTCACCCAGGCATCGACGAATTCCCCGCCTCCGTGCGTTGGTGGCGGAGAAGGGACTACGGAGAATTCGTCGATGCCTATGCGAAGACCTTATTCAAAAAGGAACTTAGCATATGAGCACTAACATGAATTCTCACGATCCGCATAAAATGCCCGGTAATAGCCTATCGCGGCGAGCATTTCTAACCCGTGCCGGAATGGCCGCGGTCGGGGCACTGCTTTTACCCTCGGCCGATGCATTTGCGAAAATTGTAAGCAGAGAGCGCAAACTCTCATTTCATAATCTGAATACCGGCGAAGAATTAACACTCCTTTGTTGCCCGCAACAATACTACGACCGTCGAACTTTGCGACAGTTCAGCCATTTTCTGAGGGACCACCGAACCAATACCATTCACCCGGTGGATCCGGCCTTGATCGATTTGCTATATGCCGTTTCAGTCTTCACCAGGAGCCGTGGCACGTTTCAGGTGATCTCGGGATATCGGTCTCCGGAAACGAATCGGATGCTGCGAAAGATCAAACATGGCGTGGCCGAACACAGCTTGCATATGGAAGGCAAGGCGATCGATATTCGTATGAGCGATGTCAGTACACGCACGATCCAGAAAGCGGCCCTTGCTCTGCAACAGGGCGGAGTCGGCTATTATCGGCGCTCCAACTTCGTTCATTTGGATACCGGCAGAGTTCGTTCTTGGTAATGAAAAGCGAGGAAGCGGAGTTGGAATAGGAAGGTGATGGAATCGCTCGGGCAATGCTGCGTTTTATCGGAAAGTCGGGAAAACTTGTCACACGCGGTGATGATCGCCCGGGAACCGAGTTAGGGACAAAAAATTTCTGAATCGAACTTCTCGAAAGAGACTGCCCGGACTCTTGAGCGACCCGTTACCAAGCGGAATCCCGTATTCAGAACTAAAGAAAAAAGGCGTGGTTTACTCCACGCCTGCAAATAGCACAAGAAATCCATTCACGATGAGCCGTTTACCGTTCTTGTAACGGCTCATCCGGTCTCGCTGAATTTCGCCGCAAGCGATCCCATAGTGACGTCCGTCCGTCGTTTCAATGGGTTGCCCTCTTGTTGTTTTGGATTTTATCTTTGTAAGCATCTCCAATCCTCTCGAACATCGATAACAGGCAAACTTCTAAAAACCTCTCGCCTGAATCAACTCGCAGCCAGATGCCTCGGAGCGGCTGCGCGAAGAAAAACTTCATGGAACTCGGTACGTGCCTGCCGCAAATAGGTGATCGCCGATTCCCTATCCGCATTGGGAACCAGAAAGTCTTCCATGGCATAGTCACCGGCATATCCATTCTGCTCGAGCAAGGAAATGAGTTCTTTCCAATCCACCATTCCGCGGTTCAAAGGCGCCCAACCCCAGGCCCAGCCGGTAGAAGTCTGTTTCCAATTCATGTTCTTGACATGCACGTTGACCAGGTGTGAACGGATCAGTTTGATGCCGAACTCCCAGTCCTCCTTGCCTTCCACCATCATATTGGCCGGGTCGAATGTAATGGCAACGCAGTCCGGATCGAGGTCGTTTACAAGACAAAAAGCACTGCTGAAACTGCTCATGACCGTTCCCCAGTGAAGCTCCAGCAGAACCTGCACACCGGCCTTATAGGCCTTGCGTTCGAGTTGTCTAAGCGTTTTTCTCAATGAAACCATCAATTCCTGCGGTTCCTGCAGCGCCTCGTAAGAAGGAATAATTTCGTTGATCTGCGCGAGCCTTGCCACACTGGCGTGACAACCTCTCGGCAATACCAGCCGTACTTTCGGCACCCCCATTTTCTCGGCGACTTGTAGCAACTGATCGACCGATCCTTCATCATCCACCGGTAAATACGAGTTCAATACCGGAACCGCTAATCCTGCACGCTCAAGTTTACGTCTCAAGAAGAATCCTTCCTGATCCAAATCTTCCAAGCTTTTATGGAAGTTATCGTTTACCCGAAGTTCGATGCCCTGATACCCGGAATGGATTGCAATATCGACGGCTTCGTTAAACGAAAACTTCGGCAATACTGAAGTACACAGATTCATAGACGTATCTAAAAACATTTTCATAACCTCTGGATTGAAATAATCACAAATAATTAAATGAACGACGCCAACAATTTTTTAATTCGGCATTGAGATTAGAATCATGCCGTGAATTGGCGGGTGATTTTCTTCTTCCATGAATGTCGGGAATCACTATTCATCCTATGAAGAAAATACCCATTCCTTCTGTTGTTGACCCCCTGACTGAATCAGAGTTGGGCTAAGATTAACGACGTGAGTCGTATCGTTCTGTGAAATATTTCCGCGCGCGACTCCAACAAATTGGGATCAGCCAAGCCCGGCCAAGAATAAGGCGGCAATTTGGTAATCCTGGCCAGTGGTTTCGTGCAGAGGTGTCTTTCGAGCAATACCGGACCGCATGGACAGCGGGATGGGCTCTGAATCGCCTCGTTCGCCATCTTGGGATAGAACAAAGTTCTTCCTTCGGAAAGCCAAAGTTCCCGAACCGCAGGTAATGTAGACATCCGCGGCCTCCACGGAAAACCACGCCGTTCGACGCCGTGGTGTCGCGATTCCGCACCGGCGTCCAGCCATACTCACAGATTTGCCCTTATTTCAGTGAACCATCGCACATTCGGCGAGTGACTTAGTGCCTTGTTCGGCAAATGGACATGTACGAAGCTAGCGCGGCCTTCCCGGCTTGTCAGCCTGCGCCTTAGGCCGCACCGATGAACGCCCTGGGCACGTGCTGCCCTATTCGTTGCATTTGCCGGCGGCACACGGGAGCTTCCGGCACCGAACTGAAAACAGCCCGTGAAATGATCGTCATTTCAGCAGGGCAAGCGTGCTTCGTTTTCATCTTCGACCCTTAGGATGAAACTCGGACGCTGACCGCTGGGTAGCACCATTCCGAAACCGGTCTGGTATCACTTAATAACCATACGAAGAGTGAGGACTAGCAATGACCAAAAAAATCAAGACGATTCGTCGACATCTCGATGTCATGGGGGACGCCGTCTTCCATACGGGCGCTACTGCGACGATCACCCTAGCCGCCTTGGCTCCGCTCGCGTTTTGGAGCGCCTCGCCCGCTCGCGCGGCGGTCGAAGAGCGCGTGGTGGAAGATCCGCCCCGGCTCGAACTCCGCGAGGGTACGCAGTCCCGGATGACCCTTATGCCGCGTCCGACGCCCGGGCCGAGGGTCGGCATGGAGCGGGAGCTCGACCTCAACATCGTCTACACCGACAGCCAGCTTTACAATCCGGCCACCGGAAAGTACGACAAGGTGCGTCTGCGCAGCTACGTCGGGACCGACACCAATCCGAACCGCCCCTTCGTCGCACCCACCATCGAGGTGACGCCGGGCGATACCGTACGTATCACGCTTAACAATAAGCTGCCGGCCGATCCCAGCTGCCCTCCCCCCGACGGCGATGTCAATACCCCACATTGCTTCAACAGCACCAACCTGCACGGGCACGGCTTGTGGGTCAGCCCGACCGGCAACAGCGACAACGTGCTGTTGACGATCAATCCCGGAGTGAGCTTTCAGTACGAGTACAACCTTCCGCCGGACCATCCCGCCGGGACCTACTGGTACCACTCGCACCTGCACGGCTCGACCGCGCTCCAGGTCTCGAGCGGCATGGCTGGCGCCCTCATCGTGCGGGGCGACCGGCTGCCCAGCGATACCGCCAACGGCGACATCGACACCCTGCTGAAAAACCCCAACGGCCAGCCCCTGCGGGAAAGAGTGCTGGTGCTGCAACAGATCCAGTACGCCTGTCTCGATGAATACGGCAACGTTCTGAAAGACAGCTACGGCCAGGTCGTCTGGAATTGTCCCAATAGCAAAACCGGCATTCACGGCATCGAATCCTACGACCAGTTCGGCCCCGGCAGCTGGCCGCTGTCCGGCCGCTACACCAGCATCAACGGCGCCGTTCTGCCGACTTTCAAGGCCAGGGCCGGCGAGATCGAGCGCTGGCGGATGATCCACGCCGGCGTGCGCGACACCATCAGCCTGCAATTCCGGCGCCTCAAGTCCGGTTCGTCCCACGTCAATAGGCTGACAACCGCGGATGCCGATCGCTTCATCGCGAACAACTGCGTGGGCGATCCGATTCCCTTCCATGTCATCGCCGAGGACGGCCTGACCCGGGCAGCGGCCTGGCAGACTCCGGTGACGGTCTTGCAGCCCGGCTACCGCAGCGATGCCCTGGTGGTTTTCCCGGAAGCCGGCCCGTACTGCGTGATCGACACATCCGCCCCGGCCGCGGGCAGCATCAGCGGTGCGGCGGAGAGCCGTCAACTGCTGGGCGTGGTGGTGGCCGGTGCAGGCCGGAAAGTCCAGGACGTCCACGATTACCTGACACAAGCGCTAGTCACCGCCGCCCGACGCACCATGCCGGTATCGGTCCGGTCTCAGATCGTGGCCGATCTCGAAGACGGGCTGAAGCTTACCCGTTTCACGCCGCATCCGGACATCGCCGACAGCGAGGTCACCGGCACGCAGGAACTGGGCTTTTTCATCGATGTGTCAAACGCACCTGACTTCAAATTCTTGGTCAGCAATGACCTGGGACCAAACCCGGACTTTCAGGCCTACGATCCAAGCAACTTTGATCGGACCCTGACCCTGGGCGGCGTGGACGAATGGACAATGCAGTCACATTTCGTCAGCCATCCGTTCCACATCCACATCAATCCGTTCCAGATCGTCAAGATTCTCGATCCGAGCGGCAGGGATATCAGTGCGCCCGGTGAAATCGACAATGCCGGCGGCTGTATCGATCCGCAATACCCCGGACTGAAAGGCGTGTGGAAGGACACACTCTGGCTCAAGAGCCTGATCGGGTTCGACACCTGCAATTCTAATCCGGGTACCGGAATCTATACCTTGGTGGTGCGTACTCGCTATCAGCGCTACATTGGTGATTTCGTGCTGCACTGCCACATCCTCGATCATGAAGACCAGGGCATGATGCAGAATGTCCGCATCGGGATTCCGGACGGCCAGGGCGGAACCGCAGCCGCTGCCCACCACTAATCGGCCGGTGCGCCGGACCGCCGGGCCAGGGAATCTTTCCGGGCCGGCGCACACCGACTACGCCTTCCGAAGGCGGATCTGAAACCCTTCGATACCTTAAGCAAGCTCTGATCAAGTCTCCAATTCGGAGAAGCGACCTGTGCAACGGATTGATCCAACAGGCCCCAACCCGCCCTCTCCCAGAGGGAAAGGGCTTATCCAGAGCTTCCTTAAGTTTCGCATCCGGTATCGAATCGGCTTTGACGGTCTTGCCCGCATCGTAGCCGCGGCCCTCATTTTTCCGCCATCCTGACGGTCTACGAATTCTTCCGCGCCCGACGCGCCCGAATAAGGATGTTTTCGATCAAGGCTTCATCCGTGTTCCGTATGACTTCCCTAGGACAGTAAATCCTCGACGTTCACGTCCACGAAGTCGGCTCGCACGAATTGATCGCGCAAGTGATAGGGAACCGTACAATCGAAGATTGTTTTGCAGGAAATGCCTTCAGCCGGAATCGACGGACTGAATTGCGGTGTCTGGGATGGATCCAGAGGATGACAGCGTACCCCGGGAATGAACACGGTGCTGACATCTCCCTGGTAACGAGTGGTCATGGCCCAAAGCACATCGTTGCTGTCGAAAATATTGACGTCCTCGTCCACCAGGATCACGTGCTTCAGTTCCGAGAATGCCGCAAAAGCAACCAGCGCGGCTTGTCGCTGCCGTCCTTCATCCCGAATCGACGATTTCCTGAATTGCAAAATCGCCAGATATTTTCCGCCGCCCGCAGAATGGGCGTATACATTCAGAAGCCGTCCCGGCATGCTCTTTTCTACAAGCTGCAAAATGCTGGCTTCGGTGGGAATTCCAGCGAGGTTGACATGTTCTTCACCGGGGCCGACGATCGTCTGCAAGATAGGATTGTTTCGGTGTGTAACTGCCGTCACACGGATCACCGGCAGTTCGGCTTGCGCGTTGCCGAGGTAACCGGGAAATTCCGGCATGGCGTACCCTGTATTCGTGTTGATATCCTCGCGCATGCGCTCTCCGGGTAGAATCTCGCCTTCGATCACGATCTCCGCGTGTGCTATGGCCTTGGCGGCAACCGAGACGCAATCCACCAGCTCGATCGGACGCTTTCGCAAACCGCCCGAGATCGTTAATTCATCGAATCCCAGCGGCGTAGTAGGAGGTTCAAAGCAGGCGCCAACGTATATTGCGGGATCCAGGCCCATATTGATGGACACCGGCAGCGGTCGTCCGAGACGCTCGGCCTTCATACGGAACTGGTCGATATGACGCCCGGGGACGAAATAAACCGTCAGACGATCCGGCCCCTGGACACACAATCGGTGTATGGTGACATCTGCTTCCCCGGTCTCAGGATCTTCGGCCCGCAACAAGCCCATATTGAAATAGGGACCTGCGTCCAGCAGGGTATTGGTAGGCGCTGGTATCAGGGTCCGGATGTCCAGCGGCGCAAGATGCACATTTTCCTGGCAAGGCGCATGTGAGCCTGGGACGGTGACGGGAGCGATGGGGTGATTGAGCGCATCGAGCAGCGCGAAGGGCAGACTTTCGACAGAACTGTTCAACAACAATGCCGTTCTTTCCCTGCTCGCGAGTATCCCTACCGCCACCCTCATGTCGTATCCCTTCACGTTCTCGAATATCATGGCCGGACCGATCCGGGTCGGCGGAACGACCGGCGTCCCGGCACCGATCTTGCGATAAATGCCCGCCAATTCGCCGTGTGGATCCACCAGCTTCTTGGTGGTCAGCAATTGCCCGGGCTTGCTTGCGAGGAAAGCCAGCGCAGAACGCAAATCCTTGATGTCATTGACTGACAATGTGTCAGTCGCTTCTTCTTTGAGCATTTTTCTTCTTCTCCGTTTGGGAAGCCACGTCAAGCGGATACGGTTTATCCACCGAATAGGGGTTGGGATCGCTCCCCCAGTGCTCCACCGGCATGTCCACACCCAACTCCACCACATGACCGTCCGGATCCAGGATATAAAATGCGCGCATCACCCTGTGATCCACGCCATCCGACACGGCGATCCCGGCGTCCAAACATTTCCGGTAAAGTTCCACAAGCGCAGCTTCATCGACGACGTTCAGGCAAAAATGGGCTAACCCGGTCTCACGCGAAGCGGGGACCGCCGCCCCCGTCCCCACCTGCATCAGTGCGAGATCATGATGATGAGCGCCAGCGGAATAAAACCGCATTCCGGGACGCTGTCCCACCAGCCTCAGATTCAGAATCTCCCGGTAGAACCGATCGGATGCCTCGAGGTCGCGCACCTTCAACACAATATGATTGATGCCGTGTATCAGCATGGCCTTCCGTTTATCGCACGAACCTGATTCAGTACCTGCCATAGCCGCTGTCTTCCGACATATCGAAAAGCACCGTAATTGCTATGGCGATCGCGACCGGCACCAACGCAGCCAGACCGGTCAGGACAGCTGCACGCTGTGTACTCAATCCCGGTTGTGATCGCTGCAAAAGGGAAACCGGCAGGTTGGCCCCCAAGGCGGCCAGAAGCAGCAAGCTGCTGCTCATCGACAGTTCGGAATAAAAATGGGCGACAAGTAACAAGCACCCCAAGGTCACCATCGCCACCGCCGTGCCTGCATGTCCCATCGGACACTGGACACGCAGACAATGCCACAGCAACCAGCCACTCAGCGCTGACGCCAGCGCAGCACCAAGTTGCCCCAGCAGTATGCTGCCCATTATGGTTGAGACGACGGCTACGCCGGCAGCCGCGGCGATAATCGTAACACCGCTCATGGCATTCCGCTGCGCCGACTGGTCGGCATGCGTCCAAAGCCCGAACCATATCACAGCGACTCCGGACACGGTAAACGTTGTGCGCATGAAATCGATCTGGCTCACGACTGGCCACAGCAGCAGACTGCTCATCGATAAAGCAAACACGCCCTGCAGACTTACGCGCACCCCCGGAGAAAAATTGCGGGCATCGTCGATGGAAAACACGATCAAGACCCCGAGCAGCAGAAGCGGTATCCAGTCTAACACCTGCAATGGCGGAAACGCGAATCCACCGTAAATCGCCGCGTAGGCCGCCAAAAAGCCTGCCCCTACGGAAACCCCGCTCAGTATCTTCAAGTATTGCCGCGATGATTGAACCCCTCTTCCAATCCGGCCGATAGTCATGCCAATCAGCACGGTCATTATTGGAACGGCGATGGTTCGCAGCAGCATGGTTGCCAAGAACGAAGAAAATAGGCTCATTACCGTCTCCCCGCTAGACAACTTGTGCCGGCGGCTAGTGCCGCCGGCATGCGTGTTCCCTTTATTTGCGCTTGCCTTCGATATTCACCTGTACCTGTATCGT
This sequence comes from Methylocaldum marinum, assembly GCF_003584645.1. Taxonomy (GTDB): domain Bacteria; phylum Pseudomonadota; class Gammaproteobacteria; order Methylococcales; family Methylococcaceae; genus Methylocaldum; species Methylocaldum marinum. The sequence goes on from NZ_AP017928.1 coordinate 2,778,526, forward strand.
GTCGCTGATGCCGTTCAACATGTATTTCATGCCGAAATCACTGCGCTTGATCGTAGTAGTGGCGACATAGCCGGAGCGGTAGCCGCCCCAGGGATCCGACCCGGCACCGACGTGGCGCAGGTCGAAGGTGACGGGTTTTGTCACTCCGTGCAGCACCAAGTTACCGGTCAGTAGCCCAGTCTTCTTGTCTTGCCACTCCAATTTGGTGCCTGTGAACGACATGGTCGGAAACTGCTTGGCATTGAAGAAATCCGGCCCCAACAAATCCTTATCGCGCTGCTTGTGGTTGGTGTCGAGACTTTTCAGCGGAACTTCCACCGATACCTTGGTTTGTTCTGGACTAGCGGGATCCAGGCTGAAGCTGCCGCTGATGGCGTTGAAGCGGCCTTCCATCTCACTTACGCCCAAATGACCCACCGTAAAGCGCACTGACGAGTGCTCAGGGTCGATTTGATAGGTGCCGGCCGGGCTGTCCGTTTGCTCCTTGTAGGCATCTTCGGCGGCGACCGGCCCGGTATGCAAGAAAAAAGCGGCGATTAAAGAAAGACTACAGGCTGACCGGGATTTGCGCGACGTGTAAACAGGATTGTTCATGATGATCTCCTTCCGAGTTTTCAAAAGCTGATTGATGTAACGAGGTCGGAACCGCGGATTCAGATTGACTACAAAAGCGTATCGACTCTGGACGCTGACCTTCATAGGCAACGCGCTGCAGGATCGGGCTGAATTTACGGTCATGTTGTACCGACAGGCACACAAATGTCCTAACCATAATAGTCCTAACACAAACTATTTGCATAAAAATTATTTCAGAAGAGCTCCCGCAAGCGCGCCAAAACCATCTCAGTCTGCTCCAGTTCCCGCTCGCTGAGCTGACCGAAGCGTTTCTTGAGATAGGCCATGTGCGCCGGAAACACCTCTTCGAAAACCCGCTCGCCTTCAGGGGTCAGGACGGCAATAAAACTCCTTCGGTTTGCGGCGGGCACTACGCGCTGAAGCAAGCCTTTTTGCTCCAGCCGATCTACGATACCGGTTAGGGTTCCCTTGGTAATGAGCGTTTTTTCCGCCAGCTTGTGAAGCGGCATTCCCGTCGTGTTTCCCAGCGTGCTGATGACGTCGAACTGGGGGGGCGTGAGCCCCATTTTCCGGACGTGCTCCGCAGAGTAAGCGGCAAATGCCTGGTATGCCCGAACCAATTCGCGCATGGCCGGAATGAAAGCTTCCTTCGCCGCTTCATCGGTTGGAGATCCCGGGTTCGCCGCATTACCGTTCATGAGATCCACCATCCTGTTTTGGTAGAGGCGTGCGCGCCTGAGCCGGTTCCCAAGCTCGCAGGCCCATACAATTTTGACCGCATTCGGGGGTCGTTCGGCCGGGCCGCCAACGGATCATCCCGTCGAAGGTCACGACGGATAAGGAAACCCTTTGGCCAAAAGGTCACTGAGGACCAGGTCGTGGCCGTAGATATCGTTGTAGAAGCTTACGCTGCCCGACTCGTCCGCCAACACCGTCGAATAGAAGATGTAAACCGGCACGGCCTGCTTTAAGGTAACGGTTCTCGGCCTAGTGCCATTCATGAGTGATTCGATCCGTTCCCGGGTCCATTCGCCCTGATCGGCGAGGATGAATTGCGCAAGACCCACCGGATCTTCCACTCGGATACAGCCATGGCTGAAATCGCGCCTGGCTTTTTTGAACAATCCCTTCGACGGCGTACTGTGAAGATAAATGTTGTTGTGGTTGGGAAACGCAAACTTGACCAAACCCAGTGCATTTTTGGGGCCCGGTTTTTGCCGCAATTTGAGAGCACCGGTCGATAACATCTCGACGTTTCTGAAGTTCGGCTCATAAACGGGTGCGCTGGGCGAGAAATTTGCCACAATCTCCAGATTATGCTTCGCCAAGTACCCGGGATTGCGGAGAATCTGCGGCAACATCTCCTTGACCGTGATCCGATACGGCAGATTCCAGTAGGGCCGAAAGATGATGTATGTCATATCGGAGTGGAACACGGGCGTATGGCGTCCGTTGACGGACTCTCCGACGATAACGTTCATCTGCAGATCGGATTGACCGAAAGCCGCCCCGTTCCTAAAGCCAAAAAGCTGGAATGATGGAATGTTGACGACCAGATAGTCGCCGGGAATCCGTTCCGGCAACCAGCGGAGCCGCTCCAATCCGAGCTGGATTTGGCGAAGCCTATCCGCAAGCGGAAAATTAAGCTGAGCCAGCGAATTCTTTCCGATAATACCATCGGTCGCCAGCCCGTGGCGCTGCTGAAACTGCTTGACCGCTTTCGCTAATTCGGGTTCATAGATCGGGGAGTCCACCGTGGCCGGGTCGATTTCCGCCAAATCCCCGAGAGCGTGCAATAAGTGCCTAAGACGTGGTACGTCCTTATGGCGATCTCCCGGCCTGAATCTCGCCGGAAACGAGAACCGAACGGAATCGATTTCCTTTGCCAGCCGCTGATAGCGGGGCAGTGCCGCCTTCAGCCGCTCATAGATCGGAAACTTGGGTTCCAAAGCATTGATGATCGAATCCGGGTTCTCGCTCTGTGCCGCCTTCTGAACCAAGTTCGGCAAGTCAACTCGCTTGGGCTCTACGCTGAGTCCGTAATCGACATTATTAGGGTTGATACGTCCCATATAAAGATTCGATACATAACGCATCGTCGCGAGACTCAGAGCCACATCGAAGAAAGCGATTTCCCGCGGATTCGCGACTGTCCCCTCAAATTCACCGAGCCATTGATTCAAAAGCTCGGCATCGTAATCCGCAGCGTTCAAGCCTCTGTTATCCGCGTCCTCCAAGCTCGCCACCAATATTCGCGCCTGCCGAGTGGGCTTTCCATCATTCAGCCATAATGGGATGAGGCCATTCTGAAGATACAACTGCTCCATCTGTGCCTGATAATCGGGGAACTTGCCCCATCGCAACCTGGGGTGCGCAGCTTCCTTGATGAGACTTTGAATATGGATGGCCGGCGTATCCGGGATGAACTCCTGAGCCTCGCCATCGGCCAGAACGACAGCCACGGCTCCGAAACCGAACGCTAAAGCAGCGAGAGTACGCTGAAGAAAAATCCCGAAGAATGGATAAACTCTGGTCATCACGTATTTTCCTTAATTGGCAACAAAACTGTCTTTGCAGCGCTATTCGGTGCGATTGCGTAACAGTATAGCGCCGAACGATTGTTCCCTGAGACACGCGAATCGCTCAACCACACTTAGATCATGCTTGCAGCCTCAAAAATATCGATCAAACCCAAGAATAGCCTACTTCTTTACTTGGGATTTATATAGGACTAAAATGGTCCTCAATTACACAGGTAGCTTCATGCTTCGCATCAGCAAATTAACCGATTACGCCATCATTGTTCTGGGACATATGGCCAGAGAACCTGAACGCACATATGCCGCGACCGATTTGGCCGACTCGACGGGAGTCGCAATACCGACAGTGAGCAAGATTCTAAAGATTTTGACCAAAGCCGACATTCTTAAATCCACACGCGGCGCCAAGGGCGGCTATCAGCTGACCCGACCGCCGGCCAAAACCAGCGTGGCGACCATCATTTACGCCCTCGAAGGGCCGATTGCCCTAACGGAATGCGGACTCGAACATGATCAATGCCAGCAGTCCTCGTCGTGCCAGATTCGGGGCAACTGGGGTGTCATCAACCGGGCGATCCGAACCGCTCTCGAATCCGTCAGCCTGGCCGACATGGTCATGCCCTTGACGAAAGCGCCCGAGGAAATCCGTATCCCGGTCAGCACCCTTCACTATCAGCCGAGATAAAGACGCGGAGTAAACGTCATGTCTGCGACAGCGAAAACCCTCGATAAACTCATCAAGAAGGACTATACGCCCGGTTTCGTCACCGATCTGGAGGCGGACACCCTGCCGCCCGGCCTCAACGAGGACGTGATACGCGCCATCTCGGCCAGGAAGAACGAACCGGAGTTCATGCTCGAATGGCGGCTGGAAGCCTTTCGCCACTGGCTTAAGATGAAGGAACCGAAGTGGGCTTTCGTCCACTATGGTCCCATCGATTATCAGGCCGTGAGCTACTATTCGGCGCCGAAGACTCAGGAACAGCCGAAGAGCTTGGACGAGGTGGATCCGAAACTGCTGGAAACCTACAACAAGCTCGGCATCCCACTTTACGAGCAGGAACGGCTGGCCGGCGTCGCCATCGACGCCGTGTTCGACAGCGTATCGGTAGCGACCACCTTCAAGGAGAAGCTGGCGTCGGCCGGAGTGATCTTCTGTTCCATGTCGGAAGCGATCCAGAATCATCCCGACCTGGTGCGCCAGTACCTCGGCAGCGTCGTACCACCCGGCGACAATTTCTTCGCGGCGCTCAATTCGGCGGTATTCTCGGACGGCTCCTTTGTCTACATCCCGAAAGGCGTGCGCTGCCCGATGGAACTGTCCACCTATTTCCGCATCAACGCCGCCAAGACGGGCCAGTTCGAACGCACCCTCATCATTGCCGAAGAAAGTTCTTACGTCAGCTATCTCGAAGGCTGCACCGCCCCGATGCGGGATGAGAACCAGCTCCACGCCGCGGTGGTGGAATTGGTGGCCCTCGACAACGCCGAGATCAAATATTCGACCGTGCAGAACTGGTATCCGGGCGATGAGGAAGGCCGGGGCGGCATCTACAACTTCGTCACCAAGCGGGGCGATTGCCGGGGCCGCAAATCCAAGATTTCCTGGACCCAGGTGGAAACGGGATCGGCCATCACCTGGAAATACCCGAGTTGCATCCTGCGCGGAGACGAGTCGGTCGGCGAATTCTACTCGGTGGCGGTGACCAATCATTGCCAGCAGGCGGATACCGGCACCAAGATGATCCACCTCGGCAAGGACACCAAGAGCACTATCATTTCCAAGGGAATTTCCGCCGGCCGCGCCCAGAACAGCTATCGCGGCCTGGTGAAAATCCTGAAATCGGCCGAGAACGCACGCAATTACACCCAGTGCGACTCGCTGCTGATCGGCGATCGCTGCGGCGCGCATACCTTCCCCTACATCGAGGTCAAGCAGCCCACGGCGCAGGTGGAACACGAAGCCACCACATCCAAGATCAGCGAGGACCAGCTGTTCTTCTGCATGCAGCGCGGCCTGTCCGCCGAGGATGCCGTCTCGATGATCGTGAACGGCTTCTGCAAGCAGGTGTTCAAGGAATTGCCCATGGAATTCGCCGTGGAAGCCCAGGCACTCTTGGGAATCAGTTTGGAAGGCAGCGTAGGCTAGTATCCCGGCCGGCCAATTCAACAGACAAATCTAGGTAAGTCAGTCATGCTCAAGATCGAGAATCTCCACGTCCGGGTCGACGACAAGCCCATCCTCAAGGGCATCACCCTGGACATCAAACCCGGCGAGGTTCACGCCATCATGGGACCAAACGGCTCCGGCAAAAGCACCTTGTCGCACGTGCTCGCCGGCCGCGCGGGTTATGAAATCACCGCAGGAACCGTGAGCTACCTTGGCCGGAATCTTCTGGAGATGAAACCCGAAGAGCGCGCCCGGGAAGGCGTTTTTCTCGCCTTTCAATATCCGGTGGAAATCGCCGGCGTCAGCAATATTTATCTCTTGAAAGCCGCCCTGAACGCCATCCGCAAACATCGGGGCCTGAGCGAAGTCGACGCGATGGATTTTCTGAAACTGGTCAAGGAGAAGATCAAGGCCGTGAACCTGGATGAACAATTCCTGTACCGCGGCGTCAACGAAGGCTTCTCCGGCGGGGAAAAGAAGCGCAACGAAATCCTCCAGATGGCGGTACTCGAACCGAGCCTGTGCATTCTCGACGAAACCGACTCCGGGCTCGACATCGACGCGCTCAGGCTAGTGGCGGAAGGCGTGAATTCCCTGCGTACGCCGAACCGCTCCTTCATCCTGGTCACCCATTACCAGCGCCTGCTCAACTACATCAAGCCGGACTATGTTCATGTGCTTGCGCACGGCCGAATCGCCAAATCGGGCGACGCCGGCCTGGCACTGGAACTGGAAAAGAAAGGCTACGGCTGGGTTGATCAACTGACATCCGCGGGTGCCTGATATGAGCGCTGCTCAGTACTACGTCGAACACTATCGGGCATTGGCCCTGCCCGACGAGCATCTACCGTGGCTGCGCCGGTTGCGGGAAGAGGCTCGAAGCCGCTTCTCCGTCGGCGGCTTTCCCTCGCCGCGCGAGGAAGAGTGGAAATACACCAATGTCGCTGCCCTGGAGAAGAAGCTGTTCGTGCCGACTGTGGGCGCGCCCGCAGGCGCGGCGGATACCAACGCTCTGGCGCGGCTCCGTCTGGAAGGTGCCTGGTCGCTGGTCTTCGTCGACGGCATTTATTCCGCCGAACATTCCGTGACTGCCGACCTTCCCGAGGGCGTAATCGCGACATCTCTTGCGAACGCGCTGGAACAGTATCCCGATCGGATCGAGGGCTTATTCAACCAAGCGGTTCCGGAAGAAGCTCACGGTTTCATCGCCTTCACTACCGCGTATTTCAGAGACGGCGCGTTCGTGCACATGCCGGCCGGCAAGGTTCTGGATAAGCCCTTGCAGGTGATCCATTTCTCGACACGCCCGGACGGACTGGCCGTGACCCGCAATCTCATCGCGCTGGAGCAGAATGCCGGAGCCGGCATCGTCGAAACGTATGCGGGCGCCGGAGACTCGAGCTATCTCACCGCCTCGGTCACCGAGATTTCAGTGGGCGAGAATTCCGGACTCCAGCATTACAAGCTCCAGAGCGAAACCGTCAAGGGCTATCACTTCGGCGGCATTTACGCGCGCGAGGCGCGCTCGGCCCGGTTCCGCCAGCATCATCTCGCTTTCGGGGGCCTTTTGGCTCGTACCGAGATTCACGCTCAATTGGGCCATGGGGCGGAGTGCGAACTGGACGGACTGTTCCTCGCGACCGGACGGCGGCATCTGGACACCCAGACCCTGATCCATCACCGGGCACCCTGCGGCACCAGCCGCGAAACCTACCGGGGCATCGCCGGGGATCGCGCGCGGGGCGTCTTTTCCGGGCGCATCGTTGTTCACCCGGAAGCTCAGAAAACCGATGCCGAAATGAGCAACCGCAACCTGCTCCTGTCGGAAGACGCCGAGATCGACAGCAAGCCGCAGCTGGAAATTCACGCGGACGACGTGAAATGCGCCCACGGCGTGACTGTCGGACAACTCGATCCGGAGGCCGTCTTTTATCTCGAATCGCGCGGCGTGGACGAACCGACGGCGCGCAATATGCTCACCTTCGCCTTTGCCAACGAGATGGTCGAAAAGATACGGCTGAGCAGTCTCAAGAAACTGGTTCAAGACGAACTGTTGTCTTTCCTGCCGCAATCCGATATCCGAAAGGATTGGCTATGAACAAGGTTTACGCTTCCCAAGCCGCCATGCCACAGAATCCAGCTCATTCCGCCCCGAGTGCGGCCGGCCTGAAAGCCCGGTCGAGCACGGCGGGTTATGACGTCACTCGCATTCGCGAGGACTTTCCGATTCTCCGCCAAACGGTGAACGGTAAACCGCTGGTCTATCTAGATAACGCCGCCACCACGCAGAAACCCAAGACGGTGATCGATTGCATCCGCCGGGTATACGAGAACGACTACTCCAATGTTCACCGCGGCGTGCATACCCTGAGCCAGCGCTCGACCGATCTTTTCGAAGCCGCGCGCGAGAACGTGCAAAAATTCCTGAACGCCAGGCATAGCCACGAAATCGTGTTCGTGCGGGGCACCACCGAGGCGATCAACCTCGTTGCCCAAAGCTTCGGCCGGAGCACTTTGAAAGAAGGCGACGAAATCCTCATCACCGCCATGGAGCATCACTCCAACATCGTGCCCTGGCAGATGCTATGCGAACAAACCGGCGCCAAATTGAAAGTGGCTCCGATCGACACAAAGGGCGAACTGGTGCCGGACGAGTTCGAAAAGCTCTTGTCGCCGCGCACCCGTCTGGTTTCGGTCTGCCACATGTCCAATGCCCTGGGAACGATCAATCCGGTCAAAGCCATCATCGAGTTGGCCCATAGCCGGGAAATTCCGGTGCTCCTGGACGGCGCGCAAGCGGCACCTCACATGGTGGTGGACGTCCAGGACCTGGACTGCGATTTCTACGCCCTGTCCGGCCACAAGCTGTACGGCCCGACCGGCATCGGCATTCTCTACGGGAAGGAGAAATGGCTCGAGGCGATGCCGCCTTATCAGGGCGGCGGCGACATGATTCGCCGCGTCACGTTCGACAAGACCGAGTACAACACCCTGCCCTTCAAGTTCGAAGCCGGCACGCCGAACATCGTGGATGCGATCGCCCTAGGCGCGGCGGTGGATTATCTCCAAGCCATCGGCCTGGACGCAATCGCCGAATACGAGGCCCGGTTGTTGCACTACGCCACGGAGCGGGCCCTCGAAATTCCCGAGTTGACACCGGTCGGCACGGCGGAACGGAAAGGCGCCATTCTTTCCTTCACATTGGAACGCATTCATCCCCACGATATCGGCACGATTCTGGACCACCTCGGCATCGCCATCCGCGCCGGGCACCATTGCGCCATGCCGGTGATGGACTTCTTCGGCCTGCCCGCGACCGCCCGCGCCTCCTTCGGGCTCTACAATACCTTCGAGGAAATCGATATCCTGGTGGACGGTATTCGAAAAGTCATCGAGGTGTTCGGCTAATGCTGGATCAGATCAGGGATCTCTATCAGGAAGTCGTGTTCGACCATAACCGCAATCCGCGCAACTTCCGGGTCATGGAAGACGCCAACCGCAAGATCGAGGGGTTCAACCCGCTGTGCGGCGACAAAATCACGCTTTACGTCAAGGTGAACGACGGCGTGATCGAGGACGTGAGCTTCCAGGGCTCCGGCTGCGCCATTTCGACGGCTTCGGCGTCGCTCATGACCGAAATCGTCAAGGGTCAGACCGAGGACGAGGCCCAGCATTTGTTCGACATCTTTCACCGCATCACCACGGGCAAGAACGACGAGGCCGTGAATCTCGAAGAAATCGGCAAGCTCGCGGTCCTGGCCGGCGTTCGCGCCTACCCGGCCCGGGTGAAATGCGCCACCTTGGCTTGGCACTCGCTGCAGGCGGCGCTCAAGAACGAAGCGGACACCGTCAGCACCGAATAAACCGGATAAAGAGAGCCGCTTCATGTCCGATTGGATCGACGTCACCCGCGAAGGCAGCCTGCAAAACGGCGAGCATGTGGTCGTGGATATCGATGGAACGGAGGTCGCCGTGTTCATGATCGACGGCGAGTATTATGCCGTCGAAGATGTCTGCACCCATGACGGTGCCGAAATCGCGAGCGGCCGGCTGGAAGGTTGCGAGATCGTTTGCCCTCGTCATGGCGCCCGCTTTTGCCTGAAAACCGGCAAAGTCCTAAAAGCCCCGGCCTATGAGGATCTCCCCTGCTTTCCTGTCCGGGTCGAGAACGGCATGATTCAGGTTCGGGACGAGCGCTGGAACTGATGCCGAGTCGAGCCGAGTGTTTCGGCTCGTTTTTCTTCGGGCTCATCTGTAGTACCATCCCGGTTTTTTCGCCGGACATCAAAGCTTTTTCACTATGCGCGAACTCAATCCGCTCTACAACCTCATCAAAGACTTGAAGAGCCGCCAGGCAGCTCTTAGGGGGTATCTTTGACTTCGATACCAAACGCGAGCGGCTGGACGAAGTTTTAAGAGAACTGGAGGACCCGAAGGTCTGGGAGGATCCCGAGAAAGCCCAAAACCTGGGACGCGAACGCACGCAACTGGAGTCGGTCGTCAACAACCTGATCAGAATTGAACAAGGTGTGAACGACACCGAGGAACTCCTCGAACTGGCGGCGGAAGAAAACGACGAAGCGACCGTCGACACTGTGGCTACCGATCTCGAGCGCTTCGAAAAGCTGGTAGCCGATCTCGAGTTTCGCCGCATGTTCGCCGGCGAAATGGACCCAAGCCACGCCTTTCTCGACATTCAGGCAGGGTCCGGCGGCACCGAAGCCCAGGACTGGGCGGAGATGCTGGAACGCATGTATCTTCGCTGGGGCGAACGCCGTGGATTCAAAACCGAGTTGATGGAAGAGTCGCCAGGCGACGTTGCGGGTATCAAGAGCGCAACCATCCGCTTCGAAGGCGAATACGCGTACGGCTGGCTCAGGACCGAAACCGGCGTGCACCGCCTGGTCAGAAAATCGCCCTTCGACTCCGGCAATCGCCGGCACACCTCGTTCGCCTCGGTATTCGTTTCACCCGAAGTGGACGACACGATTGATATCGAAATCAATCCGGCCGATCTGCGCACCGATGTATACCGGGCCAGCGGCGCCGGCGGACAGCACGTCAACCGAACCGAATCCGCCGTACGCATCACCCACGTCCCGAGCGGCATCGTGGTCCAGTGTCAAACCGAGCGGTCTCAGCACGCCAACCGCGACCGATGCATGAAACAGTTGCGGGCGAAGCTCTACGAAACGGAGATGCTGAAGCGTAACGCGGAAAAGCAAAAGCTGGAAGATTCCAAATCCGACATCGGCTGGGGTAGTCAGATCCGCTCGTACGTGCTGGACCAATCAAGGATCAAGGATTTGCGCACCGGGGTCGAAACCGGCAACCCGCAAGCCGTGTTGGACGGCGATCTGGACATGTTCATCGAAGCCAGCCTGAAAAGCGGCCTGTGAGGCTTAAAGACGGGCGGCGTTCGCTCGGCCCACGGTACAAACAGCCTGGTTTACTCCGCTCAATCGGGGCGTTCCCTGAAACATTCTCGTAACAAGAAACGGTATGACCGAACAACTCGACGAAAACAAACTCATCGCGCAACGGCGGGAAAAACTGGCGGAATTGCGTGGGAGCGGCATTGCCTTCCCCAACGATTTTCGGCGCAACACGCTGGTACAGGCACTTCATGACCAATACGGGGGCGAGGATGGCGCCACCCTGGAAACGCGCAACATCCGGGTGAAAGCCGCCGGGCGACTCATGGGCAAGCGACTGATGGGCAAAGCGAGTTTTGCCCATATTCAGGACATGTCCGGCCGCATGCAGATATTCCTGCAGAAAGATGCCCTGGCGGAAGGCGAATATGAAACCTTCAAGCACTGGGATATCGGCGATATCATCGGCGTCGAAGGGACGGTATTTCGAACCAAGACCGGCGAATTGTCCATTCGAGCCACGGATATCCGTCTACTCACCAAGTCATTGCGCCCCTTGCCGGAGAAATTTCACGGCCTAACGGACGAAGAAACCCGCCACCGGCAGCGTTATGTCGACCTCGTCATGAATGAAGATTCGCGGCGTGTCTTTAAGACGCGCAGCACCATCGTTCAGTTTATTCGGCAGTTTTTGCTCGAGCAGGACTTTCTCGAAGTGGAAACCCCAATGATGCAAGTGATTCCGGGCGGAGCTCGTGCTAGGCCTTTTGTTACCCATCACAACGCGCTCGACATGGATTTGTATCTCCGCATTGCTCCGGAGCTTTACCTGAAGCGCCTGGTCGTCGGCGGGTTCGAAAAGGTTTTCGAGATCAACCGCAGTTTCCGCAACGAAGGGTTGTCCACCAGGCACAATCCGGAGTTCACGATGCTGGAGTTCTATCAGGCTTATGCGGACTACCGCGACTTGATGGACTTGTCCGAGGAAATGCTGCGCGGCCTAGCCGTTAAGCTTTTCGGAAGCGCCACCGTCGTACACGAGAATCAAAGTTACGATTTAGCGCAGCCTTTCGAACGGCTGACCGTACTCGAATCGATTCTTCGCTACAATCCGGACCTGACGGCTGAGGATCTCGCCGATCGCGATCGAGCGGCCCGAGTTGCGGAGCGCCTGGGTTATCTCGTGACCTCGGGCGATGGCCTAGGCAAACTCCAGACCGAGATTTTCGAAAAAACCGTAGAGCATCGACTGATGGGTCCGGTATTCATCACGGAATATCCCACCGAAACATCGCCCCTTGCACGCCGCAACGATCAGAATCCGTTCGTGACCGATCGCTTCGAGCTATTCATCGGTGGACGGGAGATCGCCAATGGCTTTTCGGAGTTGAACGACCCGGAAGATCAGGCGGAGCGGTTCAAAAAGCAGGTTGCAGACAAGGATGCCGGGGATGAGGAAGCGATGCACTACGATGCGGACTATATCCGCGCCCTGGAATACGGGCTGCCGCCGACCGCGGGCGAGGGCATCGGCATAGACCGGTTAGTCATGTTCTTCACCGATTCACCCTCCATTCGCGACGTCATTCTCTTTCCACACATGCGGCGAGAAAGCTGAAAACCTTCGGTTTACCGGGACCGTTATTACGAGGCAGGGGCAAAGGCGCCGCCGCCCTGCCCTTCCCGCCATAACTTATTTTTTGCTTTTCTTTGCCGCTTCGATCAGGTTTCCACTCTGATCGACCAAGGGCACGCGATACTCGTGTAATAACGCTTCGATCTTCTTTGCGTTTCGTTCGATCAGAGCATTCAATTCTTCTTTTCGCTCCTTGTCGGGAAAGCGGACAGCCATGGAAATCGGAAAATCGAATTTGATCGATCCTTCCGACTTCATAGGTATCATCTCGAAAGGCCCCGGTTTTCCCTGGGTGACCAGATAGCCGGCGATCGGCCCCCACACGATGACCATATCGATTTTCCCTTCGGCAAAATCCTTTTCAAGGATTTGTGCGGTATTGACCGCCGCATCTCCCGACATGCTCTGGTACGGCAGCCCCCGATCAGCGAGCTGGTGGTTGAACAACCAGGTGGTTCCCGGCGCTCCGTCGAACATGGCGATGCGCAGCTTGTTCTTACGTTCGTCCGGGAGACGCTCGAGATCTTCGGGTGATTTAATGTCGTCCCAGCCGCTTTTCTTCCGGTATACCAAGGCATAAGTCGATCGGTAATAAGGCTTGGTGGTCGCGGCAAGCTCATATCCGGTGGGCACGCCCATTACCACGTCGCACTTGTATTCGTCGGAGTTCGGCAATTGCGCCTTCAACGTATTGCGGATAAAGCCGATCCGTTGCGGGAACCAGGTATATTCGACCTTTTTCCCCAGGTCCTTTGCAAACAGTTCGGCAATTTTGTTCTCAAAACCATGACCGTTCTTATCCGAGAAAGGTGGATTGTTCGGGTCTGCGCAAACCTTGAAAGCATCTTTTTCGGCTTGAGCTACGGAAAAAGGCATCAGCAATGACGCCAAAAGTACCACCGCCCGACGGGCATCGCACCTAACGGTCATGAAGGACTCCTCTATAACTTGAATAAACGTCTTTAAGACCAAGAGTAAACGTAAAAATTCGGCATTCAAAACCACTCTAAAAAGAACGCCCCGGCTGACGGATCAGCCGGGGCGCATTAAATAGCCTAATGAATTAGTTTATTTATTAGGCAAACCAAACACGGTAAACACGCCACCTAGCTTGGTGTAGTTGCTAAGGTTACGGTATGCGCCTACCGCACCCAAACCTTCGCTTTCGCCTTCGAGACCAGCGGCCATACCGATACCGGCCCAGCCACCGAGACCCGACATAACGCCGACATACTGCTTGCCTTTGTAGCTCCAGGTGTTGACGTTGCCGATGATGCCCGACGGGGTCTTGAACCTGTAGAGCTCGTCGCCGGTCTTGGCGTCAACCGCTTTCAAGTAGCCTTCCAAGGTGCCGTAGAACACGACATCGCCAGCGGTCGCAATCGCGCCGCTCCATACGGAGAACGGCTCGTCCTTCGACCATACGATCTTGCCGGTCGTCGGGTCCCAGGCGGTGAAAACGCCGAGGTTGTGCGAACCGTTCTTCTCGCCGGTCTTGGCATCAACGCCGGCCGGGAACATGGTCAGAGTCGCGCCGACATACGGCTGACCCGCGGTGTACTCGACTTCGAAAGGTTCGTAGTTCATGCACACATGGTTGCCCGGAATATAAACCAGATTGGTTCTGGGCGAGTACGCGATAGGCTGCTGGTCCTTGCTGCCCAGTGCAGCGGGACAAATACCGGTGGTATTGTTATCTTCGCCGCCCTTATGGGTGCTGTACTGGTCCACGACCTGCGGACGGCCGGTCTTCATATCGACGTGGCTCGCCCAGTTGACGGCCTTGTCGAATTTCTCGGCGACCAAGAGTTCGCCGGTTACACGGTCGAGCGTATAGCCGAATCCGTTACGATCGAAATGGACGATCAACTTGTCGTGCTCCTTGCCGTTCTTGTCGGTCATTTTCAGATCGACCAAGGGCACTTCGTTGATGCCGTCGTAGTCCCATTCGTCGTGCGGGGTCATCTGATAAACCCACTTTGCTACGCCGGTATCCGCATCGCGGGCCCAAAGGGTCATGGACCATTTGTTGTCGCCGGGACGCTGCGTCGGGTTCCAGGTGCCGGGGTTACCGGACCCGTAGTAGACTAGATTGAGTTTCGGATCGTAGCTGTACCAGCCCCAGGTGGTGCCACCACCCAGCTTCCACTGATCGCCTTCCCAGGTTTTCAGGCTGGAGTCTTTGCCGACCGGCGCCATTTTGCCGTCAGTCCAAGTCATGGTTTTTTCCGGATCGACCTTGATGTCGGAGTCCGGCCCCATGCTATAAGCTTTCCAGGCCAAGGTGCCGTCCTTGATATTATAGGCGGCGAGGAAACCGCGTACACCGAACTCGCCACCAGCGATACCGGTGATGACCTTGTCTTTTACCACGAGCGGCGCGTTGGTGCTGGTCATGCCGAGCTTGGGTTCGCCGTTTTTGGTCTTCCAAACGACTTTTCCGGTCTTGGCGTCCAAAGCCACCAGAGTGGCATCGCCCTGAGCCAGGAAGATTTTGCCGTCGCCGTAAGCGAGACCACGGTTTACTACGTCACAGCACATGACCGAGATAACCTGGTTGGGATCGACGTCCTTATCCGGAGAGTAGGAGTACTCCCAGATGACGGATTGAGTGCCCTGATCGAGTGCGTAAACCTTGTGCGGATAAGGGGTTTGAATGTAGATCACATCGTTCACGACGAGCGGGCCGCCTTCGTGACCGCGGAGCATGCCGGTGGAAAAAGTCCAGACGGGCTGAAGGTCCTTAACGTTCTTATTGTTGATCTGGTCCAGCGCGCTGTAACGCATGCCGTAGTAATCACCGCCCCAAGTGGCGAAATTTTTCGGATCTTTCGTCAGCGCTTCGACTTCGGTGTTGGCTTGGGAAATCCCCGGGGCTGCCAGCAACGATGCCACCGACGTTGCGATCAGCCAACTTTTCACGGGTTTTTTCATCTCTTTTCCTCCTCGTAATCTGTAAAACACAGAGTACGTTTTGTTAACGATAAGTTACCCTAAAAACGATAGGACGGATTTTGTTTTTGATAAGGAAACATTCCCTAAAGTAATCGGGTAAATTACCCGACAAGCCCGTCTAAGAGCGTAAGTTGAAGTATTTCTGGTAAAAAGTCAATAATGACAGTACTGCTGCGGGGCGCGGCTCAGCACGCGCGGAGGGCTTTTACACGGATGAAAAAAAAAGCCCTGGCGGCAGGTTCTGCCGTCAGGGCTCGGTTAACTGAAGCAGCCGATCAGTTGATTCGTTCCGACAGCTTTCCGCCCGGGGCGATTTTAACGGCACAGAATTTGAATTCCGGAATCTTGCCGTACGGATCCAAGGCTTCGTTAGTGATCAGATTGGCCGAGGCTTCGTTATAACAGAATGCCATGAACAGGCTGCCCGGCTGCAGTCCTGCGTCGATCCGCGCATAGGCCGAAATCTTGCCGCGCCTGGATTCGATGCTAATCAGTTCTCCAGGCTTGCCGCCCAAGGCTTCCAAATCGAGCGGGTGAATCGAGACTACCGGATCAGGCTCGATCGCATCCAGAACACTGGCATGACGGGTCATGCTGCCGGTGTGCCAGTGTTCGAGCTGGCGGCCGGTTATGAAAACAAACGGATACTCATCATCGGGCAACTCGTTTGCACGGCTGAATGCCGCAGGAACGAACAGGCCCCTGCCGCCCTTGCGTGGAAAGTCTTCCACGAAGATAACCGGTTCGCCGGGATCGCCCTCCTGCTCGCACGGGTAAATGACGGAGACTTCCCGCTCCAGCCGATCCCAGGTAATGCCGGCGATGCTGACCATGGCTTGGCGCATCTCGTCGAACACGTCCTTGGGACCCGAATAGCTCCACTCCAGCCCCATACGCCAAGCGATTTCCGGAATTATCCACCAGTCCTGTCGCGCGTCGCCCGGCGGGTCGATGGCCTGGCGTCCCAACTGGACACGGCGATCGGTATTGGTGAAAGTTCCGGTCTTTTCCGGGAAAGCCGAGGCCGGCAGGATCACATCGGCGAACCCGGCGGTCTCGGTCAGGAAGATGTCCTGAACCACGCAGTGTTCCAGCATCGCCAAGGCTTCACGCGCGTGGTTCTGATTGGGATCGGACATGGCCGGGTTTTCTCCTTCCACGTACAGACCGGTCAGTTTGCCGTCGTGTATGGCGTGAATGATCTCGACCACGGTAAGTCCCGGCTTGGGATCGAGTTGGGTTTGCCATAGTTTCTCGAACTTCGTGCAAACTCCCGCATCGCCGACCGGCTGATAATCCGGATAAACCATGGGAATAAGCCCTACGTCGGAAGCGCCTTGCACATTGTTCTGACCGCGCAGCGGATGCAAACCGGTCCCCGGGCGACCGATTTGACCGGTCATTAGCGCCAGCGAAATCAGGCAACGGGCATTATCGGTACCGTGCACGTGCCGGGACACACCTATTCCCCAGAGAATCATCGCGGCTTTCGATGTGGCGTAAAGCCGGGCGACTTCCCTGATGGTTTCCGCCGGAATGCCGCAGACGGGTGCCATCCGGTCGGGATCGTAATCTTTCAGATGATCTCTCAGCTGCTCGAAGCCCTCGGTGTGCTTGCGGATGTATTCCTCGTTGCATAGGCCTTCCGCGACGATGGCATGCATGATCGCGTTAAGCAAGGCGACGTAAGTATCCGGACGGAACTGCAGCGAATAGGCCGCGAAGCGACAAATTTCCGTGCGGATCGGATCCATCACGATGAGCTTGGTGCCATTCCGGACCGCATTCTTGAACCAGGTCGCCGCGACCGGATGGTTGACGGTGGGATTGGACCCGATCACGATGACGACCTCGGCTTTCGCGACATCCTCCACCGGGTTCGATACCGCGCCGGAACCGATGCATTCCAGCAGAGCCGCGACCGACGATGCGTGGCACAAGCGAGTGCAATGGTCGACGTTATTGGTGCCGAAACCGGTACGCACCAGCTTCTGGAACAAGTACGCCTCTTCGTTGCTGCCTTTGGCGGAACCGAAGCCGGCCAACGCCCGCGGGCCTTTCTCGTCACGGATCTTGCGAAGCCCCGAAGCCGCAAAATCAAGCGCTTCTTCCCAAGTCGCTTCCCGGAAGACCTGATCGATATCCTGAGGATCGAGCAGCTCGGTGGTCTTCGCCGCACCTTCCTTGCGGATCAGGGGCTTGGTCAGGCGCAAGGGATTATGGACGTAATCGAAGCCGAAACGGCCCTTGACGCAGAGACGGCTGTGATTGGTATCGCCGTCGCGCCCTCCGACGTAAAGAATCTTGTTGTCCCTGACATTAAAGGTCAGCAGACAACCGACACCGCAGTACGGACAAGTAGAGTCGACCTTCTTTTCAGGTTCGACCAAGCCGACACTATTGGACGGCATCAGCGCACCGGTCGGACAGGCCTGTACGCACTCGCCGCAGGCCACGCAAGTGCTTTCGCCCATCGGGTCATCCTGATCGAAAACGATCTTGGCATGATGACCTCGAAAGGCGTAGCCGATGACATCGTTCATCTGCTCCTCGCGGCAGGCCCGTACGCAACGGGTACACTGAATGCAGGCATCGAGATTCGCGGCGATGGCGGGATGGGAAAAGTTGGGGGCCGGCTGTCCTCGCCCGGGGAAGCGCGGATTCCAGACTTCCAGCTTGCCCGCCCAGTAATCCAGCTCTGAATGGGGGTTATACGGCGATTTGCCCTGCTCCGGCATATCGGAGAGCAGTAGCTCCAGCACCAGTTTTTGAGAAGTTCGAGCTCTTTCGCTGGTACTCGATACGTCCATCCCTTCCTGCGGATAACGGCAACAGGACGGCGCCAGAACGCGTTCGCCCTTGATGATCTCCACCACGCAAGCACGGCAATTGCCGTCCGGCCGATAGCCGTCCTTATAGCACAGGTGCGGGATCTCCTTGCCCTGCCGCTTGGCCGCCTGGAGGATCGTCTCACCCTCGAAAGCCTGAACGTCTTCGCCGTCGAGCTTGAATCCGACGGTCTTCGCTGTTTTCAAATCTTCGGGATTGGCAACCATATCTCGTTCCTAAAGGGTTCAGCTCGCTTACTTTTCAAGCTCTTGGGGGAAATACTTGAACACGCACTGCAAAGGATTCGGCGCCGCCTGGCCGAGCCCGCAAATGGACGCGTCGGTCATAACCTTGGCGATGTCATCCAGCAAAAGCTTGTCCCACCGATCCTTTTCCATGAGCTTGGCCGCTTTGCCGGTACCCACTCGGCAGGGCGTACATTGACCACAGGATTCTTCCTCGAAAAACCTCATGGCATTGAGCGCCATCGCCTTGGCGCTGTCCTGATTGGAGAGGATGATGACGGCGGCGGAGCCGATGAAGCAACCGTATGGGTTCAGGGTGTCGAAATCGAGCGGAATATCGCCCATGGACGCCGGCAGAATTCCGCCGGAAGCACCGCCCGGGAAATAGCCGTAGAACTCGTGTCCCGGCAGCATGCCGCCACAGAACACGAGCCGTACCTGTCCGTGCTGCGGCCATGTGTCTGCCGACAACCGGCAGACGCAAGCCCGATTTGCGTGTGTGGAATGTGGCTTCGAGGAAAACGCCGATGTGGTCGGCGCGATCAATGTGCTAAGGGCGGGACACGCCCGGTTCGCCTGTGAAGTGAGCGATGCAGTAGGATCGCCAGCAGCAGGAACCCACCGAAGCGACTCAGGGGCGGCTCAATGCCGCCCCTGAGCGCCGTAGGAATCTCCGGCCTTCAGGCCGGGGAGGATGTCAATTTCTTAAAAGCAACCGGTGCAGTGGCCATACGGTGCATACCTTTAATATTGCTTCGGAAATAGCCACTCTCGGGACGGGCGCCCGCAATGTCGGCAAAAACAACGCTTTCTCGCGCGCAGTCGAATCGCTGAACGCGACTGTAGCGGATGGGTCTATCGATTTCAAATCGATATTCATGAATTTTCCATTGTTTTTCATGATGTTACGCATATTCCTGCAAAATCATGTATGAACGGGTCGGCCATCAAATTGTCTTGACTCCCGCGGGTTTGGGCCTGCTCGAATATGCCGAGCGCATGGAACGCGACTACCGCGAGGTAAAGGACTACATTCGCCGGCTGCAGCAGGTAAACGCCGGCACCTTGCGCGTCGGTTCGACGATGACCATCGCCAGCTATTACCTGCCTCAGTACGTGGTGAGGCTCCAAACCGACTATCCGGGCGTTCACGTGTATATGACAACCGGGGATACTCAGGAAATCGTGCAGAATCTTCCGGCACTGGATTTGGCGTTCATCGAAGGCCCGGTCGCAACCGAACAGTTGCCCGCGCCATTTCGCATGTTGCCGTGGAAAGAGGACGAAATCGTGCTCATCGTTCCTCAGGATCATGAAATCGCGGAACTTTATCCGGAAGCAGTGCCTCTCGACGTGTTCGCCCGCTATCAAATCATCTGGCGCGAGCCGGGCTCCGGGGCGAGGCAAGTGGTCGAAACCGCATTGGCCGAGGCGCACATCACGGCGCCGGTCAACATAGAGGTCATGGGTGTCGCCAGCGTCAAAGAATCGGTTCGGGCCGGTCTCGGAATCGGCTTTGCATCCATTCAAGCCATGCGTCATGAGAATAGCAGCCTGGTTTCACGGCGAATCAACCCGCCGGATGGGCTCCGCTGGCAGTTGAACATCATTGCCCCCGAAGCGAAAATGCGGTCGCGAGGCAGCCGAGCTCTGCTCGATTTATTGATCGCCAACGAAAAAACTCAAGACCTAAATGAAAGTTCCTGTTTGCGCGCTCTTTCTGTCGATAATTGCACTTGTGAACCCAGCCCGAGCAGATACTCCCCGACTTTCCATCGAGCAAGTCGCACCCGGCATTTACGTTCACCAGGGCACGCACGAACTACCGGATCGGCACAATCGCGGCGAGATCGCCAACATCGGCTTCATCGTCGGGCAGCGTTGTGTCGCGGTAATCGACACCGGCGGCAGCCCGGAGCAAGGCTATGCGCTGAAAACCGTCATCGAATCCACCACCGCGGTTCCGATTTGCTACGTCATCAATACGCATGTGCATCCGGACCACATCTACGGCAACATTGCCTTCAAACAGCCCAGCGTCAGCTTCATCGGCCATCACAAACTTGCCGAAGCCATGGCCATGCGCGCGCCCTTCTATCAGGAAATGGCCGAACGGGATCTCGGCTTCCGCTTAAAAAGCGAAAATTTCGTGCTGCCGGACCACTCGGTTCGGGATACGCTGGTTCTGGATCTCGGTGGCAGAACGCTGCTTTTGAGAGCTCACCGAACAGCCCACACCGATAGTGACCTCAGCATTTACGACGCTCAAACCAAGACCCTCTGGCTGTCCGATCTCTTGTTCATGGGACATTTGCCCGTGATCGACGGAAGCCTCAATGGCTGGCTGGCGACGATCGAGCAGCTGAAAACGATTGATGCGAAACTGGCGATACCGGGGCACGGTCCGATCGCGGCCGACTGGCCCGAAGCATTGGCCCCTGAGGAACGCTACCTAAAGAACTTGCAGTCGGAGATCAGAGCGTTTATCAAAGATGGCAGAACCATGGAAGAAGCCATGGCGAATGTCGGACTGTCCGCCCACGATGACTGGCAACTCTTCGACGAGTTCCACAAGCGGAATGTTTCCACAGCGTTCGCCGAACTGGAGTGGGAAGACGATTGAGCATGCAAACACATATCCCGGGGAGTACACTTCAATGAAATCTTCAACAACATTTAGAAAACAATGCTGGCTGGCCTTGGGCTGCTTACTGGCACTGTGCGGATCCGCGCTGGCAGCCGGTGAACCAGAAACGGCCTGGAACGGCGGACTCAGGCAGAATTTTTTCGGCGAACGGCCGATAGAAGAAGGCAGCCAGATCGTCGAACTGGCCGCCCCCTACCGCGCTGAAGATCCCGCACTGGTACCGATCCAGATCAACAGCAAGATTCCTCAGACCCAAGAACGGTATATCAAGACCGTGACGCTGATTATCGACAACAACCCGGTGCCGTTCTCCGGCACTTTCCATTTCACGCCGGATAGCGGAAGAGCCGACCTGGCCATGCGAGTACGCGTCAACGCCTATACCCACGTTCGAGCCATCGCCGAGACCAATGACGGCAAACTCTATATGAACAAAGCCTTCGTCAAGGCCAGCGGCGGCTGCTCGGCACCGATAGGTACGGACCTGGAGGCCGCCATGGCACGAATGGGGAAGATGAAATTCAAGCTGGACAGTCAGAAAGTGGCGTTGCAACAGCCTAATTTGGCGCAACTGCTCATCAGCCACCCGAACATCACCGGCCTGCAAATGGATCAGCTGACCCGGATGATCAAACCGGCCCACTTTGTGGAAGAAGTCAAAGTCAGCTTCAACGATAAACCGGTTCTCACGGCTAAAACCGACATCGCCATCAGCGCGGACCCAAACTTTCGGTTTTATTTCGTGCCCGAGACGGCGGGAGAATTGAAAGCGGAAATTCGAGACAATAAAGGAAATCAGTTTTCGGCCAGTCAAACGGTCACACCCTGAGCGGTCCGCACGCGGCTCGAAACACGTAAAGCGGCCGATGAGCGCCGGCCGCTTTACGCGCGAATCGGATTGCGCTCGGCGAGCAACACGACCATGCTGCGCTCCTCGATCCGGGTGGAGGAATTTCCGCTGAATGGTAGACCTTGACCCGGCGGGCAAATGTCGAAAGGCGGCTCTGCGCCGGTATCGATCACCTTAAGCCAAACCGAATCGTGCGGCGGCTCCGGTATTACAAAGCTCGTCGCATACGTCAAAGGATTACAGAGCAGGCAGAGGTCTTGACCCCCATCTTTTTCCGCATAGATCCGGCATCCCACTGCGCTCTCCGAATGCCAGTCGGGCACGTGTCCGGACGGATTGAACCAGCTTACGTCTTCTGGCCGGTAGAACCGCTCCGACGATAGGGTCGGATGACGTGCGCGAAATGCGATCATATTCCGCACGAATTCGAAAATTTCCCGATTTTTCTCCAAAAACGTCCAGTCGTACCAGGAAATCTCGTTATCCTGGCAATAAGCGTTATTGTTACCCAGCTGCGTGCGGCAGAATTCGTCGCCTCCCAAAATCATCGGCACTCCGCGGGAAAGGAACAACGTAGCCATGAAATTCTTCATCTGCCTGAGCCGGATTCGAACGATGGCCGGATCCTCGGTAGGACCTTCCACGCCGTAATTGGCGCTATGGTTATCGTTCGAACCGTCCCGGTTGTCTTCGCCGTTGGCCAGATTGTGCTTGTATTCATAGCTGACCAGGTCGTTCAACGTGAACCCATCGTGGCAAGTCACGAAGTTAATGCTGTTAACCGTCGCCTTACCGCTGTGCTCGTACAGATCGGCACTGCCGCACAAGCGGCTGGCGAACACTCCGGCCATGCCCATGTCACCGCGCCAGTAACGCCGCACATCGTCGCGATATTGACCATTCCACTCCGACCAGCGCTCGCCCGGGAAACGCCCTACCAGATAGGCGCCGCCGGCATCCCAGGCCTCTGCGATCAGCTTTACATCCCGCAGGATCGGGTCCTCGGCGATTTGCTCCAGAAGCGGCGCGTTGGCCACCAAATGGCCGTTGCGGTCCCGCCCCAAAATGGAGGCCAAATCGAAGCGGAAGCCGTCGACATGCATTTCCACGACCCAGTATCTAAGGCAATCGAGAATGTAGTTACGAACCACCGGATGGTTGCAATTCATCGTATTGCCGCAGCCGGAGAAATTTTTGTAGCGGCTTTTGTCCTCTTCCAACAGGTAATAAATACTGTTATCCAAACCACGGAAGTTGAGCGTCGGCCCGGTTTCATCGCCTTCCGCCGTATGGTTGAAGACTACGTCGAGCAACACTTCGATTCCGGCCTTGTGCAAGGCCTTGACCATCGTCTTGAACTCGTCGACCTGACATCCGGGATAGAGACGGCTGCCGTACCCTTCGAACGGCGCGAAAAAAGCCATGGTGTTGTAGCCCCAATAATTGCGGAGCCTTTCGCCGCTCATGGGATTGACCGCGGTAATCTCGTTCGGATTGAACTCCTGAAGCGGCATCAACTCGATGGCAGTGATTCCGAGTTGCCTAAAGTAGGGAATTTTTTCTATAACGCCGAGATAACTCCCGCGCGACCGGACACCCGCCGATGGATGCACCGTCAAACCGCGCACATGCGTCTCGTAAATGACGAGGCTGGACCAGGGGTGATGAAGCGGTCGATCATTCTCCCAATCAAAACTGTTGCCGGTAACAAGATTTTTCACCACCACCGGATTTTCATGCTCCGGACCCTTCGGAGCCGACGACACGGAACGGGATGAAAATCCGGCAAAATTCCATTGCAGCGGCGTAGCCAGTGCCGTTGCATAAGGATCGAGCAATATCTTGCTCGGATCGAAACGATGTCCCTGCTCGGGGGCAAAAGGTCCATCGACACGAAAAGCGTAAACCAGATTCTTTCCCGCTCCCAGCACGCAAATGTGCCACATGTCGCCGGTCTTGTGATGCTCGGAATCGAGCTCGATGACCTGAAACGGCTTGGTGGCCTGCACGTCTTCGAACAGGAGCAGAGACACCTGGGTAGCGTGCCGACTGAACAGGGAGAAATTCACCCCGCCCTTGTGCAAATAGACTCCATGCGGGATGGGGGATCCCGCCGAATAGGAATAACGGGGCTTCATAGAAGAACCAACTGTGCTCGTATTACTGACGGATTTCATAAAACACGGCCCGGCATCCGAAGGACGCAGTTGCGCCAGCACCTACTACCGTGCCGGTACAACGGTCTCGCCGATCACGGAGCCTCCCTACTCATATCTAGCTTATGAATCAGCCGCAAACAATTCGCCATATCTTCACCCGATCTTACCATTCTGATCGCGGAACGAAAAACCCGCCGACTTTCACATATGGACAACCCTATACACGGACTAGGCGATAACGTTGGGTGATGCGGCCGGACCCGAAAAACATCTCAGCCTGAAAATCGGCGATCTGATCCTGTCGCTGCCAATCCCACCATCAACTCCGCCGAAAAAATCATCGACGCATCCCTGGTTGACATCACTTGTAAATCAAGACTAAAGTATCGCCTCGATACCATAGGTCGAGATCGGGCGCTCCCGTGGCCTCGCCTTACGCCGAAAGGTATCAGTACGGACCTCGAATTTAGGGTTTCCAAAGGTTTCTCCGTATTTTTCAACGCAGAAGCCGCGCAGCTAAAATTTCGTGCTGAAGTCCGGAATTTTTTTATGCTGGCTAACTCTAACTCGGGGTCAGGGATCTTACGTACACAACTCTGGCATTTATTAGTAAGTAAAAACAAGCAACGGAGGTAAATATGGCTGCTACAACAGCAGGTGGTATAGAAGCAAAAGAGCAACCTTTACTTAACGTAAAGTGGTTGAGTTTTGCGTTCGTACTGTATCTGGTATTTTACATGTGGGTACGGTGGTACGAAGGCAAGTTCGGCTGGTCTGCCGGTCTGGACTCGTTCGCACCGGAATTCGAGACGTACTGGATGAACTTCCTGTACATTGAAATCGTCATGGAAGTGGTTGTCGCCTCGATTCTGTGGGGCTATCTGTGGAAGACCCGTGACCGCAACATGGCGGCCCTGACTCCGCGGGAAGAACTGCGCCGGAACATGACCCACCTGATCTGGCTGTTTGCCTATGCATGGGCCATTTACTGGGGTGCAAGCTTCTTTACCGAGCAGGACGGCACCTGGCACCAGACGATTGTGCGCGACACTGACTTCACGCCGTCGCACATCATCGAGTTCTACCTGAGCTATCCGATCTACATCATCACGGGTGGTGGCGCGTTCCTGTATGCGCATACCCGCCTGCCGTACTTCCAGACGACGACGAAAGGCCTATCGCTGGCGTACCTGATTTTGTGGACCGGTCCGTTCATGATTCTGCCGAACGTTGGCCTGAACGAATGGGGTCACACCTTCTGGTTCATGGAAGAGTTGTTCGTAGCGCCCTTGCACTACGGATTCGTGATCTTCGGCTGGTTGGCGCTGGCGATCATGGGTGTATTGCTGCAGGTATTTGCGAGCGTCTCGAACCTGATCGGCAAGGACCTGTGCCCGGATGTGCAACCGCTGGAACGCTAACGGTGTTTTAGCTTAGGCTTACTAAGCACTGTTTGCAGCTACGGCCACTGTCCGGGAACTACGGTTCCCGGGCAGTGGCTTTTTAATGCACCGAAGAACCAGCATTGATTACTAATCTTCGACAATTTATTTGCCTATATTAAATCTGCTTGTTACGATCTCTACGAGCACGCATTCAGTAGGCGTTTTGCGGACATTCACCTTTCCGCCACTCTACCGATCGATGCCGCATGGTACACTTGCCCCCGCTTGCTGGATGCCGTCCATGACCAAATTTCAGAATACACTCAAGCGTTTACTTCGAGTCGCCATCGGCGGACGGTGGGGTATATTTGCTTGGAGCCTATCCGGAGCAAGCGCACTCGCCGTTGTTCTTTGGGGACTTAAGACGGTCGCGATCCCTTTACTAATGGTCAAAACGGCATCGTGGGGTATCTGGGGACTCGGCGTTATCCGCGAATCCAAGGCGCGGACGCCCTGAGACCCTAGCCGCAACCGTCCTGGAACCGCATCGGCGTCTGTGGACCTCACGCGTTTAACTTCACTCTCGGAATTTTGAAGCGAAAACGCGGTGATCGGCGTTTTCGCGCTAAAATCCCCCGCTGGACTCTCGGAAATTATCACGCAGAGTCGCACATTCAGAACACTTCACCTGTTATCTTCGCAAGCGCGCGACGAACATGACTCCCGATCTTTTTTCCTATCGAAAATACTGGGCGAAGCGCTTCGGCATCGCGCCGCAACTGCCCATCAACCGTGTCGACATGGATGCCTTGGGCTGGGACTCGTGCGACATCATTATTGTGACGGGCGATGCCTATGTAGATCACCCCAGCTTCGGCATGGCCATTATCGGCCGGTTATTGGAAGCCCAAGGCTTTCGGGTCGGCATTATCGCGCAGCCCGATTGGACATCCGCCGACGATTTCCGAAAACTCGGCAGGCCCAACCTCTTCTTCGGGGTTACGGGCGGCAACATGGACTCCATGGTCAATCGCTACACGTCCGACCGCAAAATTCGGTCGAACGACGCTTACACGCCCGACGGCGCGGCCGACAGACGTCCCGACCGTTGCCTCACGGTTTACGCTCAACGCTGCCGGGAAGCCTTCAAGGATGTGCCGATTGTTCTAGGCGGGATCGAAGCGAGCCTCCGCCGGATTGCTCATTACGATTATTGGTCGGATACCGTTCGCCGCTCGGCTCTGCTCGACGCCAAGGGCGACCTTCTCGTTTACGGGAACGGCGAACGCCAGGTTGTGGAGATCGCCCACAGGCTCTCAGCGGGAGAAACCGTCAACCAATTGACCGATGTTCGGGGTACTGCATTCGTCCGCAGACAAACGCCTGCCGGATGGACCGAGCTGGACTCGACATCGGTCGATTCGCCCGGAACGCACGCTCCCATGCCAAACCCCTATGACGAAGAGCCGTCAGGCTGTGCGAAGGAATCCGCCGGCGAAAAACCGGAAGCGGTCATCCGCCTGAGAAGACGCCGAACACCGCTCGACCAAACCGTTATCCGCCTGCCGGCATATGAAGCGGTAAAAGCCGATCCCGTACTCTACGCCCACGCTTCGCGCATCCTGCATCAGGAAACCAATCCGGGCAACGCCAGAGCCCTGGTGCAACGTCACGGCGACCGCGACGTCTGGATCAACCCGCCGCCGATTCCGCTCAGCACCAAGGAGATGGATGCCGTCTACGGACTCCCCTACTCGCGCCTCCCTCACAAGTCTTACGGATCCAGCAGGATTCCAGCGTTCGAGATGATCCAGCACTCCGTCACCATCATGCGCGGGTGCTTCGGCGGCTGTACCTTCTGCTCGATCACTGAACACGAAGGACGCATCATCCAAAGCCGATCGGAAAATTCGATCATCTACGAAATCGAAACCATTCGCGACACGTCACCGGCCTTCACCGGCATCATTTCCGACATCGGCGGGCCAACCGCGAACATGTACCGGCTCGCCTGCAAAGACAAAGCGATCGAAGCCTCCTGCCGCCGGCCGTCGTGCGTGTATCCGGGCATTTGCAAAAATCTCAATACAGACCACACCGCGCTAATCCAGCTCTACCGCCGCGCCCGCGCACTGCCCGGCATCAAGAAGATCCTGATCGCCTCGGGATTGCGGTACGATCTCGCCGTGATGTCGCCGGAATACGTCAGGGAACTCGCCACCCATCACGTCGGCGGTTACTTGAAGATCGCTCCGGAACACACCGAACCAGGTCCCTTATCCAAGATGCTGAAACCGGGCATAGGCACTTACGACCGGTTCAAGGCCTTGTTCGACAAATTCTCGAAAGAGGCCGGAAAAGAGCAATACCTGATCCCATACTTCATTGCGGCCCACCCGGGGACCAGCGACGAAGACATGCTGAACCTCGCCCTTTGGCTCAAGCGCAATGGATTTCGGGCCGATCAGGTTCAGGCCTTCCTCCCCTCCCCCATGGCCACCGCAACCGCCATGTATCACTCCGGAAAGAACCCGCTGCACCGCGTAACGCGCACCAGCGAAACCGTGTTCATTCCGAAGAAGCTCAAACAAAGACGTCTGCACAAGGCTTTCCTCCGTTACCACGACCCCAACAACTGGCCGATGTTGCGGGACGCGCTGAAGCGGATGGGGCGCGCCGATCTGATCGGAAACGGCAAGCATCATCTGGTACCGGCATGGCAACCCGAGGGTACCGGACAACAACACGAAGGCACACGCGTCGCTCGCAAGGCGCTGCCGTTCCGCACCCAACACACCACCGGCCTGCCGGCGATCAGGACAAGTTCGCCGCGCAAATCGAGACGGACTGGACGATGACGCCCATCCGTCGATCTTGACGCTTGTGGAAAAAGAGTGCGGTTTTTTCTTAAGATTTCAATCTTCAGCTGAATATAGTCTCGTACTCCTTGATCCGCCCGAGAACAACTCTCAAAAAAGAGCAAAACCACCTTGGAGGGAAAAATGCCGGACTTCAACTTAATGGCTGCCACGCGAACCATAGAAAAATCGATGCCGTTCGTGCTCTATCGGCTACTGATGTGCTTGGCGATCGCGTTTGCCTACGTGGTCATTACCGCAGCGGGTGCCGGAACCGCGATCGGCCTGAGCTCCCTGAGCCAAAACCCCACCGCGTTCGCTTCGGCCGGCGCCATTGCCGGATTTATCGGATGCGCATTTTTGATGTACAAGCTCCGCCCGACCTTTCTCTACAACATCAAAGCCGGAAATCTTGCCTTGCTGGCTGAACAGCACAAGGGGAACGCCATCCCGGAAGGCAGGGCTCAAATCGATTATGCAAAGCAGATTGTTGGGCGGCGTTTTCCCAGCGCTTCCGGATTGATGGGACTGGACCGCTCCATCGAACAAACCTTGCAGAAACTCCCGGAAGCCGGCTTAGCATCCACCTTGAGCAAACTGAACAATCCTTGGTTTTCCGGAGCCTTGTCCCGGCTAGCGGGTCGGCTCTACGCCGCCAACCATCAAACCGTCCTGGTTTGGCTTTTCCTTACCGATGACGACGATCCATGGCGTTCCGCTCGAAATGCCCTGGCGGCACACGTTCAATATTTTTCGAGTATTTTCAAGAGCCGTGTTTACCTGGGGCTTTTCGAACTCCTGGGTTTTGCCTCCGGCTTCGCGTTACTCCTGATCCCGATCAGGAATATCGCCAGCACCCTCCCCGTATCCATAGGCCTTTGGCAATACGTATTCACCGCCGCATTCGCATGGAGTTTGAAAGCGGCATTCTTTGAACCGATAGCACAAGCCGCCATGGCACAAACGGTGTTCAAGCTGATTGGGCAAGGCATCAATCCCGATTCGAAGACGGAACTCGACCGAAAAGCGCCGATGTTCTCGCAACGATCGAGCTAACGCTGCCTGCGAAATGGCGGACACACAATCCATAGCAAACCTGACAGGCACTCGAATACCGTCTTCAAACAGAGACCCATTATTGCAACAAATAGGAATCTACAATAGAATCTGTAAATTTTAGTTGGCGGGAGCAAACCATGCATGTCGTTCAAGAAGCGCTCACATTCGACGATGTCCTCCTCATTCCTGCTCACTCGGCCGTTCTGCCGCGCGACGTCAGCTTAAAAACCCAACTCACCCGCAATATCAGCCTTAATATTCCGCTGTTGTCCGCGGCCATGGATACGGTCACCGAATCCCGCCTGGCCATCACCATGGCCCAGGAAGGCGGGATCGGCATCATTCACAAGAACATGACGATCGACCGTCAGGCCTACGAGGTTCAAAGCGTCAAGAAATACGAAAGCGGAGTGATCAAAGAACCCATCACCGTTTCCCCGAACACCACCATCCGGGAAGTCATGGAGCTGACCCGATCCCGAAAAATCTCCGGCGTGCCGGTTGTGGATGGACAGAATCTCGTGGGCATCGTTACCAGCCGCGACCTGCGGTTCGAAACCCGCTACGACGAACCGGTCACCAAGGCCATGACGCCCAAAGAAAAGCTGGTCACCGTCCAGGAGGGCGCCAGCAAGGAGGAAGCCATACACCTCCTGCACAAACATCGGATCGAGAAGGTGCTGGTCGTCAACAACGACTTTCAGCTCCGCGGCCTGATCACCGTCAAAGACATCCAAAAGGCCAAGGATTACCCGCAGGCTTGTAAAGACGAACAGGAGCGCCTTCGCGTAGGCGCCGCCGTCGGCACCGGACCGGGAACGGAAGAACGGGTCGCTGCACTGGTCGAAGCCGGCGTCGACGTCATCGTGGTCGACACGGCGCATGGCCACTCCCAGGGCGTTCTGGATCGTGTCCGCTGGGTCAAGCAAAATTTCCGACAAGTCCAGGTGATCGGCGGAAACATTGCCACCGGTGAAGCCGCGCGAGATTTGGTCGAGGCGGGAGCAGATGCGGTGAAAGTGGGCATCGGTCCCGGCTCCATCTGCACCACCCGTATCGTGGCCGGTGTCGGCATCCCGCAGGTCACGGCCGTGGCCAATGTCGCCGAGGCCCTCAAGGGCAGTGGGATTCCCCTCATCGCCGACGGCGGCATCCGATATTCCGGAGACGTCGCAAAAGCATTAGCCGCGGGTGCCTACTCGATCATGATCGGCGGACTGTTTGCCGGCACCGAGGAAGCTCCGGGAGAAGTGGAACTATACCAGGGCCGTTCGTACAAGTCCTACCGCGGCATGGGCTCGTTGGGCGCCATGGCCCAGCAGCAGGGCTCCAGCGACCGCTACTTCCAGGAAAGCACCGATGCCGAAAAACTCGTACCCGAAGGAATCGAAGGCCGCGTGCCCTACAAGGGCAGCCTCATCGCCATCATCCATCAGCTGATCGGCGGGGTACGTTCGGCCATGGGCTATACCGGTTGCGACACGATCGAAGCCATGCGCAACAACGCCCGCTTCGTTAGGGTTACCTCGTCCGGGGTTCGGGAGAGCCACGTACATGATGTGACGATTACCAAGGAAGCACCCAATTACTGGCTCGACTGACAACCCCCCCCAAGGTTCCATGGCTTTGAATATCCATTCCCAGAAGATCCTGATTCTCGATTTCGGATCTCAATACACGCAATTGATCGCACGCCGCATCAGGGAGATCGGCGTGTATTGCGAAATTCATCCGTACGATTGCGACGAGCGGTTCATTGGCGAGTATCAGCCACGGGGCGTCATCCTCTCCGGAGGGCCGGAAACCGTCACACAGGCGGACACGCCTCGAGCACCCGCCAGCGTGTTCGATCTGAATGTGCCGGTACTGGGTATCTGCTACGGCATGCAGACCATGGCCGAGCAGCTGGGCGGTCGAGTGGACGCTTGCACCCATTGCGAGTTCGGCTACGCCCAGATTCGCGCTCACGGCCACTCCCGGCTGTTGTCCGACATCGAGGACCATGCGACGCCCGAGGGTTACGGCCTGCTCGACGTTTGGATGAGCCACGGCGACCAGGTAACGGCTTTGCCTCCCGGCTTCAAACTGATCGCCTCGACCGAAAGCGCTCCCATCGCGGGCATGGCTGACGACGTACGCGGCTTTTACGGTCTCCAGTTTCATCCGGAAGTTACCCATACCCGGCAGGGGAAACGCATTCTCGAACGTTTTCTGAAGGATATCTGCGGTTGCGAAACCCTTTGGACGCCACGCAATATCATCGAAGACAGTTTGCAGGCCATTCGGGCCAAAGTGGAAAACGATCGAGTGATTCTCGGCCTTTCCGGCGGCGTGGATTCCTCGGTGGTCGGGGCTCTCCTGCACAAAGCCATTGGCGATCGCCTCACTTGCGTGTTCGTCGACACCGGACTTCTGCGTCTCAACGAAGGTGACCAGGTCATGACCACCTTCGCTCAGCACATGGGCATTCAAGTCATCCGGATCAACGCTGAGAACAGATTCCTGCAAGCACTCGAGGGGGTCAGCGATCCGGAACAAAAGCGCAAGATCATCGGAAGACTCTTCGTCGAAATCTTCGACGAAGAAGCGGGCAAGATTACCGATGCCCGCTGGCTGGCGCAAGGCACGATTTATCCGGACGTGATCGAATCCGCCGGCTCCAAGACCGGCAAAGCCCAAGTCATCAAATCCCATCACAACGTCGGCGGTCTGCCGGAAGAGATGAACCTCAAGCTGGTTGAGCCGCTGAGGGAATTGTTCAAGGACGAGGTCCGACAGATCGGACTGGAGCTCGGCCTGCCTTACGAGATGGTGTACCGCCATCCGTTTCCCGGCCCGGGTCTGGGCGTGCGCATTCTGGGCGAAGTCAAAAAGGAATACGCCGAATTGCTGCGCCGCGCCGATGCCATTTTCATCGACGAGCTTCGCCGGCACGAGCTGTACGATAAGGTCAGCCAAGCGTTTGCAGTATTCCTGCCGGTCAAATCGGTCGGCGTCATGGGCGACGGACGCCGCTACGATTTCGTCGTCGCACTGCGCGCCGTCGAAACCGTAGACTTCATGACAGCCCGCTGGGCGCATCTCCCCTACGATTTTCTCGATCTCGTCTCGCGCCGAATCATCAACGAAGTACCCGGTATCTCACGGGTGACCTACGATATCTCGGGCAAGCCGCCGGCCACTATCGAGTGGGAGTAAAACCGGGCCGTTCGAGGACTGTCGCCTGCTATCACCGGCGGCGGAACAGGTTAGGAGTAATGTTAACGGTAGGAATCGAGGCTCGAATTCTGATCCTTTCGTTTGAGGGCTCCGGGTAGCATTGTTTCAGCAAGCCGCAAGAATGCCAGCCGATCGAGTGCTTAGCGGACAAGACGACTGGACATCAGCGGATCAACAAGTAAGACCGATACTCGGGCCAAGCCGCCCCGAGCACTTCGCGAACTTCCGCATAGCTCTGAAAATCCCGGCACTTATCCCTGAGCGGCCCACCCTTGCAATCGTACTTATTCCAAAGCTCTTCAAAATGCCCGCTGCTTACGTCCCTCATTTGTGGGAACGAGTAGAACAGCTTGTCACCAATCTTCTCTGCGATGCCGTAGGAATACTCCGTGTTGCTTCTACCCTCTTTGCCCAAAATCTTGAACTGAACAAGAAGGCGGCCCCTTTTCGGGTCCAAGTTTGCAAACGCGATCTCATATAATGCGTGGCCTTCCATATAGACGCTGTATTTCTTGTCATGCCGTTTCAGCGTATACATCTGGGAGGATTCCGTCTTCCATCGGGTTGGATCCCGGTCGTCTTGGTCAAATGACATGACTTTCGTATCACCCCGGAACGGCAAGACGAGATCCGTTTCGGGAATGAGAGGTACGGAGGAGGAAAGGCACCCCGCCAGGAACAGGCAGATGGTCAACAGCGCCAAGTATTTCTTCATTTTTTCAGTCTCCAAAAACGCCGGCGCCTTTCATCACCGACAGGGCAGCAGTTACTCTCACGGACCTCTTCCCGGGGCGATGGGGCAGGCCGCCGTATCTTGCCAGCGTCTCATTCGCCCGTCGCCGTACGTTTCCCTGTCTCAGTCCTCCGATTCGACGGCAATGCTAACGTCCGTGTTTGTAGGGAACACGGACGGTTCCTGAGTCATGCGCGTGGACGTCTTCGCGCGATTGCGGTCAGTTTTTCCTCCCCTCGAATGCCCCCCCGATCGCCATCCAGAAGCTCCCGCCCAGCCACAAGCCCAACGCCCACGGCCACAAACCGGCCCAGTTCGTAGTGTCGTACCGTCCACTCAGTTTAAATACGAACAGACTGACCACCCAGAAGCCCGCCAGTAGGATCGCAATTCCCCCGGGAATTCTAAATAACACCCATTTTATGAATCCGCTCATCGGAACTCCTCGCTATCAGTGGAAACGGCATAGCATCCGGACAAGGACAGCCACAGTGTCTACACGACCATTCGCAGGGTTCGGGTCCGTCCGAACAGGGAAGGCGTTGCGCTTGCTCTTATTAATGAGTAGCCGCGCGAAAACAACTGAAAAGCTCACCTGCACGGCGTCAGCGGTCGCGGCCCGCGGATTCCCACGGGTCGGCGATCGTCACGAGGGCCTGCTGCCCGGCGGTCATACAGGCGGCAGCCTCGTCACCGGTCGGCTGGGTCGATCCCGTCGACGGTGATCGGAATGGCTCACGCAGGCTATCGTCGGCGCGCACAGGGATGCCCAGGGCGCGACCCCGTTCGAGGTAGTAAGCATTGAGGCTACCCCTGACCTGCTGAATGCCCCGAATAATGTTCGCCTGGGAGGCCGGGTCCAACATCGCAGCGGCGGCGTCCAGCGCGGCGACGCACAGGCGTGCCCGCAGAAGGTCGTTCGCGGGGAAGCCGGGAACCGTATCGAGCGAGAATTGCAACTGGTTACGGTCGAGTTGCTCCTTGCACGATTGCGCGATATCACGCAAACGCGACCGCGACATTCCGTCGCGGTCCAGGCGGCGGAAGACGCTCATAGCCGTCACGGATCCCGGAGCCATCATCATCGCGAGAATCGTGTAGCGCCCGCTGAGGTCGCTGTACGCCGAACCGAACGAATCGCCTTGTTTTGCTGCCGCGATGGCGAGCGCGGCCGCGCAAAGCTGTGCCCGATCCGCCATCACCTGCCGCAGCGAGGCGGACGACGGCACTTGCCCGGCCGACGGAGCCGCGACGCCGACCGCGACCGACAGCGCAAGCAAGGTGCCGATTGAGGCGCCCGGGATTCCGGAGGCCGGGCTTCTGCCAACTTTTCGCGGGATTTGCCCGTTCTTGGGTATCATGGTCAAAGCACCTTATTGTTCGTGTGCGGAAACGCCCGTCGACCTTGTTGGCTGCGCCCTTGTGCATGTTTGCCGGTTTATCGGCGCGGACGTTGGCCTTGGCCCGAGCGGTGACATTAGGACATGATTCATATCGCTCCATCGTCCATACGGAGCGTCCGCTCTACGAGACAAAATATATCTTGCATTGTAAGATATTATCAAGATCATTCTTGAATCCATGACCGCTCAATTTAATGACATCCTCGTATCCAGATGCCAGACGCGATGCACGATCCAACTCCCGTCAAACTCAGCCTGACCGAAACGGTGATTGCGGAGCTGCTTCGGCAGAGCGCAAAGCCCCTGTTCGGACTCGAGCTGGTGCGCCGCTCGCCGCCGGGCGAACTGCAGTTGAAAAAGGGAACGATTTACGTGACGCTGGAACGCATGGAAAAGAAAGGTTTGGTCACTTCGGAACTGGAAACCGCACCGCCGTCACACGTCAAGGAAGGAGATTTCTACATTCCCCGGCGAATGTATAGGCTGACGTCCCGCGGACTCGACGCCCTCGCCGCGACGAAAGCGATGCTAGGCCAATATTACGATTTCCTGCTGGGGTCATGAGATGAAACCTGTCTGCTCACGTTCCGACCGGCTGCTGGAACATCTGGACCGCGGAGTGCTGCTGATGGCCGTCGGCGGCGTGATCTTCAATGGCATGGAGGGATCCCTGGCGGGCATGGCGCTAACGGCCCTGGCGGCGGCAATCTATGGGCTGACCCGCAACCGCATTGCCAATTTAGACGGGTTCGAGGGCTTCGAATCCGTTGCGCCGCGGTTCGCGCCACCGGGCGTCGATTTGGCTAGGTTCACCCTGATCTGCCAATGGTTGGGGAGCCGGCAGATCTTCGAGGGGCTGCTGGGGGACCTGGTCGATCCGGAAATCGGCGCAACCGAGACGACAGCACGGCGTCACATCCGTTCGGCGCTCTGGCCCGCTCTCGCCGGCCGGCTTCGGGACAAGATCGTGTCGCTGTTGTCGCCCTGACCATTTCCGCGGCACGCCATCGGGGGAGCAAGGGTGAACAGACGAAGCGATCTCTTTCCCTATTTTCTCGTTGCGCTGGTAGCGGCAGCACTGTTTTTTCTCCTGCTTCTGGACCGGCGTGCGCCGATCTTTTCCACGCCTGCCGGGATGGCCCCGTTCTTTTTCATCGTGCTCGCCATCGCCGCGACCCTGGTCCTTTGTGCCATGCGGACCGCCGCGCCCGTAAGCGAACGGCCCGACGGCCTATGGTTGAAGTGGCACCGCTCGGGACCGATCGGCGGGGCACTGACCGGGTTGATCTTTCTGGGCGTCTATTGGGCCTACGACTGGCCGGCACCCAACCGTGCCGAACTCAGCGAGCGACGCGTGAATGAAATGTGCGGCATCATGCCGCCGGTCCCCGACGAGCTGATCATCTGGACCACGCCGGACCCTCTGACCCTGATTCCCGGTTACGTGCTGATCGGGATGGCGCTCGGCGCTGTCGTCGGCTTTTGCTTTCCTATCTGGCACGGGGTCTTCGGCCGCCGGACCCGCCGAGCACCGGCACTGGCGTGGCTGTCGCATCCCTATCCTTCGGGTTTGCTGTTCGGCGTGGTTTTCGGCGCGCTGATCGGCACCTGGCTGTGCCCCATAATCTTCAGTATCAGCGACGGACGCCCGTTCATCCGTGTCTCGACCTCGGCGATATCGGTATTTTTCGCGGTCGGCTTTTATTTGCTGTTCGAAGTCGCGCGATTCCGCAACAACATGAACCGTGAAGCGTATCGCACGCTCGGGACCGTGCTCGGGGTGGGCCTGCTGCTCACCGGGCTGGTCTGGGAGTTATAACGGAATCTGGTGTACGGGTCGGCTTGAAGGAGGGTGGCGTACCCTGCTGAAATGAGATTGTCGAGATCACTATTCAGCGCAAAGAGAAAGGTACGCCATGAGTAAAAATAACGCAGGTTGGTTGGGAACTCCAGGGGCGATCAGCGATTCGCTGACGGAGTTGCTACGGCAAGGTGCCCGGGGGTTGATCGAAAAGGCGGTAGAGGCGGAATTGCAACTGTTGCTGGATCAGTATGAGAACGTGACCGATCTGGCCGGACGGAAGACGGTGGTCCGCAATGGTTACCTGCCGGAGCGGGAGGTGCTGACGGCGTTGGGGCCAGTAGCCGTCCGGGTACCGAAGGTGCGCGATCGTTCGGGTGGTGGGGTCAAGTTCAATTCCGCTTTGGTGCCGCCCTATGTCCGTAAGGCCAAACGGGTGGAAGCGGCATTGCCTTGGTTGTACTTGCGCGGTATTTCGACGGGCGACATGCGGGAAGCCCTGTCGGTGTTGCTTGGTGAAGACGCCAAAGGCCTGTCGCCTTCGGTGGTGAGTCGGCTCAAGGCGCAATGGTCGGAAGCCTATGAGGCCTGGAACCAACGTGATCTCTCCCAGGAGCACTACGTCTATGTGTGGGCGGACGGTATTTATTCGACGCTGCGCGGGGAGGACGACCGTCTGTGCCTGCTGATCCTGATCGGGGTCAACGAGCAGGGCGAGAAGCGGTTGCTGGCGCTATCCGACGGTTACCGGGAGTCCAAGGCTTCCTGGCGCAGCGTCATCCAGGACTTGCAGGCACGCGGTCTGAAGGCGGCGCCGCAGTTGGCGATCGGTGACGGCGCCTTGGGTTTCTGGGCGGCCTTGGACGAGGTCTGGCCACACACCCGCTGCCAACGCTGCTGGGTGCACAAGACGGCCAATGTGCTCAATGAACTGCCAAAATCCATTCAGGGCAAGGCCAAGGCGGGCCTCCATGAGATCTGGATGGCCGAAACCAAAGCCCAAGCCGGAAAGGCGTTCGACCGCTTTGTGCGCCACTTCGGCGCCAAGTATCCCAAGGCGGTGGACAAGCTGGTCAAGGACCGGGCGGCCCTGTTGACCTTTTACGACTTTCCGGCCGAGCACTGGATTCACATTCGGACGACCAACCCCATCGAATCGAGCTTCGCCACGATCCGTCATCGGACCACCCGGACCAAGAACTGCGTGCCCCGGAATGCGCTGTTGGGCCTGGTATTCCAACTGGCACTGACGGCGGAGAAAAGCTGGCGCAAGCTGCGCGGGTTCAAGCGCCTGCCGGAGGTCGTCCAGGGTATAATCAGGACGGGATAGCGATGGACGCTCCACCGGCTGACACCGCGGAAGAGCAGCAGAAAGTCGCCGCCTGATTCTGGCCGGCCATACACCAGATTTGACAATAGCTCCTGGTCTGGTTCATGGACGCTCAGCTCGGAATCTCCACCAGCGCGTATTGTTTCTTCTACGACACCTGGGACACACGGACCAACGAGCTTAAGCCGGGCTGGCTGCCCGCCTTGGCCGGCGCCGCTTACGGCGCCTTATGCGGAGCCATCACCATGTCGATCGCATCCGGTTACATGATTGTCCGCGCCACGATCGCGGGCGCGGGCCGGCAGCGGCTTTCAGCGTAAGATCGCGTGTGAAATGCAGCGCCGAAGCTCGATCCTGCGCAAGACGGCGGCTTTTTTGCCCAGGCGGGGTCCGACGGTCGACCGAAGCGATATGGGGGGATAGGTCCAATCACTGCCCGGTAGCCGGCGCCGACCGGCACCATTAGGTTTTGAATGAGCATAAAAGAGGAAAGGTCAAAATGAAATCTGAACGAAATCACTTCGCAATAGTTGGGTTAATGCTTGCCGCTGGGTTATCTTGGCAAGGCATAACATACGCTGCCACGCTGCGGTTTGACTTCGAAGCGACGGTTACTGACATCCGCGATAGTGATGCGCCGTTCGACGATATCGCGATTGGCGACGTGGCCCAAGGGTATTTTGAATACGTAACCGAAGCATTCGACGTCAGAATTCCCGATGGCGGCAATATTCCAGGACCAACCCACTATTGGGCCGGCCTGCCGGTATTTCAGAAGCCTCCAACTTTTGTAACAGCCTCTGTGACGATAGGCGACCATGTTTTCAATCCATATGAGCTCGGCGGCGCACAGGAAGTCTCTCTTTGGGACGAACCCCCGACACCCGCGGGTTTCGATCAATTCTCGATAAGTCACATATCGCAGGCGTCAGCCGGCAGCGCGACCACGGCGCTGATGGCCGTCGGGGGAACAATTCAGTTGATTGACGCTTTGGCAGACGAGGAACTCGTTCAGCAGTTCGAATGGTCGGCGGCGCTCGAACCGGATCGCGCTTTTCTGCGGCCTTTTGCACTTGAATTCATCCAGCCGAACACCTCGTCAGTGCATGGGCGCAGCCGCCTGGAAATCGTCGGAGATTTGACATACGCACGTCTGGCACCGGTGCCATTGCCTTCGACGTTGCCATTGTTGGGATCGGTAGTCGCTTTCGCTGCATTGGCTTTGCGCAAACACCGACAAATGTAACGGTCTCGTCCGGAGAGACGTCGCATATAAACGCAACGTCTTCAAAATCAACGACACACAGCGTACCTTTTGTCCGTGTATCGGAAAGCTCAAGAGATTGGACAAGCTACTGATGATCAAATGGGATCCCTTATCCGTGACACCGAGCGACGAAGACTGGATGCGCCACGCCCTGGCGCTCGCCAAACGGGCCGGCGACATGGGCGAAGTGCCGGTGGGCGCGGTGCTGGTAAAGGATGACATGCTGATCGCCGAGGGCTGGAACTGCCCGATCGGCACGAACGATCCCACTGCCCATGCCGAGATCATGGCACTTCGGACAGCCGGTGCGCGACTCGGCAACTACCGCTTGGTCGACACCGTTCTTTACGTGACCCTGGAGCCCTGCGTGATGTGCATCGGCGCCATCGTTCACGCTCGCGTGAAGCGGCTGGTATTCGGTGCTCCGGATGCCAAACGGGGTGCCGTCTGCAGTGCCTTGCAGCTGGCCGATGCGGAATTTCTCAACCATAAGGTCGAATACCGGCCCGGCGTTCTGGAGGAGGACTGCAGCTGCCTCCTCAGACAGTTCTTTAAAGAAAGAC
Source organism: Methylocaldum marinum (assembly GCF_003584645.1). Classification (GTDB taxonomy): domain Bacteria; phylum Pseudomonadota; class Gammaproteobacteria; order Methylococcales; family Methylococcaceae; genus Methylocaldum; species Methylocaldum marinum. The sequence goes on from NZ_AP017928.1 coordinate 2,818,126, forward strand.
GTTAAACGCCCTCCGCCCGAGATCTCTCCGGCCCCATGGCCATTGTGCCGTCCTTATTTTCTTCGGTAAGCCAGACAAGAAGATCATAGTAACGGCGTATACTGTTCACGTAGTGGACCGCAACCCGTCCGCGAGCTTTTCCGTATTTGGTTTTACGATACCAATACGGCTTGCCGAGCAGCGGCAAAACTTTCTTGATTTCGATCCATTTGTCCGGATCACCGCCGCGGGCAGCGACCAGCTTTCTAGCGTCCGCAATGTGGCCATAACCGAGGTTGTACGCCGCCAACGCAAGCCAGGTACGATCCGGATCCTCTATTTCAGGCGGCATATTGGCCAGGGTCTGCCGAAGATAAGACGCTCCGCCCCGGATACTTTGGGCCGGGTCGAACCGATCGGTTACTTTCAACTGTTTGGCGGTGACGCCGGTCAACATCATCATACCGCGCACACCTTCGGCGGAAACCGCCGTGCTGTGCCACTTCGACTCCTGATAAGCGATAGCAGCCAAAAGTCGCCAATCGATACCGTACTGTCTCCCGGCCTGCACGAACAAGGGCCTGAATTTGGGTAGGCGGGTGCGAAAATCGCGACGCAGAGATCTGTCCAAAGCGACGTCGAACGCTTCCGCATGTCCGTAATAACGATCGATCACCTGATCCAGCGTCCTGTTTTCCTTGATTTCCCGAAAAAACCGGGCGGTTTCGTCGTACAGGCTGGCATCCTCGGACATGGGCAAAGCCCAGGCTAGTTCCCGGGTTTTGCCGATATCGAAGGCGACTTGCAGCTTTGGATAGTAACGCCGCATGATCAATGCCTGATCCGAATTGGCAACGGTGTAATCGACCAATCCTTCGCTAACCAGAAACAGAAGTTCGTGAACATCGTGATCGAAGTTGACTTGCCAATTAAGGTTTCGATGGCTGCGCCTCAGACCTTTGAGCGTATTGATATGGCTCGAACCGGCGGAAACTTCCAGCACGCCGTCGGCCAAATCGGTAATGGTGGCCGGCCGCGGACGGCTACTGCTGTATAAGATTTGCTCGGTAAGAACACGGTAAGGCGGTGCGAAGCGCAACTTCCTTTTCCTTACTGCATCGACGAGCAGTCCGGCTGCCGCAACGTCCGCCCGTCCCTCGTCGAGGGTCTGGATGGCCTGTTTAGCCGAATCCGCCACGATAAACCTGACTTTGACGTCGAGCCGTTTGGCGAAGAGTTCCGCTAAATCGTGCTCGAGACCGACCGCACCGTTGATGCTTTCATAGTAGGTCGACGGCCCGTACCGGGTGACGACCCGCAGTTCACCGGCTTGTTTGATCCGTTTCAGTTGGGGGAGGGGCCGGGACGTTTCCTGAGCACATCCCGAAACAGAAGCCGTGAGGAAAAGATAAACGAGGAAACGGATCAATCTGGATTGTTTCGATACTGTTCCTTGTTCTCGACGTCCCCATCTAGATTTACGTTTACCGTCTGAACTTTTCGCCTGCTCTATACTCCGGTCCAAGGTATCTCTCTGATTTAGGCCGAAGGGCATGACATCAGACAAATTCATGTCCCCCACCATTTTTTTCTGAACAAAGCTGTCGTATCATATCAGTCTTTTCCGCGGAGAGGTACCGAAGCGGTCATAACGGCGCCGACTCGAAATCGGATGGTCGGGGAAACCCGGCACGAGGGTTCGAATCCCTCCCTCTCCGCCATTTCACAATCCGGCATGGATTCTCCCCTTAACACTTTGAATAAAAACGATACTTCCGGGGTTCGAAACCCCTCATTCCGGCAGTAGGCCAAGCGGTCTGTAAAGGCCAGTCTGAGGACGAGTCGTTGCATGTCGAAGCGACCTGTTTCCCAGACTTTCCAAAGGCTTACAGGAAACCGGATCGCGAGTTCGAACATTTGCTCGAAGGTTGCTTTCGGCTTGCCTGTTGCTTCCGCTTTTTCAGCGAGCAGCAGCTTTTCCTGTTCGATCTGCCCGATCTTTTTCTCATACGCCTTGATGACCGTGCTGGTGTCCGCCTCCATGAGACGGGAGAGCAAAGCTTCGACCTGCGCATCCAGTTCCTTGATCTTCTGGGCATAAAGCGCGGCATTCTCACGGGCGCGGTCCTGGCGCTCATTCCACGCAGCACTGAACATCCGCTTGGCAATTGAAAGCTTCGCAGGTGACGGGGTAATGTCATTGAGGAGGACGGCGAACTCCCCTTCGATCACATCGCGGCGGATGGATTTGCGGTAGGAAGAACAGCCCTTGTGGAAGCACATATAGTAGGGATGCTTCTTGCCCGTCTTGCTCTTCGACCAGCAGGAAGTCAGCGGGTGTTCACAGTCACCGCAAAGGGCAAAGCCGCGCAGCGGGAAGTCTTCGTTGATGTCCGCCCGTGCCGCAACACGCGCGCCTTCGCGGATGCGGTCCTGCACACGGCTATAGGTATCGAGCGAGATCAGGCCGTCATGCCGGCCCTTGCGGAGCGTGATGCCCCAGGCTGGCACCTCGATGTACCCGGCATAGTGTGGACGGGTCAGCAGACGGATGACTTCCTCATAGCGGACAAAGCCGTTCGGAAAGCGGGAGGCGAATGCAGGTTCAGATTCAAGATAGGTCTTTACCTCTGACTGCGAGGCGAAGCGCCCACAGGCAAAGCCTTCAAGGGCTTCGGCAATGATCGTGGCAAGCGGTTCGTCCCGGACAAGCAACTTTCCATGCCCGGCCACACGTTCATAGCGAAAGCCCGGCGGAGCGGGAAAACACCAGTAGCCATTCATGGTACGGGCGCGCATGCGATTGGTGGTCTGTTCGCGGTTTTTCTGGCGCTGGTGCTGTGAGACAGACGCCAGCAGGTTCTCAATCAGAACGGAATCGGAATCCTCGCCAAAGGTGATGGATGGGCTTTCCAACTTGCCGCCGAGGTCTTTCAGGGTCCGGCGCAGCGTCCAATGGCTTTCGATATCACGGGCAAAGCGGCTGATATCGTCAATAATGACGATGCGGATGCTACCGGCAGCAGTTCATACAGAAATCTCCGTATCTACGAAGAAGCTGACCCGCTATTTGACAGTGTCTATGCGGGAACCTCCGGTGAAAACGTATTCACGTTCGATGAAATGCCCAATACCAGCCGTGTTTACAAGATCGAGAATTTCAACGGTGTGGAAGATGTTCTGGATTTATCGAGCCTGCTAGACCCTATTACAAGCGCTATCACGGATTTCGTTCAAATCACTGATGATGGCACGGATTCTTTTGTCGCTGTAGATACAGATGGTGGTGGCGACAGCTTTGTTCAGATCGCAATGCTGACTGGCGTGACGGGCCTCACGGACGAAGAGGCACTGGAAGCTGGCGGCAACCTGATCGCGGCGTAAAGCGATGGCCGATTGCGTAAACTCACGTAAATCTTTTTCTCCTGCCCGTGAACCATTCGGGGGACCACGCGTATGAGTGCTGTGAAAGCCCCTTTGCCGGATAAAAAGCTCGGTCTTGATGAAGAGGAAATAAAGGCTGCATTTGCCGAGTTGCAGCCCGCTATCCAGGGACTGATCGACACCTACAATGTTCATGTCGTGATCAGCGCGCTTGCCAGCACCTATCTGGGCCTTTTGCAGGAAGCGGGATTACCGCAGGACCGGGCCGATACGGAATCCCGTCGCATCCAGGCACTCCTTTCCAGGCATCGTTATAACCGCCGGGCCGCAGCCAGTGCGCTGGAAGCCATCGGGCATTTCTGCACGCGCCTGTCGCGCAGAGGCATTAGCGCCCGCGCGAGTGTCTGGATTGTCGGGGACGCAATGAACCGGATCATCAGCGGCATGCGGGACGGTCCTGTCAAGAAGGACCTGGTGTCAATCAATCTGCGACTGGCAGGATTGCAGATTTCCTGCCTTCCCGCCAATAGATGATCATTTTCCAATCAGGTAATCATCCAGAGACTTCCCGGCTTCCAGCCCTTCCTTGATCCAGGCAGGCTGCCGTCCGCGTCCACTCCATGTGAGGGCGGGGTTTTCGGGATGGCGGTACTTTGGCGGAAGTGGTGCCTTGCCTTTTTTCGCAGGCGCGGCTCCGGTCAGTTCGGAGAGGCTAAAGCCCTTCTCGCGCGCCAGCGCTTCAACAGCGTCCAGTGCCTCTTTTCGCTTTTTGGCCTCATACTGGTCAATCGCTCTGGCAACATCCTTCTGGAGTGTTTTCAGTTCGTCCAGGTCGAGCTTGTCGAGGTCGATCTTTGCCATGAGATTGCTGCGTCCTTCCAAAAGCATCCTGTCACGGCATTTGTAAGGACTTGATAATCCGACAACAAGCCCCGGTATTATTTACGGTTCCAGATATGACGGTAGCCCTCGGCTTGCTCTGCGAGGGTTCTTTCCATGAAGGCCACGTTGTGCGGGTCGAGTAAGGGCTGTTCTCCGTCCAGGCGGCACAAGCTGTCATAGAGATGGGCCGCTTCGCCTGCCACCATCTCCAACTGCGAGGTGATCCGTGCCGGGCTGGTCATGGTTCAGTGCTTCTCCGCCGTTCTGGCCTGCTTGGCAGCTTCCAGTTGGTCCGACATTTCGCAATCGATGATGCGGCTGTAGGCGAGGTTTAGAAGACGGCAGGCGCGCAGCACGTCCGCCCCTTCCAACTCGCGCGGTTCCAGCGTGACGATGTAGCGCCCGGCTTCCTTCCAGATATGGGCGGCGATCTCGCGGTCGATCATGCTGCGGTATGGCTGGCGGCTCATGTCTTCGTTTCGGAAACTTGCGGGAACCTGTGCGCCCTGCTGGCGGCAAGGTTGTCCTCGATCACGTCTTTCACGTGCCTACTGTCAGTCATGCCTTGGTAGCGGACTTCGCACATGCGCCAGATGAAGGCCGCATCTCGAACAAGCGCCCTGAACGGCATAATGCGGCGGCGTTTCTCAGTGGCTTCCCAGTGGATATCGGTCTTGTCGCTCATCCAAGCAGCCTCTTCATGTCGCGGTCGATCTGCTCGGCCACCTCCAGCGGCGGCAGACGCCTTTCAAGAGACCGGCGCACGGCGGGTGACAGTTTGTCCTTCTTGGCCTGAAACTTGTGGACGGTTTCAGCCAGAGGTCGCGGCTTTTGCGCCAGCCACCATGCATGGGAGTATTTCGGGGGCGTACTCATGTTGCGCCCTTGGCCGCTATTGCCCATTTGCGGCGATAGGCACGTCCGAGTGTCTGTATGAACGCGGCATGGGCCGCATGCACGGCTTTCCAGTCCTCGCCCGTGAACACGGAATGGTCAATAATGTCGCTGCCTTGGGCGCTCAGATGGGCGAGATATTCCATGTCCTTGGCATGATGGGCGGCTGTGCCGTGCCCGGTATGTGTGACCTGCATGGTGGAATGCCCTCTATGCCGTCTTCTTACGGACTCCCCGAATGATACCCCAGATGACGGCTATGATCAGCAGCCCTGATGCCCCGACCAGCAGGCTGGAGATGATATTGCCGCTGATCAGAAACAGCACAATGAACGGGGGAAGCAGAAGCGCGATCAGTTTTCCGTTCGTCTGGGCAAACCCCGCCCAAGTGACCACACCGATCCAGATGCCCTGCAACAAGACCGACCAGAAGGGCATGGCCCCGCCGTTTTCGACCGTGGCAGGGCCGGGAAGCGGCCATGACAGGAGCTTCAGGAAGATTGACTGGCGGGGTGCGCCTTGTGCGCTCGGGTTATCCGCACCGCTGAGATAGGTTTCAAGGCTGCCTGTCCAGCTCTGATACAGCCCCCATGTCAGGATGATGTAAGCCAGCCCCACGGCAAGGCCGATCTGAACGGGGCGAGACGTGCGAAGGGTATCCAGTCCTGATTGCCAGATGGTCATTGGTCGCCTCCGGGGAACATGCTGGAGATATGGAGTTCAAGGACATTGCGGATGCGGTTCAGGTCGCCGCCAGCCAGTACCTCGTCCAGCCATCTGCCATCCAGTATCAGCATCGGCGCACGGACGCGGCTCCTGTCCTCCCCTGCCGTTTGATCCAGAAGGACGACATTGCGGGCAAAGATGTCTCGCGCGCGTTCCGCATCACAGGCTGGCTGGTCGGGATCGGTATAGACGCCGCGCTCCTGCAACAGGCTGCGGAACGAGAAGTTGCGGGCATTGGTAATGGCGGGCCATGTGGTCTCGCGCCCCTGAAAGCGGCGGTTGCTGGCCATGGCGTAGGAGATGAACACGTCCGACGCGGCATCGAAGCCTTCCGGCCCGCCTGTCGTGTAGGTGCATTGCAGCCAGCGCGCCATCCAGTCACTGCGCTCTTCGGCAAGCTGGTCATTGCCGCTGCGATGGTAATATTGCGGGACCTGCCGATAAACGATGCGAAGGCGTCCCTGATCGATGTACCGCTCGTAGATATCCTGCACCGTGCTGTGCAGGACGATGCAGCCCGGACAACCCGGCGAAAAATACACGATCAGTTCGTGTGTCGCGTCATCTTCCCCGATGATGATATCCACGCTCGCATCAACCTGGTGGCCGGGGTTCAGTTCGGCGGATGCGGGTAGTCCCATGGCCAGGAATACGGCGGTGATCGGGGCGCTCAGGCGGTTCAGCATCGGACCTGTCTCCTCAACTTCTACTCAAAACTTGACATACGGCAGTATGTAACGCGAGGTCAAGCACTTAGGAACCTGTTCCTGTGGAAAAACGAGCCTGCACAGAGCACTCACAGCGGCTTACGGCGATTACCCCAACTTCTGAGTAGAAGTTGACATCGGACCATTTCGGGCGCTTTGTCGGCTCTATGCCGTTGAACAGACTCCGAAATTCCAATCATCCGAAAGCGGGTTCGACCACGAAGGTGGAACCGATCCGCGATCTTGCGGCGATTGCCGCGATCAAGGAAAATTTATCGCCCCGCCCGCGTGACCTGTGCCTGTTCACGCTCGGCATCAACACCGCCTACCGCGCCAATGAACTGCTCTCTATCCGCGTCGGACAGGTCGCGCATTTGATCGCAGGCGACACGCTCGACCTCATGCAGTCGAAAAACCAGCGGCACCGGATGATCACGCTGAACGGGACGGCGGCAAGCGCCATCCAGGATTGGTTGAAGAAGCACCCTGATCTAGAAGATGCTGCGCCGCTCTTTCCGTCACAGCGCACCAGAAAGGCCCTGACTGTCTCGCCAGACGCAGGTCGTGAATCGCGGTGTCTTCTTGGGCGAGGTATTTCTGGTAAGATGTTGCGGGAGAGGTGGGGCAAATCTCCATGAAGCCGCTCGTTTCACCGGACGGACGACAGCCGCCCCTAGTTACTTCCAAACTCGATAGCGCCTGTTTTGCGGTGACAGGGACGCGCAAATTGTTCTTGCGCAGAAACGTAGGGAGCTTGGCATTCACGACATCAAACGGATCATCCGTCCGGATTCCTTTGCGAAGTGCTATTAGAAAGAACCGGACGCGGGACTGCGGGACGCCGAACTCGGACAAATCACAGAGTTGGAAATGAACATCATAATTAGTGGACAATCGCTCTACGAGTTCCGCAGAATAATTCCTAACGCTGGATGTCTTGGAAAAGTCGGAGGTGAAGCCGCGAACATTCTCGATCAGAATCGCGTTTGGGTGGATGATATCGACAACCTTCAGATAACTTTCAAAAAGCTTGTTCCTGGGGTCGTCGTGCTGTCGTCTGCCAGCAGATGAGAAACCCTGGCATGGAGGCCCCCCCCGCAATCAATTCAACCTTCCCCCGAAGCGCCAAAAGGTCTTTTCTGTGGCTTTCCAGAAGTTCGTCTATGTCGTGCGCGGTGCGTTCCAACCAAATCGGCCAGTCAAAGCTGGTCGCGTATTTTCCGTCTAATAGATTGTGTTTATAGGTCGAAAATGCATCGCAATTTTTCTCTATTGCAAACGCACATTTCCATCCCGCGCGTATTAGCCCTAGGGAAAGTCCGCCGCATCCGGCGAAAATGTCGATAAATAGATTTGTATTATTTTCCTGCCTCATGAATTTATTATGCCTCAATTCGATGGCAAGCGCCAGGCTCTTTTTCAGGTCTGAAGCGCATGTACCTCGGAGAGGTCTGGCAGGTCGCAGTCGTTAACTCCATTGCTACAGCAAATCTACAGGGGTTGGCAACGATGTAATGAGTTCGGTCAAGGGTAAGGCTTAGGCTTAGGGCTTAGGGCGGTGCCCTCAGCGCGGTTCAAGCAAAACAGATCGAAGAGATTCCGTCGTTGTCGGTTCCCCCTGAAGGTCTCCCCCAACAACGACATAATCTTTCGCCGGTTTTCCCTGTCCCTTGCACACCCCCAGTTCGCCACGGGGCAAGGGTTGCATGCGCAACCCCTTATCAAGGAAAGGAAAATTCCCGATGGAACACACACATGACATTATTTGCGGAGACGCGGCAAGCGTACTGGACAGGCTGGAAGGTGGCAGCGTTGATCTGGTGCTGACGGACGCACCGTATCTCTGCAACTACCGCGACCGGACAGGGCGGAGCCTGAAAGGTGACAACAGCCCGGACATGGTTCTGGCTGTCTTCCCGCATCTATACCGTGTGCTGAAAGATCACAGCTATTGCCTGCTGTTCTGCGGATGGAACGCGATTCCGCAGTTCTCCGCCGCGTGGCAGGAGGCCGGATTCCAGACGGCGGGACATATCGTCTGGCGCAAGTCCTACACCTCAAGCGCCCGGCATCTGCAATATCAGCATGAAAGTGCATGGTTGCTGCGCAAGGGCAACCCGACACCGCCGGACAAGCCGCTGGCCGACATGCAGGAATGGACCTATAGCGGCAACCGCCTGCATCCGACTGAAAAGGCCGTGGAGGTCATCGCCCCACTTGTACGGGCGTTCTCAAAGCCCGGTGACGTGGTGCTGGACCCGTTTCTGGGGTCCGGGACAACCGCCGTCGCTGCCGCACTGAACGGCAGACAGGCCATCGGTATCGAACTTGAGGCCCGCTATTGCGAACTGGCAAAGCGCCGCCTGGCAGGTGTGGAGCGCTTTGTTCAGAAGAAGCGCAGGCCCGCACCCGAAAAAATTGCTGCCTGACCCGTCCGCCGTGCGCATCCTGCGCACGGCGGAGCCTTGACTTCAAAAGTCAGTCCGCATGCGAGCCGGGCGCCGTCACGGCGCGCGCCATACGGTCACAGGGACAGCCCGCTTCACGCGGGCAGTGCCGACAGATGCCGTTCATGAGGACTAGGTGGTCTTCCATGTCGGAACTGTAGAAGCGCCCCGCATCCCCATGCTCCGCGATAATCATGTCGGCAGTCATCGCATCATGAGAACAGGCATCGGGCGCGTCATAGTCCAGTTCTCCGGCACGGATCATGCGCACGATGTCCATCTGCCTGCGCCGCGCCGTGCCCCGGACATCCTGTTCAAGGCCAAGCGCCTCGTTGAGTAGCGCGTTCAGGTCTTTCCAGCTCATCTGCATGATCCTATCTCCCCGGTTCCAGCTGATGGCGCGGAGATTTGCGCGAGCGCCGACCCTTGGGCCGATCATCGCTGTCATAGTCCGGTGCGGCCTCCCGCATGCCGAGATAGAAGGCCACGTCACGGCGCAGCTGTTCGGAGCGTTGCCTCGCCTCGCGTCTGGCCGTTCGCAGGTTTTGTTGCAGGACGCGGCGCTCTGAAAGCTGTGCCGCAATCATGCGGTCACGTTCCGCCGCATCGCGCACAGCAGCTTCTGCGGCTTCCAGTTCGTTCTGTTTCCTGATCTTGCGGGTTTTGCCGGACAACCAGTCCCACATTCCGCGTATGCCTGTGCGGAACCGCTTCGAGCGGGCAAGCGCTTCTGCCTGCGCCCGCATCTCCTGCCGGGTGTTCAGTTCCCGGCGGGTCGCGCGTTGGCGGGCTTTCAGTTCGGCCTTGCGTTTCTCAATTTCGCGGGCCTGTTCATCGACCTGTTGTTCGGCATCCTGGATGAAGCCGCGCAGCTTGTCCGTCATGCGGCTGGCGATCAGTTCTTTCGCCTGATCGACCGAGGGGAGGTCTTTTGCATCGCCCAGTTTTTCTTTTACGGCCTTCGTCTTCTGCCCCGTCTGCCGTGAAATCGCGTAAATCTCACCGTGAAAGTCCACGGCCACATGACCACGTTCCCCGCAGGCTAGAACATACCCCTGTTCTTCCAGTGCCTGCGCAAACGAGGCGCGATTGTCGGATACCGACCAGCATTCGCGGAAGGTCATCTTCAACGCTTTGAGGTCTTGCTTGCAGCGTCCCGCCTGCTGCCACTCAGCCAGGGTGAAGTTCAGGGGATTGCGCCTGGTCTTGTCCCGGTATCCGTCCGGCAGCCGCCAGCCATGTTCCAGGAACAGTTCCTTCGAGACTTCGTTCAGGCGGGTCTTGTAGAAGGGCAGGTTGATGGCCTTCATCTGTGACGGATCAATCCGCGACCAAACGACATGAGCATGGCGGCGGCCGTTCTTCTCATGAAAAACAATCGCGCGGGCATACCCGTCCAGACCTAATCTGGACTCTGCCTTCTCAATGGCGGCCTCAAAGTCTTTGACGCTGACCCGTTCGGTTTCCGGCGGGTTGAAGCTGATCGAGAACAGATGGTTGGTGCAGCGTGTTCCGGTTGCTATCGCATCAGCTTCCCGGAAAGCCTCAATCAGATCGTCACTGACAAACCCGCGCACCTCATGCAGCTCGACGTGATCGTTGTCGCGCATGGCAAGCAGGTAATGAGCCAGTTGCAGAGCGTCCCCCCGTTCTTTCCCGGTTACGAGCATGTCACGTCTCCCCGGAGTCGGTTGCGGCGGGTTCGCGCAAATTTCCATCACGTCCGAGCGCCCGCATCAGTTCCGCTCTCATGGCGATGACGGCAGCGCAGGCGCGTTGCAGGTCTTCTTCTACCTCCGGTGTTAGGGGCAACGTGCCGATATTGGCCGCTTTCGCCAGTTGGTTGAGATTGCTGGCCAGGCGCATATTGCCAAGCATGCCGAGCACTTGCGCCAGTGCCGCATGGTCTTTGACAGGCGCTCTTCCGCGCGTTCGGCGGGGCGACAGGTCGCCGTCAAACAATCTGGCCTTGATGTAGCTGCCGAGCGGCATATCTGCCGCAGCAGCGTCCAGTTTTGCCCGTTCCTCATCGCTCAGGCGCAGGGAGAACGGCGGCGGTGTCTTCACCTTCCGGCGAACAGGTTTGCGGGCTGACTCGGCGAAGACAGGCTGGGCGTTCTGGATATTCTGGCGCGGGAGCTGGTTCATGGTTCCAGCTCCGGCAGTATCGCTTCATGCGGCTTGAGCTGAGCTTCCCAGTCTTCCAAAACGTCGAACAGGGAGTTCGAACTCTCTCCCGTCAGGTCCGCCAATGCCATAAAAGCAATAATTTCGCCATTCCATCTCCCTCCTCTGTACTTACCTCAACGCAGAGCATCGATCGCTTAACGACGGCCTCGAAACAATCGATGAGTCGGTGTCCGCCCGTTGGACACATGCGGCGGAAAAACCGCCGGGCCGCATAGCCTGGATTCGTCCTGGACAAGTCTTACGTGGACTTTACACCCACTGAGATCCGGTGTTCGTGACCCGAATCACAACCTAAGCTTCTGCCTCCCGCAAAAAGTGCTTCGGAGCGGGAATCAGCAATGTCGACATATCGATTGAGCGCTTTACGCCATAACGGTTTGTCGTGAACCAAACAGCCGCCGGGCCGATGCGTTCGTCGGCAAAGGATTGCCGAGCTACGAATACTTCCGCGCAAAGTGACGTACTACGAACGTTTCGAAACCATGGCCGCATTCGTTCAAGTCGCCCAGCGTGTTTCGACCCATCCAATCGAATCTCCGGAAAGTCCTCTCAATGAGCGGTTCATATGCCGTAGGACTTTCCTGAATGTACTTAGAGCATTTTTCGATTCGGTGTAAGGGATCCCGATATGTAGATACTGTCTTAAGAATCACGATGCAAGCCCATGATTGGGATTGAACGGTTGACCGGATTTGAGGACGCCGTAGGCGAGGACGAGGAGCTTGCGCATGGCGGCGCCCACGATGAGTTTGCCGTTCTTGCCTTGGGCTTTAAGGCGTTCGCAGAAGGCGCGGATCAGTGGGTTATGGCGCCGGGCGACGATGGCCGGCATGTAAAGGGCTTTGCGGAGCAAGGCATCGCCGGTTTTGGATAGACGGGTGTGGCCTTTCCATTTTCCGGACTGGTGCTCTTTGGGCGAGAGGCCGGCAAAGGCGGCGACGCTGCGCGCGTTTTCGAAGCGGTGAACGTCGCCCAGGGCGGCCAGCAGCACCGGGATGGTGGCGTCGCTCAAACCGGGAATGGTGTCGATCAGGTCACGCCGTTGGCGGAGGTCCGGATCATGGTCGATGTGCTCCCGGATGCGCTTTTGGGTCGCGGCGATCTCGGCATCGAGGGTGGCGAGCACGGCTTCGATGGAGGGGCGTACGGTGGGATCGGCCCCGTCCAGGCGGTTTTTTTCCATCTGCCGCATCTCGAGGAGGCTCTCGAGCCGACGGACCAGCGCTTGTAATGGGCGCACGGCCGGCGGAGGCGGCTGCCAGAGCAGAGGTCTTTGGCTGTGACAGAAGCGGGCGATGAGCTTGGCATCGGTCTTGTCGGTCTTGGTGCGGCTCAGTTCGGCTTTGCCGAAGGCGTGGATTTGGGCGGGGTTGACCACGCTGACGGCGAGGCCGTGGTCGACCAGGAACAGGGCCAAGCCCTCACCATAGCGGCCGGTGGCCTCCAGGCACACGTGGGGCGCTGGGAAGGCCTGCAGCCAGGCCAGGAACGCCTTAAACCCTTCGGGCGTGTTCTGGAAGACCTTGGTTTTGTACTTGCCGTTGCGGAGCGCGGCGGCGTCGAACTTGGCTTTGGCGATGTCGATACCGATGGGGGTGAACGTCATGAAGTCTCCTTGGGGTTCGTTCGGAAGCGATGAAGGGGCCGATCGCTCGGAACCGCTCCTGCCGGGTTCAGCCTTATCCATCCAGGGTTCTGCCCAAGGCAGCCCTACGATACTGTTCGAACTCAATGGCGAGGAAGGGACGCTGGGGGACGATCTACGGCGCGGGCTTCAGGCCCAAGGTCGGCAACGTCTTGCCCAGCGTCTGGATCCGATGAACAGTCGGAGATTCTGCCTCTTGTGGAACACAGAATCGAGATATAAGGTCGGCAATCCTTTGCCGACGTACCGGCTCAGCAAAGGGCTTTGTCGGAAGGGTCGCGACTAAAGCGACCGTTTGCGATTGGGAAGGGATTGCCGACCTACAGTCTTCCTTCCCGGCACGAATCCGTACACCGATATGAAAAACGCTCTAGTGGGTCATCCATCTTCATTTGACGGGTAGAGTTTCCGTAGTTTTTGCCGTGCCGCTGCGAGGGTGAAGGTCCAGTGAATGCGGGCCTTTAGAGCGTTCCGTTGGCTTTCCCAGGCGGCGACTTCGGCCGCGATCTTCTCCTGACTATCCAGGCACTGACTATACATAAAGTATTACTTCGAGGACGACTCATGAGTACAACACTGACCCGCAAGGGACAAGTCACCATTCCTAAACCCATTCGGGATCTGCTAGGACTGGAACCCGGCAGCGCGGTGGATTTCAAGGTCACGGACGAAGGACAGGTACTCCTTATCCCCGCCGAAACCAAGAAATCCGCGAGCCGCTTTGCCGCTCTCCGCGGTGCCGCCACGGTCAAAATGAGCACGGATGAGATCATGGCCCTGCCCCGCGGCGAAGATTGACGTGGTATTGGTCGATACCAACATCATCCCGGACGTCATCGAAGAGGCCCCGGTATGGGTCGATTGGTCGCAAAGGCAACTGGATCAAACCGCCCTCAACGATGCCCTGATCATCAATCCGTTAATCTATGCCGAACTCTCGATTGCCTTCACCGCATCGAAGAGCTGGAAGCGATGCTGGCGCAAGGCGGTTTCATTGTTGAGTCCATTCCTCGGGAGGCCTTGTTCTTGGCGGGAAAAGCCTTTCTGCAATACCGGCGCCGAAAGGGAACCAAGAACGGGGGCCTTCCGGATTTTTTATCGGAGCCCATGCATCGGTGCTCGGCATCCCACTGTTAACACGCGATGTGGGCAAGTACGCCAGCTATTTCCCACATGTGACGCTGATCACACCAGAATCGGCAGAATAGCGTAAGTACAGCGGAACACATATCCGGCTTCAAGAAGCCACTGCTTTTTAGGCGGCCGACAATTTCGGGCGGGGCTTGTCGGTATGGTCCAACGCGGTAAAGAAAGCCTCCCTGTCACGCGGCGACAGCGTCATCAATTCCGCCCTGCTGAGAACTTGTTTGGCGCGCTCCTGCGCGGCGTCCAGTAGAAAGGCACTCACGGAAACGCCGGCCGTGGCTGCGGCGCGAACGATCAGTGCCTTGATTTCGGGCGAGATCCTGAGGTCAATGCGCTCGTAGGGTGTGGTCGCAGCAGACATGGCGGTTTCATTCATTGATACGGAAACTCGAGGAATCGACTTAGAGCCTGTCGAAGGGTTTTGGGCACCTACTGGGATAGGCTCTTATACGGCCTCGGGCCTTACTTCAAGGTTCCGTACAAATGCCGAGTTATTGATCTTGCCCTTAATTACCCTCGCAAATTCGTTCGGGCTGAACTGTCGAAGCCCCAAGCCGAGTGCCCTTCGACAAGCTCAGGGCGAACGCTGTGTTCGGGGGCGGGTTAATAATTCTTCTCGCCTTTGACCGCCTTGATACAGCTGGATTCGATGGAGATCCGTTCGAAGCTGCTGGTGCCCGGCCTCACCGATGCTTCGGACCCGACCCTGCAGGTCGACTTCACCAGTCGCAACGAGCACCGCATCACGGTGACGGAAACGCCGATGATCACCCCGCTCGACGTGATCGCCCTGCTGGAAGGCGGACATCTGTGGAAGCTCCGCATGCCTCTGCCGGACGCGTCTCAAGATCCCCACATCCCGGAAAACCTGACACAGATCGCCGAAGCCATGGCCCGCAAGTACACCACGGCCGAATACTGGTGGCGCGAGGGCAGCCGGAATGGCTGAATCCCGTCCGGGGCCAGCGACCATAAAGCCGCCGGGGCTTGGGGGACGGCTTCTGATCGGGCTATTAGGCTTCGCGTTCTGGCTGGTCCTGGGGCTGATCGGAAACATCCTCTTCGAATGGGTCTGCATCGGCTACTTCTGGCCCGAGGAAGGTCCCAAGCGCAGCCGGGCCATGCTGGCGGAGGAATTGCGCTATCTGCGGGAGGATTTCACCGAGAGCCTATGGGTCGACCCACCGGTCGAATTCGCGGTACGGCTAGCCGGGCAACTGCACGGAAGTCTCTATCAAAAGACCGGAATCGAAGCTTGGGTGAACCGGGCCGAGGTAAAAAAACCGCCGGCTCAAGAATCCTTTTTTCAGCAACAGCGATCGAACTTCGCCCGGGGCGCGAAGCGGTACCTTCACGCCGCGATGATCGCCACGCAAGTCTACGCCGTCCGCGTGGCGGTGCTGATTCTGGCCGTGCCGATCTTCGGATTGCTGGGGCTGGTCGGACTCGTCGACGGCATGGTCCAGCGCGACCTTCGCCGCTGGGGTGGTGGGCGGGAGCACGGGCAGGTCTATCATCTAGCAAAACGCGGCATCGGTCCGTCCTTGGCGCTGCCCTGGATCATTTATCTCGCTTGGCCCACGACGGTTCACCCGAACGCCGTCATTGTTCCGTTTGCGGTTATGTTCGCTGTTGTCCTGATGGTGAGTTCGGCGACTTTTAAAAAATATCTCTGACACAGCCTTTATTCAGCTTGAGCGTAGGCTCAATTGTTTCAACGAGAAGCTGAAACTCAAGGCTGGCGTTACGACTGTCTCAAAATTCGACCCTATAGGCCACCCACCAAACCGATACATGTGGTTCACAAACGACTCCTTAGAGGGTAGTCGCCTTCGCCTTGGTGGTACTCGTCGGATAACCGAACTGCAGAAAGAAATGCGATACCCGAATATGGCCGTGCGTTGGCGCCAGATCGGCGTCGCGCTCGTGTTCAGTATCAAAGTCGGCCGTCCTAAACAAGCTAGACGGCCGCTGCAGGGGCGCCCCGGCTGTCGTCGGTCGGAGCCGTAACTCTGTCGCAAGATCAGCGCCCTCAAAGGCCTTCCTGAGAAGTGGTACTACCTCGTGTTCCGGATCGAGCAAGATTCCGACCATTGCCGCCACCGACTGGCGGCGACTGTAGATACCCGACACGAATCGACCTAACCCATTCTTGCCGAGATAGTGTGTTCGGTGGCTCTTCTGCTTACCCAACCGCTTAAATTCAAAAACAAGTTGAATACTCTGACTTTCATTATTCCAGCCATAGACGATATCAGTCCTCCGCTCCTCGAGGATTTTGCCAGTCTCCGGATCGAAATCGCCTATCACGTTCTCGGCCGCCCACATGCCAAGAAGGCCGCGTTCTCGCGCCGTGACATTCTCAACATACATCTTCAGCGTCTTTGTGAGGACGGGCTCCTTCGTCTTTGGATTAAAGTCCGCCCGCGGCTTTTCGGCCAATATGCACCATGCTTCTTGAAGCGCTTCGACGGCTTCAGTGGCAGGCTGGATCGGGAAAGCGGAGAGCCAGTCGGCGCCTGAAGTCACGTAACTTCCAGCGGCTTAGCTTTGCCAGCCCGGCTTTGCACGGACCGGACAATGTGTTCGGCATCCCGCAGCGCCTGTCGCACCGTCCAATTTCGGCGTGCGAGCGAGCGCACAAGATACAGGGCACCATCTACCCAGATGTGGGCATCCGGTACTAGCGTCAGGGCGGCGCCCGCCGGAATGGTGCGCAGGCCGGCCGAGCGTAATTCGGCAAGTGTTGCGAGCACTAGTTGGTCATTGATCGTCGCGTCGACAGTAGGCGCCCCGGTCGGCGATTCAGCATAAGCAATGCGGACGATCCCTGACGGACCAGCTCGTTTAGGATCGGTGAGCGTGACCCGCACATCGAAGCGGCCACGTCCTTGCGTACGCACACGCCAAGATGTCAGCGCCTCACCAAGCATTGCGGCATAAGTCCGGAAATCATCGGAGCCAGCTTGGCGCTGGGCTGGCGTGTCAAGACTCTTGAAGCTACGAGGCCGGATAGACGGCATGAGGACCTCGACGGTTTCGCGAACCAGCACGCGCTCGTTTTCGGTGAGGCCAAAATAATCGAAAACAGCTTCATCCAGCGCTGACCGTAGTTCATCATAGCTACGTGGCTGCTCAAGCTCTGGAAGCTGGGCCAATGCATCCATCTGATCTGCGACGGATGCTAATGAAGCCGCGGCAGCTTTAGGATCAGGCGCACTTTCCGGATCAAAGAAGGGAAATCTTTCAAGATCTATGAGGTGTAATCCATTACGCTCGCACAGCATCTTCCAGCCCCGCATCATCAAAAAATAGCGAGCCAAGCTCGAGCGCAGATAAACGGCAGCAAACTTCAGAAGGGTTGCGTCCGTTTTAGGCCCCGCGATCACCCCAACGCTATGCGTGAACGACGCTGGTCCATCGAAAAAGACCGCCCTGATGTTATGTTCCTGTTTGGAAAAACCATCAGAGAATAGAACCCGTGGACCATCGAACACCTTTATAATATCGTCCGTCAGGCCGACCACGTGCTCTTGATCTTCAGGCCACTGCTCCAGAAGCTCGGGGTGTAAGACCGGTGATCCGGCGCGCAAAGCCGTAATAGGCACGAACGGCATTTCTCGAAGACGCTCTGCACTTACCGTCTCTCGGGTCTTGTCGTTGAGCTGAATGCCCTTGCGATTAATCCATCTCCGGAACGCGCGGTGGCCTTTCCAGAAATCTGCAAAAGTGCCACGCGCAGTTAGGCGTATCCAAAGCGCAAGATCATTCGCGTCGCCCCACATCATGGTAATAAGCAACTGAGGATCTTGTGCGACCGACCGGGTCTGGAGAATGTGGCGATCGGCAGATTGCATGGTCAGGCGGCCGAGCGCCAAACTCATATCGGCCTTCGGCACGCAGTAATCGAATGTTTCACCGAACGGAATGTGGTGTGCTGCTGTCTTCGGGCGCTTTTCTCCAACAAATACATGACAGGTATTTTCAGCGGAAGGAAACAACAGACCTTGCAGATCGCCGAAGTTGATTAAACGATTTGGGCGGTAAAGGCCCAGCAAATACGAGACGAAGCGCTCGCTCGGCGGCGCTAAGAATTGGCCAATCGGAAGGATGATACAAGCGCGGCCGCTATCGGTGAGAAAGTCGAGTGCGCGCAATGCGTAGGCCCCGGCGATTTGGCGACGGACAAACGGTATTCCGGATCGATCGGCCCAAATATCAGCAGAGCTGATGTCTTCACTCTCCGGCTTCGTCCAGGGCGGATTCGAGATTACGAGCGAGAACCGCTGACCATCGAAGCTGTGCGTATCGACAAAAAAGTCGGCCGCAGCAGTTCCATGGACGAGGTTTGCCCCAGCCAGTGAGGGCAGCTTTACACCTTCACGTTCTTGCGCTTCTAATATGTCGGCCGGGTCTAGTCCTTCGAGGAGCGAAAGATAGAGGCTAAAGGCAGTGACCCGGCAAGCCATGAAGTTGATGTCGCCGCCGAAGATACGGCTCTTTAAAAGGTCCCCTCGCTCGGCAAAACTTAGTTGGCATTGATGACGTGCTTCGGAAAGGGCGATCAAGCGGCGATACGCTGTCGTTAACAGAATACCGGAACCACACGCCCCGTCGAAGATCGTCTCCTGAAGCGGATCGCTCGATGTTGCGAACGCTAGGTCGACCACGAGCGTGGCAAGATGACGCGGCGTGTAGTACGCGCCATCCTTGGCCTGCTGCTCAGGGGTCAAGAACGTCTCGTAAATACCGGACAACAGCTCGACGGGAATGTAGTTGAAGTCATAGTTCCAAAAATCACCTTGACCAGTACGCATGTCGGTGTGTTTCAGGAACAGGCTGAGAAGCTTAAAGCCTTGGTGACTCAGCATCGCCCAGGGATCATGACAATCCTCTCCGAGAAAGTCGCCGTTGAAGTCCGATCGGAGCCAATCGATCAGATTGCGAATGCCTGCTCGGTCGGCGCGATCAACCAGACTGTGAAGCTCACAGACTGAGCGCTTTTCCCGGTAGGTCGAGCTAACGATCTCGCGATGCTCAAGGTAGCTCACAAAGAGCACTTGCCCCATCAACAGCTCGGCCAATTGGCGACATGAACCTTCATCTGAAACATTCAAAAATCCAGAACTTGTTAGGCGACTGACCGTAGTCGAGAGGTTGGTGAGCAGCTTCTGGTCGACACGTTCCTTGACGTCAAACCATGTGGGCTCGCGACGAGACAGGTTTGCAGATGCAATGTCGGCAGCCGAAAAAGGCCCATCCGGCCGCGCTTCCCCCAGCGCTAGCCTCTTGCCCGCATTCCGGAGCTTGCGCGCTGGAACCACCAGAGCAGAGTCGCACTGGATCTCGATTACGACGGCCGCCAGGTTTTGGTTCCAGACGCGCTTACGCACATCATCTAAATCCTGCTCCGTTAGAGGCTGGTCATCATTCCCGATAATCACAACGGTCGGCACGCCTTCGACATCAAAGACGGCCTGCGCCCGAACTGCTCCATCCGGCTTAAGGAGAGTTTTGATCTCCAATGCGTAGGGATGATTTTCTGGAACAGTTGCGCCGCGTCGATGCAAAACAGCAGGTTCGGCAGCATAGCCAAGCCGTTCCAGCCAGTTCTGCAGGGCCACGGACGTCACCACCGAATCTCCGAGTTTGATGAAAAATAGAACATAGCAAGAACATACTGCTCTGCGAGGCTAGCCTTTTGTCTTCTGAGCCAAGCTTGGGCGCACCGTCCTGTCATGCTGACCGCCTGCGACCGGAGGCCGTCGAAGAAGGACTGATATGATCAACGACCGATCCTCGCTGGGCGCCATGCACAGCCGGCAGCGAGAACAGGTCGAGTTGGCCATTCAGGCTTGAGGGGTTTGGCAGAGCGAAGCCGGCCGATATTGCGGCAAGATGCGGATCGAGGCGGAGTAGGACGGCATCATCAGAGGCCACCTCGCTTTCGTTATTAATGAGCTTCCAACTGTCGTCGCCGAGAAGTGCCAATGTCTGCCCCCATAACGCGACAAACGAAGTACTGCGTAATTGCCGGCGCAAGCCCGACAAGAAGGTCTTGTGGGCTTGCAGCTCCAAATGAAACCGTTCACGAAGCGTAACCGCGATTCTAAGGACTAAGATCGTCTGCCAACTGAACTGTGCTGGAGATCCCTTTTTCTTCGGTCGAATGTCGGCTGGTACCAAGGCTCGCCGGCTGGTCCATTCACGCAGCTTGTCAACCGACAGGCCAGTGAGTCTAGATGCAGCTGGGGTCGTGACATAACACATGGGCACCTCCTAAGTTCGGATATTATACCCGACCTTTTACCAAGAATGGGTATATCACCCGATCTCTCGCCTAACAAATGTCTCTTCCGAGAATTTCTAGCGAGCCGCGGATAATCGCGATTTTTTTACATTAATCATTAAGTTAGACAGGATTCCACCACCTAAGTCGGACCCTTGCACTTAAATACCGACTTTTTCGACACAATCAACCAATAGTGCCAATTCAAAAATACGCCCAAAAGCAGCCGTTCGAGCGAAATCCATGACTAGGCACGAGTGACTGTTTGGTTAGGGATGTGCGACGCCTGTCCATACGCACTAAGGCATCAGATTACGAATAAACTTGCCGGGCAGGCGTCGCACATCCCTAAGCCATAACCACCGATCACTGACGATCGCTGAACAACTGCTTTCGGACCATTCGCAGGAACGTGACGATTAGTTTTCCTCAGCTACCCCGACACATTCCGTTTTCCGTCCGGGAGTCAAAACTCTCTTCTCTTCTCCTAAAACCGCTGCACACAAACAAACGGTTTTCCTTTGAATTCATCTCCCATTCGCCGCACTCTCTCACTCCGAGTGGAACAGGAGACGATCCGATGCGGAGTGGGCGGTTTGGCGTGGTTCTTCTTTGGGCGACGGTTGCCCTGGCCGATGACGACGGCAAGCGGGCGGCGCGGGTGATTCGCGAGGTCGAGGCGCTGACGCGCTGATCGCCCAAGCCGAGGCGCAAGCCAACCCGGATGCCCGCGTCAAATTCCATTATCCCTGGCTCAAACAGGATCTTGGGTACATCAAGCTCGGCATCCGGGAGCACATCGAGACACCCCGCTCCGAACCGAGATCGTTTCTCCCGCTCAAGGGCGATTACCGCCATTATTGACCCGGCCCAAAATAACGTTCGCCCTGAGCTTGTGGAAGGGCGCTCGGCTTGGGGCTTCGACAAGCTCAGCCCGAACGGAATCAATAGGGTATTTAAGGGCTGGATTAATAAATCCGGCGGATGGCGATCGACGCCGCTTCATCCGCCGTCTTCGTTCAGGGTTCCGGAGTCGACGCCGCGACGCTGCAAATGACCGTGGTCTCGGTCGCCGCCGTGGGTGTCCTGGTCTGGCTGGCCTGGACCGCTTTCGCTCTGTGGCGCGATTGGCGGGACGGGAGTCTTGGCCTGATGGACCTGCAATGGGGTCTGATGCGGGCGGCGGCGCTCAGTTTGCTGCTGATCTTTCTGATCCGGTGCGCCGTTTGGCCTCTTCTCGCTGAAACGGAGTGTGAACACATGCATCCCAACAAACCTCATCTGATTCAAGGTCCGTCAACGGTCGGCCTGGTGTTCGCCGTGGCCGCCGGCCAGGCGCTGGCGGCTCTGCCCGCGCCGGTTGCACCGGGCACGGCCCCGTCGCCTCGGAGAGACATTGATCGTTAAATAATTGTTGAACCTTGTCGCTTCTCCCCTACACTGATGATGCCGTCGATGCTACGACCGATAACGTTCGGAGCTTCCGGTACGGAATCGGCCTATCGACTTCGGTACGACTTTAGGGACAGCGTGCCTGATATCCGTTTCAATACCCATGAATCGGACGTGCTTGGATGCCCCTCACGAAGACCAATAAGAAAACTAAGGAGGAGACCATGAGTTCACAAGCCCCACTGCTCGAAGCGGTCGTCATAGGCAGCGGCTTCGGCGGTTCCATCAGCTTCTGTCGGCTGGCGCAAAAATGGAAAGATCGGGTATTGCTGCTGGAACGCGGCAAGCGCTATCCGATGGGATCGTTCCCCCGCTCGCCACACCAAATGGCCGCCAATTTCTGGAATTTGCCGGACGAGGCGGTGAAACGTCCCGGGCACATCCGCAAACGAACCCTACGCGGCATGTTCGACATCCGCAACTACACGCGCATGGATGCCGTCGTCTGTGCCGGGCTGGGCGGCGGATCTCTGATTTATGCCAATGTCTTTCTGGAGCCTCCGGAGCAGGTGTTCCAGCGCGGCTGGCCCAAGCGACTAAACAAAGCCTTCCTTCAGCCTTATTACCGGGTAGCCAAGGCGGTTCTCGCCGCGCGTCCGATTCCCGCGTGGAACGAGGAGCCCCGCCGCCGCATCGTCCGAACCGAACTGTTCCGGAGTTTCGCCGAAAACCAGCAGCGCAATTCCACCCTGGCGGACATCTGCGTCTTTTTCGGCAACGATTTCGAGAACCCCACTCCCATCGGCATTCAGGAGAAAAATCGTTACGGTGCCGCGCAGACCTCATGCACTTACTGCGGAGAATGCGACGTGGGCTGCAACACCCACTCGAAGAACACGCTCGATCTCAATTATCTCTACGTCGCCGAACACGTGCACAAGGCGCGGATACAAACCGACTGCCCGGCGGAAAAAATCGTTCCGTTGAACGAGCGCGGCGAAGAGGATAGCAGCGCCGACGGATCGCACGGTTATCGGGTCTATTACCGCCATCTCGATCACGGTCCCGCCCATGTCGACACTCGCCGCGTCGTGGTATCCGCCGGCACCCTGGGCACCAACGAACTGCTGCTGCGCTGCCGCGACCTGTACGGCACGCTGCCGCGTCTCAGCCGGCGCCTGGGACAACGCTTTTCGGGTAACGGCGACTTCCTGTCCTTCGTGGTGGAAGGGAAGAAACCGGCCGATCCCAATTACGGTCCGGTGATTACCCAGTACACCGATTACAACCTGTTCGACAAACACGACCCGAACCGCGGTTTTGTCCTGGAAGACGCCAGCTATCCCGCGTTCGCCGCCTGGTTCGCCGAGGGCTTACAGCCGAGCGTGAATCCGCTCGGGATGCTGAAAAAGGCTTGGCGGATGCTCAAAACCCTGTGGCATTACATTCGGCAAAGCCTGTTGGGCGGCAAGTGGACGGGATCCATGGGCGACGTCTTCTATCAGATGCTCAAGGGCGATGTTTCCTACCGCAGCAGCGTGCTGCTGTGCATGGGACTCGACAAGGGCGACGGCGTACTGACCCTCAGGGACGGACACCTGGACCTCGACTGGCCGCAGGAAACCAGCATGCCCCTTTATCAGGCCATTCTGGATTGCGGGGAAAAATTCAAAAACTTCATCCAATCCTGGCTGTTCACGCCGTTGCCCACCTGGAACTGGCCCATCCGCAACAACATCACGGTGCATTCACTCGGCGGCTGCATCCTCGCGGACAGCCCCGAGGAAGGCGTCGTCAGCGCCGGCGAAAGCGATCGGGGCCAAGTTTTCGGCTACCGGGGCCTTTATGTCGCCGACGGCTCGGTCCTGCCCAGCGCCGTGGGAGCCAATCCGGTCGCAACCATTTCCGCCGTCTCGGAGTGGATCGCTCAGGGCATTACCGGCAATCCCGATCTCCCCAGCGACGACCTCGCCAAATCCATCGCTTAAATCCCGGAGGCATCCGCCATGAGTACGAATCTTCAAAATCCCATCGGCTTCCAATTCACCGAAGAAATGAAGGGCTACCTTGCCGCCGGCGAGACTTCGTTCGAGGACGGCTACCGGAAGGGCGAGGCCGACGGCAGCTATTTCATGTTCCACCTGATCATCAAGACCGAGGACCTGGACGGTTTTCTCGCGTCTTCGGAACACCAGGCCCAGGCTATCGGCTACGTCCAGGGCTCCCTGGTCGGCGGACGGCGCCCGGTCCTGAAAGGCGTTTTCAACCTGTTCGTCGATACCGCCGACCTGAATCGCAAGGAGATGCGCTATCGCCTGTTTCTCGAGGACTCCGAAGGCCGCCCGCTCACCCTGAGCGGGTTCAAGAGCATCCAGAACAATGCCGGTCCGGATGTCTGGAAGGACACCACGACCCTGTTCACCAATCTTTATCGCGGCCATTTGCAGGCGGATCAGGAGGCCGGCGCGGAGTTGTTCGCCGCCGGCATTCTGCGTATCGAGCTTCCCGATTTCATGCACCAGCTGACCACGCTGCGCGCGGATGCGCCGACCCTCCCGGCACGGCTCTCCGCCATGGAACGCTTCGGCAAATTCTTCTTCGGTGCCTTGTGGGAAACCTACGCGCCGTCACTGATGCCGAAGATCGGTCCCTTCGAGCGCGAAATTCCGCTCTATACCACGGAAGGCGTACGCGATGCCGAAATCACCACCCACCCGTTCACCACCGCCGATCGGTTGGGACTGAGCCTGCTGCGGTTCCAGCGGGCGCCTTGCGACGACGTGGTGGTCATCATTCACGGGCTGACCACGTCCAGCGACATGTTCATCATGCCGGAGCACTACAATCTGGTGCAGTACCTCCTGGACCACGGCTTCACCGATGTCTGGACCATGGACTTCCGCATGAGCAACCGGTATCCCTATAACCTGCATCGCAACCGCTACAACATGGACGACATCGCCCTGTTCGATCATCCGGCGGCCATCGCGACGGTGCGCCGCGCGGTCGGCGAGGGCAAGCGCATCCACGTGATCTGCCATTGCCTGGGATCGGTATCGTTCGTGATGAGCCTGTTCGGCAAAGCGGTGACCGGCATTCGCAGCGTCATCGCCAACAGCGTGTCCCTTACCCCGCGGGTGCCCGCCTGGTCGAAAGTCAAGCTCGCCGCGGGACCGTTCCTCTGCGATTACCTGCTGAGCGTCGAATACATCAATCCTTATTGGCGGCGCGAGCCCGGCTGGTCGATGGGAAAGCTTCTGGGCGGGCTGATTTCGTTCTTCCACCGGGAATGCGATTCCCCGGAATGCCATATGCTCAGCTTCATGTGGGGCACCGGCTTTCCGGCTCTGTACAGCCACGAGAACCTGCTCGACGTCACCCATAGGCGCGGCGGCGATCTGTACGGCGGCGTCAGCGTGCATTACTACCGCCATGTCCGAAAGATGGTTCAGGCCGGCAGCACGGCAGTGAAATTCGAGCCCGGCGATGCCAAGTATCAAGCCCTGCCCGACAATTATTTCGCCTATGCCGCCGACATCGAGACGCCGGTATTGTTCATGACCGGCCAGGAGAATCACGTGTTCACCGATTCCAATATCGTCTGCCACCAGCGGCTGGAAAAAATCGTGCCGGGGCGGCACCAACTGCATGTGTTTCCCGGTTATGGCCACCAGGATGTGTTCATGGGGAAAAACGTCCATGTGGATATTTTTCCGCGTCTCCTGCAATTCCTGGAAAGCCAGCGAAACTAGGCGACAGCCATCATCCCGGAAAAGGCAGTTGATCGCCTGAATGGATCGAAAGCCCGATGAATCCGGGCGGTCCAAAATTCTGCCGATTCCGGCGTTTGACCCGGTGCGTGACAAGCGCCGCCGTTCAGGGCGGGGAAGGATAGCGCGGACGGCGCAGCCGTCCTTGTCTTTGGGTTTCAGTGTGGGGTTTGCTGCTGCTCGATGTACTGGCGCACGATGGAAATCGGCGCGCCGCCACAGCTTGAAGCGAAATAGGACGGCGACCACAGCACGCCTTTCCAGTAGCGCTTCTGGATGTCGGGCCGTTCCTTCCGCAGCAGGCGACTGGAGACGCCTTTGAGGCTGTTCACGAGATTGGAGACAGCCACCTTGGGCGGGTATTCCACAAGCAGGTGAACGTGATCGTCCTCGCCGTCCATCTCGATCAGTTGCGCCTCGAAGTCGGCGCAGACCTTGGCGAAGATCGTGCGCAGCCGGTTGATGGCGTCGCCATCGAATACCCTGCGGCGATATTTCGCCACAAAGACCAAGTGGACGTGCATTTTGAAAACGCAGTGCCGTCCATGCCTTATATCGTTGTCATTGTTCATAGACCAAACTATACTATGCGCATGCAACGCCTCAAAGCCTTCACATTCGAACTACGCCCGACCGGCGAGCAGCAGCGCCAGATGCGCCGCTTCGCTGGCTCGTGCCGGTTCGTCTACAACAAGGCGCTGGCGTTGCAGAAAGAGCGCTACGAGCGCGGAGAGAAGAAGCTGGGCTACGCCGGGCTATGCAAGCTGCTCACCGAGTGGCGCAACAGCGATGAAACGGCGTGGTTGGCGGATGCGCCAGTGCATCCGCTGCAACAGACTCTCAAGGATTTGGAGCGGGCCTACAGCAACTTCTTCGCCAAGCGGGCCGACTTTCCACGTTTCAAGAAGAAAGGCCAGCGCGACAGCTTCCGCTACCCCGACCCGAAACAGATCAAGCTCGATCAGGGCAACAGTCGCATCTTCCTGCCCAAGCTCGGCTGGCTGCGCTATCGCAATAGCCGGGATGTGCTGGGTACGGTGAAGAACGTCACCGTCAGCCTGTCGGGCGGTAAGTGGTTCGTGTCGATCCAGACCGAGCGCGAGGTCGAGCAGCCCATCCCGCAGGGTGGCGCGGTCGGCATCGACATGGGGCTGGCCCGGTTCGCTACGCTCTCGGATGGCACGTTCCACGCGCCGCTCAACAGCTTCAAGCGGCATGAGACACGCTTGCGCAAGGCACAGCAAGCACTATCCCGCAAAGTGAAGTTCAGCAACAACTGGAAGAAGGCGAAAGCCCGCGTCCAGCGCATTCATTCCCGCATCGGCAACGCCCGCCGCGACTTCCTGCACAAGACCTCGACCGCGATCAGCCAAAACCACGCGATGGTGTGTATCGAGGATTTGCAGGTACGGAACATGTCCAGGTCAGCGGCAGGTACTACCGAACAACCGGGACGAAACGTTCGGGCCAAGTCTGGCCTGAACAAGTCCATCCTCGATCAAGGCTGGTTCGAGTTCCGCCGCCAACTGGATTACAAGCTGGCGTGGCAAGGCGGCTGGCTGGTTGCAGTGCCGCCACAGAACACGAGCCGTACCTGTCCGTGCTGCGGCCATGTGTCTGCCGACAACCGGCAGACGCAAGCCCGATTTGCGTGTGTGGAATGTGGCTTCGAGGAAAACGCCGATGTGGTCGGCGCGATCAATGTGCTAAGGGCGGGACACGCCCGGTTCGCCTGTGAAGTGAGCGATGCAGTAGGGTCGCCAGCAGCAGGAACCCACCGAAGCGACTCAGGGGCGGCTCAATGCCGCCCCTGAGCGCCGTAGGAATCTCCGGCCTTCAGGCCGGGGAGGATGTCAAATGAAGCCGATAGGTATCGATCCGCGGTTGGCAACCACGGCCGCGGATCGGCACATCCGCCCCGGGTGTTCGGACATCGCCCGGGAAGTCTTTGCCGACAGGCTTATTCCATTCGGCATTCGAGTGAATATTAATCGTCGGATGGGTCGAGCGAAGCGAAACCCATCGATGGCGGATTAGCCCTTCAGCGGCGCGAAACCCACCGACCCTTCGACTGGGCTCAGGACAGGTCCGAGGCGGCTCGGTGGGTTACGGCCTTGCGGCCTAACCCACCCTCTCAAAAATGAATGCCTTATTGAAAGCGATTTGGAAGTAGTTACCGGCTCTTCTCTACAGAAGACGATTTTTTCGGGTATCCGTATCGGCGTTTTGGAAGCCCTTATTATTGGCGACTCCGAGGCTTTGCCTTTGCCATCCGCCTGAGCTCGACCGGCGAGGTTCTGCCCTTTAACGATACCTTGTCGTAAACCTCGTCGAAGGCCTGCTTGCAGTACGGCAGCCGCTCGCGCAGCCGGTCGTAGTCCTTGTGATCGAACATGGCCCTGAAGTTCTTCCGGCTCAGCGTGGTTCTGGCATAGAGCGCCTGATACCCCCTGTGCTCCAGGACGAACTTTTCAAGCAGGGGCAAGGCATGGGCGTTGTCGAAACCCTCCTTTTGAGGCGTGCCGTACGCGCCGACGTCGACGTAAAGGTCGTCCGAAACGCCATCGTCGTCGCGAAAGGGATGTATGAACCCGAGTCCGCACTCGTTCTCACGGACCGCCATGGGTGAAAGCCAAAGCGGGTAGAGCCGGAAATGTTCGTCGAAGTACCGAATCGATTCCGCCAGGTATCGAATCGGCATCAGCATATCCTGGACGACGTGATGCCGTTCCCTGAGCCGCCGGGTGGTTTCCGTTTCCGTATACTTCAAGAGTTCGATCCGGGGCGGCAGCGCCCATCCGAGCAGCCATCTGAATACGGGATGATTGCCGAAGGAAATGATTTCTTCCATCGCCCAGAAATAACTTCGTGTATGGCGGTGGAAATAGTCTCTGAGCGGCACGTACTCGCAAGCTTCTTTCCGTGCCGTGAGGTAGCTTTCCGCGTGCTTGTAAAACCAGGGCTTGTACCAGCGCCCGATGGCGTTCACCGGTCCGTCGGCTCCCGCCTCGCCGGCCAGGCTGCCATATAGGATGACAGCCTGATCGCGGGTGTAGACCAGTCCCTCGACAAAGTCGTTCTTCTCGGTGTCCCGGCTCTCCGCTTCGAAAACGTCCACCATCTCGTCCAGCGAATAAACGGGCCGATAATGGAGCCGAACGTATTTTTGGGCCGGGATGATTTTCAGCTCGGCGGCGACCAGAAAGCCCAGCGTGCCGTGGCTCCACGGGATCAGGTCGTAAAGGTCCGCGTTCTCCGATGGGCTGCACCTGAGCAGCTTGCCTTCGGCGGTCACGATGTCGAAGGATGCGCAGATGTGCTGGATCAATCCGTATTTGTGGCTGCTGCTTTCCACGCCGAAACCCATGATCAGGCCGCCCACCGTCAGGTCGTCCAGTTCCGGGACGACGGGCAAGGTCCATCCGCGAGCCACCAGGGTTCTCGAAATCTGGCCCATCGTAGCCAGCGGCTCCACCCTGAGCAGACTGCGCTGTTCATCGATTTCGAGGATGTCGTACAGGCCGACGTCGATGTTCCTATGGGTCAGTTTGTATTTGGGCACGAGTTCGCTCATGGCTTTCCAGCCGGAGCGGGCGGTGCACAGCTTCTCCCGGCAACCGTCCCGCTTCCACGCCTCGATCTGCTCGATCACCCGCCGCACTTTTTGATCGTGCTTCGCGGGCGCACTCTTGAGGGCGAAAACGATTCGCTCGCGCGCCGACACATACGCGGCGTACAACGCCGAAACGGGCAAGAGGACGAGGGTCGCGAAGAGTCCGCGGTAATGGGTAAGCAGGTATTCGACAACACGGGACGTTCGATCGCCCGGTACTTTCACCGGAGCTTCTCCGGGTACGAACTTGGTCATAGCCCTACCTCGAATCAGGGTTCCGGGTCGTCCAGGATTTTTATCGCCCGAGTCGGGCAGTATTTTTCCGCCGCTCTCGCTTTCTCGATCAGTGCCGGCACGGGTCGTTCTTCGAGCACATCGAGGCGTCCGTTCTCGTCGACCAGAAAAATTTCCGGAGCTTCCGCCATGCAATGGGCATGTCCCTTACACAGATCCCGGTCGACCACGATCCGGAAACTCCCGGCGGCCGGTTCAGGGCGAATGCTTGCGGACTCTTCTCCGGCCACGTTCAGCCCCGTGCGGCGCCGCTTCCGATAGCGCACGAGACAAGGCGATCCGGGCTCGACCACCATCTTCCGGTAATCGTCGCGATAGCTTTCCGGGGAGCCGGCCAATTCGAACTCGTAGCGCCTGAGCAGCACGCAGAAGATGGCCTTGATTTGAAACAGGGCAAAGGCGTTGCCCGAGCATTTGTGACGCCCGCCGCCAAAAGCCTGCCAGCCGAACAGATCTCTGTCCTCGGCACGTTCCGGGGAGTAGCGGTCCGGATCGAACCGGTCGGGATCGGGGAACAACTCCGGGATTCTGTGGGTCACCGACGGCGCCGCGCAGACGAACTTACCGGCCTTGATGACATAATCCTTGACGTAAAAATCCTGCATCACCTTGCGCATCAGAATGATCAGCGGCGGATGCAGACGGAGGACTTCCTTGATGACGTTTTCGAGCTTTGGAAGCTGTCTCAGCGATTCGAAATCGACCGCGCCATCGGATCCGAACCGCTCCTCGATTTCCGCGACGACGGACCTCATATGCTCGGGGTGGCGGAGCAGTTCGATCAGCACCCAGGCGGTGGTTCCCGAACTGGTGTGATGGCCCGCGAACACGGCCGCGATCAGCATGCCGGTAATTTCGTGGGCGGTCAGCTTGCTGCCGTCCTCGTAGCTGGCGTCGATCAGCATCTGGAATACGTTGGTGCGGTTTTCCGCCTGTCGTGCGCGCTTCTCCATGATCTGGGACACCAGTTGCTGAAGCCTTGCGCGCGCCTTGTCGCGGCGGCGGAACACCGGCAGCGGCAAGTCCGGAAAAACATAGGCGATGGGCTGAATGCCCTGCTCCAGGTCGTGATAAATCCGCACGAATTCCCGGTTCAGCTCATACCTGAATTCGGCCCCGAGCAGGCAATGGCTGGACGTGTAAATCGTCAGCTCCTTGGTGAATTCGAGCAGATCGATCTCGCCGGAATCGCCCCAGCGATCGAGCAGAGTCTCGACCTCGTCGACGATGATGTCGGAATAGGTCCGCATGGGCTTATCCCGAAGTGCCGGCATCAGCATCAGCAACTGCTGATTTTTTCTGGCAATGGGCGCGTCGAATACCACGCCCTTCCCGAAAATCGGCGTCATGATCTTGTAGGCGGGTCCCTGGTCGAGTACCTCGTCGGGAGCGCGGTAGAACGCCTCGCTGGCTTCCGTGCCGGTCAGCAGAACCATGCTCTGGTGGAACAGCCTGAATTCGGCCACGTCCCCCAGTTGGCGGCGCAGCCGCATCATGAAAGCGTGCGGATTCTTGCCGAAACTGAAAATATGTCCCGCGAGAGGGAGCGCGCCCGAGAGTTTCGGGGGCTCTTTGAGTTGTCGTTCACCCATTGCCGATTTCTGTCCGATGGCGTTATCGTCCGATGGTGGAGTCCAAGACCGGTAGATCGCGCATTGTACGCCTTGCAAACCGAGAGAATCGCGTTGCGGCACATTTTGCTGCCCCGCGGCGTTGTTGCTCGCAATCCGCTGTAATCGCGCTGATGCAGGCCAACACGGTTCCACAGCCGATGCTCGCGCACGACGGGGACGAGACGGTTGCAGGCATCAGCGTAGGCCGGATTAATGACACGTTGGCGAACCTTGCGTACCCTCCCGACCCCTGTCAGCGGCAATGCAATCAACCACTTACCACGAGGCAAACGGACTACCCCGATCTATTCGCACACGCCGGATCTGATCCTCGGTTCCGATTTAGAGACATTGGCTGTCACCTTTCGGAACGGCGACTTGAGCTGCGACAGGTTGCTGTCCAGGATGGCGCCGGCCCGGGAGCGGGCGCCGTTGCCCACGGAGCGCATATCGCCGGCTTTAAGGCAGAACTCCCGCAGTATCAACACGTGCCGAGTAGCGTGGCCGGCCTGCTGTTCGCAGGTTGTGGCAGTTGCTGCTCGGCACGCGCGACCGCACTCAGCGATGCGCTGACAGCTGCAACCGCGCTGCTCGGCGCCAGCGTGCCGGTCGCAGTGACCGAGCTGATGGTATGGGTCTTCCGGTGAGCCGGGCCCCTAGGATGCCTGCCGCGTCTCGGCGACATCCGCATTCGGCATCGGCATGTCGACGGCGCTGAGGAACTCCTCGGCCCAGCGCTGATTGTCGTAGTACTGTACGACGTCGAACAGCTGCCGCAGCCGTGCGCGGGCCTCGGCACCTCCCATGTTCAGACCCAGGTAACAGGCCTGCACGAGGTCGTCCGGATCGTGCGGGTTGGTCAGGATCGCGCCTTTGAGTTCGGCGGCGGCGCCGGCGAACTCCGACAGCACCAACACGCCGCCTCCGTCAGTCAGGCCCTGCACCGTGATGAATTCCTTGGAGACCAGGTTAAGGCCGTCCCGCAAGGGTGTGATCCACATGACGTCGGTCATTGCGTAATAGGCGATCAGTTCCTCGAACGGCACCGCCCGGAAGAAGAACTGCACCGGCATCCAGCCGACACGCGAGAAGCGGCCGTTGATGCGACCGACCACCTGCTCGATCTGAGTCTGCAGGGTCCTGTAAATCGACATCTCGCGCGCTGCCGGCACGCAGATCGTGACCAGCGAGACCCCGCCCTGCAGCTCCGGGTGGGCTTCGAGCAGCTTCTCGAACGCCAGCAGCTTCTCGAGCGTACCCTTGGTGTAGTCGAGCCGCTCGACCGACAGCAGCACGCGCGTGCCTTCGAGTTCACGGCGCAGTTCCTCCATGCGCCGGCGGATGTCTTCGCGGCGCAAAATCCGTTCGATGCGGCCGACGTCGAGTCCGACCGGATGCGCGCCCATACGCACAACCCGGTTGCCGGCCTCGATACAGGTCGTGTACCGGTCAAGTCCGACGGCGCAGCCGTAAGTGAGAAAGCGCGGTGCCGCGGACGTTTCCTCGAGCGCGCGCATCGGCACCGTACCGCGTACGACGTCGACGAAATTCTCGACCTGGCGCGGGATGTGGAAGCCGACATAGTCGCACTGCAGCAGGCTGGCGATGATCTGTCGCCGCCACGGCACGACATTGAAGACATCGGCAGACGGGAAATAGGTGTGATGGAAGAAGGCGATCTTCAGATCCGGGCGCAGCTCGCGCAGCACCGCCGGCACCATCCACAGGTTGTAGTCGTGCAGCCACACCGTCGCGCCGTGCGCGGCGTCGCGCGCGACGCGCTCGGCAAACGACCGGTTCACGCGCAGAAACACCTGCCAGTGGTCTTCGCGGAAGCGCGTGCGCTCCCAGAACGTATGCAGCAGAGGCCAGAACGCTTCCTTCGAGAAGCTGCGGTAGAAGGTGTCGACTTCCTGCTTGGTCAGCGGTACGCGCGAGACGGTGAGATTCGGATAACGCCCTCCATCGACCTGCGTGTACTCCTCGAACGGCCCGCGCTTGGGATCGTTGACCGACCAGGCGACCCACGATCCGGTACGCCCGTCGTCGAAGAAGCTCATCAGCGTCGGGATGATGCCGTTCGGCGAGGACGGCCGACGCCGCTTGATCTCGCCCTTCTCGATGACTTCCTCGTAGGGCAGGCGGTGGTAGACGATCAACAGCTCCGATCGTCCGGGTTCGATTGCCGGCTGCGCGTGTTGCTGCATGCCTTGCACGCCGAGAAAGCCGAAATGCTCGATCGCCTCGAGCACGCCGCCGCAGCCTTCACGCGAAGCATGCAGTACGCGCGTGTTGTTTGCCGTGGCCTCCAGCAGGGGTCTTTCCGAGCGGCCGACGCAGACGCCTTTGAAACCCTGCTCGAACAAGGAGAGGTCATTGAGCGTATCCCCGGCGACGAATACGTCCTCCGGATCGATATCGAGCAGCTCGACCAGGCGCTTGAGGGTCGATCCCTTATTGACGCCGCGCGGCAGCACGTCGAGATAGCGGTTTGCCGAGTACAGCAGATCGCAGCCGAGCGCCTCCACCGCTTCGCGGAAGCGGTCGCTGATTGCATCGAATGTGCAGTAGAACGAGCAGCGCCGCTCCTGCGGCACATCCTGGCGTTCAACGCCTTCGTCGAGTGCGCCGAGCGCCTCGAGCACTGCCTGATCACCCGGCCAGGTCAAATCGATCTGCGATTGCAGCGGCTGGAGCGGCTGCTGGTTGGGGCCATCGACGATCGTTGCGCCGACGTCGCAGATGACGTAGTCCGGCATCGGCAGCGTCGGGTCCGACAGCAGCGGCAGAACCGACTCGCGGCCGCGGCCGGTCACGTAGATGAGGTGGATATCAGGGTGGGAATTTATCAGCTGGTACAGCCGCAGACGGTCTTCTGCGGACCCGGCTAGGAATGTACCGTCCAGATCGGTGGCGAGCAGCATGCGCGGTCTCCGGTTTAGAAAAGGGGAGCGCGCCGACATCAGCCGACGGGCGAAGCGGTGGGAGTATACCGCAAATCCGTTCAAATATTGCCCCTTATTGATTCAATCCTGTGCCTTTACGGCTCTGACAACAGCGTTTTCATGGTTTCTTAAGTGAATGAATTCATGCAGTTATGCGACATTGATCATTTATTGCCGATTGGTGGGTGAAGACGGAAACGGCAGTCGATATTGATGGAAAAGTCCGTCAAGGACGCGGGTGCGGCGACTGGCGCAAGCGCCCGCACACCGGTACCCTTGCCGCTCGACATCCACCATCAACGGGAAAACCTGTCTTGGAACCGACCGTCAGAGCCACCAGTGTCGTCCGGCACCCCACCGCGTCACGCGTGAAGACCGGGCCTTCGAGGCGCTCAGCCGCCGTTTGAATCGCTTGAGGATAATGTCTGACGACAACGAACGGGATCGAGTAACCGAGGTTTTGGAACATTTGCTTGATCCTCTTGACCGGATTTTCCCTTTGCCCGGCATGTGGCATGCTATCGCTTGCTATCTTTTTACACTGCTGGCATTTTGTGGTTTTGTTATTTCTTTGACGGATCAAAGAAATCGCCAGCGCGATGCTGACTTGGAGAGGGTACGTCGAGCGTCACATACACAGAATCGCGCCGCGTTAGGTTCGTTCAAAAACATCTCACTCCAAGGAGCCGAAATGTCTGCCTATCCCCGTGAAGAGTTGGAAGAAATGGTCGAACGTTGGCTTGCCGCCAATCGCCGAGCGGAGGAAGAAGGAGACTGGATCAGGCATCTCGGCGCAATGTATACCGAAAATGCCGAATACGGCTGGAATATGGGGCCCAACCGCGAGTTCATCGCCAAAGGGCGAAAGCAAATCGAGGACTGGGCACTCGGGGCGCACATGGAAGGATTCGAGAAATGGCGTTACCCTTATGAGAAGATCCTGATCGATGAGAAACAGGGCGAAGTGATCGGCATCTGGCGCCAGGTCGCTC
Organism: Methylocaldum marinum; assembly: GCF_003584645.1. Taxonomy (GTDB): domain Bacteria; phylum Pseudomonadota; class Gammaproteobacteria; order Methylococcales; family Methylococcaceae; genus Methylocaldum; species Methylocaldum marinum. The sequence goes on from NZ_AP017928.1 coordinate 2,853,034, forward strand.
CAGTGAAGAGGGAAGACGGCAGCGATTATGAAGTTGCCGGCATCGGCGGCTCCTGGTTCCGCTACGGCGGAGGCTATCAATGGTGCTGGCAGCGCGACTTCTTTGATCTCGGTAATGTCAGGGCGATGTTCATGGAACTGGCGGCCGATGGCAAGCTGGATGCTTCCGTAAAGCAGAGGTTGAGAAAATTGGCACTCGGGCAAGCGCTCCCCGGAGTCGTTCCCATTCGTCCAGGCCAAAACTTGGGCAAAAAACTGAAAGCGATGATCGCCATGGCTCGGACGGTGCTCCTTGGGGCTTAGCAAAAACAGGTCGAACAATTTCGTGAGGAGAACTGGACGTCAGTGCGACATTCTCGCACAATCAATATGTTGTAAAATGTTTTCCGTGCGCCATCGACGAGCGCCGGAAGGAGACAAGGTGGTCCTCGTACTTTGCCGGTCTACAATTGGTCTTAGGCAATGTTCGTGAAGCGTCAATGGAATGAAATCAACGCCGGGCATGCGCGCACCAGGACGCCCGAAGAAGCCAGCCGCGGCGCACTGCAGCATTTGCTCGGTCTGCAGCAGCCCGCCGGCGACTGGGAAGGGGAGATGGTCTGGTGCACCATGATTCTCGCCCAGGCCGTGATTGTGCGTGCAGTGGTGGCCCGCCCCTATAACGACGCGGAAAAAGCCCGCATCGTCCTTCATTTCGAGAACAGCCAGCTGGATGACGGTTCCTGGGGCATGCACCCCGAATCGCCGGGCTACGTCTTTTTCACCGCTCTCGGCTATGTGGCCCTTAGACTGCTCGGCGTTCCCGCCGGTTCGCCGATGTTGGTCATGGCGCGCCGTTGGCTGCATACCCATCCCGACGGCGTCAAAGGCATTCCCACCTGGGGAAAGTTCTGGCTGGCCATGCTGGATCTCTATGATTACGAAGGACTCAACGCCATCCCGCCCGAACTGTTCCTGCTACCGGAATGGTTGCCGATCCACCCGCGGCGTTACTATTGCCACACCCGTCAGATTTACCTCGGAATGGCCTTTCTTTGCGGCATGCGTTTTCGTGCAAAGCTGCCGGATACGCTCCGCGACGAATTGCGCAAGGAGCTTTACACCGAGCCGTACGAAACCGTCGATTTTGCCGTTTTGCGAGACACTCTCGCCGCAAGCGATGTTTATGTCCGCATCAGCCCGGTGCTGCGCCTGATTTACAAACTGCTGGCCGCGTATGAGCACCGTCATGGCGCGGCGCTGCGGAGCAAGGCACTCGAGCTGTGCTTCGACCGAATTCTTTACGAGCAACGGGTTACGCACTATCAGGGCATATCTCCCGTCAGCGGACTTCTGAACTGTCTTGCCATTTTCGCTCGCGAGCCGGAGCACCCGGATCTCCAGCCCAGCCTCGAAGGCGTCGAGGCCTGGCGCTGGGAAGATGAGGCGGAAGGCATCCGTTACGCGGGCGCTCGCTCCAATACCTGGGATACGGCGTTCGCCGTTCAAGCCCTGATCGAGGGGCCTGTGGCCGTCGAAGGTACGGCGGAAGCGCTCGATCGGGCTCATGAATTTCTCAAGAACGCGCAGATAGCCGAGGAACTACCGGACCTACCGGACTATGACACCGCCTGGCGCGATCCAGCACTCGGCGGCTGGTGTTTTTCGGACGGTCGGCACCGCTGGCCCGTGAGCGATTGCACTGCGGAAGCGCTGAGCGCTCTGCTCGCACTCTACGAACTCCCCACCCATTCCGTGGCGAATCCACTGGAACCCGAGCGCCTGCGCCAGGCGGTCAGCTTCATTCTGTCGCGTCAGAATACGGATGGCGGTTTCGGAACGTACGAACGCCGGCGCGGCGGCAAGCTGCTCGAATGGGTGAATCCGTCCGAAATGTTCGGCCAATGCATGACTGAGCTTTCCTATATCGAGTGCACGGGGTCGGCGCTTGCCGCTCTCGCGCATTATCGGAAACATCACCCCGATTTCCCCCGTGGAGAAATCGAGCGCTCGGTTCGCAAGTCCGTGGCTTTCCTGCGCCGGCACCAGCTTTCCGATGGATCCTATCCGGGGTTCTGGGGCATCAATTACACCTATGCTACCTATCATGCAACCAGAGGACTGCGAGCAGCCGGCGTGCCGGCCGCAGACCCGGCGCTTCAGGCGGCCGCGCGTTGGCTTGTACGGAAACAGCGGCCCGATGGCGGCTGGGGCGAGCACTATTCAAGCTGTCTTGAAGGCCGCTATATCGAGCACGCTAAAAGCCAGGTCGTCATGACGAGCTGGGCTCTGCTCGCGCTGCTCGATATCCTGCCACCCGCCAGCGAGCCGATCCGACGCGGATTCCAATGGCTGATGAACCGACAAATCGAGGACGGCAGCTGGCCGCGGCAGACGGTGAACGGTGTTTTCTTCGGTTCGGCGATGCTGGATTATCGTCTCTATCACACCTATTTCCCGACTTGGGCAATGGCCCGTTATGCGCGGCTGATGGCTCAACCATAGCCGCACATACGCCTTCAAAGCGCTTTTCGACTTTGGATCGGAAAATGCGCTTTTCCGATTCAGCCTGGGAACTCGCACCGGAAGTCAGCTAAAAGGCGTCCCGAAGTAGCCGGCTCGGCCCTGATGCCGAGTCACAACGACTCACCGATGGACCGGTGAAATTAAACATCCGAGGCTCGGCCCTCTTCGGCTGACCTCGCCACACTTTGGAAGGAAATTATGCAAGGCAGGTTTGTTGACCAGGGACATTTCGATGTGCTGATCGCGGGCGGTGGAGTCGCCGGAGCTGCCGCCGCAGCCGCGCTTTCACAGTTGCAATTGAACATCTTAATCATCGAACCCGACCCGGCTCATGGCCGACGCCTCGCCGGAGAGCTGATCCATCCGCCCGGCATCGAGGGTCTGTGCGACCTCGGCTTGCTGGACGACCGCTCGATGCCGGGTTCTGCTGTGAAGGGTTTCGCGATTTTCCCCTCCGAAAAAGACGATTCCATGGGCTCGGTGACCTTGTGCTACGGCAAAAAGCCCGGGATGCGTCATTTGGGTCGGGCGATCGAACACCGGGTACTTAAAAGTCATTTGCTCGAAAAGGTTCAGAACTTTCCCGGCGTCACCGCCTGGATAGGCGCACGGGTCATAGGGATGGAGAAAAATTCCGATGGGACGTTCACCGCGGTCGTGCGCCGGAACCAGGATGAAATCCGACTTTGCCCCCGGCTCATCCTCGGCGCCGACGGACCCATGTCCCGTGTGCGGAAGATGATCGGGATTCCCCATGAGACCCGCCGCTACTCGGGAATGATGGGTCTCGAAGTGGAAGACACCCATCTGCCCAACAACGGCTATGGCAATATCTTTTTGAATTCCGCCGGCGTCGCCTACGCCTATGCGATCGGGCAAGGCCGAGCGAGAGTCATGTTTGAAGTGCTCAAAGGCGCGGACTCAAATGAATCGATCAAGACTCACCTCAGCCTCTTTCCCCCGCTGTTCAAACTCGATATCGAACGTGTTCTGGCGACGCACAAACCTTTGGCGGCAGCCAACTTCTGCATCGTACCGAGCACCAGCATACAGGGGAACGCCGCGCTGGTCGGCGATGCGCGCGGTTGCTGCCATCCGCTGACCGCTTCGGGAATTACTGCCGCGGTCAAGGATGCATTGATCTTGCGGGATGCTCTCCGCGAGACCGATATCGACATAGCCGCCGCCCTGCGCCGATATTCCGGCCGTTGCGGCCGTCTGGAGCTAACTCGTCGCACCCTGGCTGAAGAGCTGCGCGAGGCGTTTCTGGCACGCACGCCGGAAGCCTTATTGCTCCGGGAATGCATATTCTCCTATTGGCGCACCAGCGACAAGGCGCGGATTCGCTCCATGGCACTGCTTTCTTCCGTCGACAGCAGTATTTTCTCCCTCGCCACTCAATACGGTACGGTAGCACTCCAGGCCTTCCGGCTGTTTCCCCGTTGGTTTGTCGAAAAAACCGTCACCGACTGGCACAGAGGAGTGCTAAGGCTGATACAGAAGAGCCTTGCCTTTCAATATGCGGCCATGCGCCAATGGCTTTACTGATCGAGAAGCCGGGCGAGCCGATAAATCAGGCTCGTAAAGACCTTCCGGGTATTTCGCCCACGGCCGGGCCCGATACCCGCTTTGACCTAGCTCACGCGGCGACCGTCGGAATACGAATCGTCCGCATCACACCACGACCGTTACTTCGATGTCGCCTTCCTTGCGCTCTACATTAATGCCCACATCGTGCGCATGGCGCGTCAAGGCTAGATCGATCACCCCGGCGTCGAAGCGCAGGTTGCTGATTCTCAGCCAGTTGAGATAATGCGGAAGTCGCGGATGATAAAACCTGATTTGCGGTGTTTCCGGCGAGAAACTCAGGCCGAGACACCCCTGCAAGAGCTGGAAGATTGCTCCGCTGGCCCAAGCCTGCGGAGAACAGGCGACCGGGTATAGCGTAGGTCCCTGACCGGGAAGCCTGGAGAACCCGCAGAAAAGCTCCGGCAATCGATGCAAGTCGAGGAAAACGGCAGCATCGAACAAGCCCGTCAGAATCTTCAGAGCTTTGTCCTTAAAACCGTACCGCGCGAGGCCCATGGCTGCTATGGCGGTATCGTGAGGCCACACGGAACCGTTGTGATAGGACATCGGGTTGTAGCGACACTGCCCTGCCGCGACCGTGCGGATCCCCCATCCGTTGAAGGAGTCGGTCGCTATGAGCGTATCGGCGGTGCGGCGCGCATATTCGGGATCCGCGATCCCGGTGAATAAGGCGTAGCCTGCGTTGGAAGCGCGCACCGCGCACGGGCGTTTGTCGCCATCGAGAGCAAGCGCGAAAGTATCCAGTTCGTCGAGCCAAAACGCTTCATTAAATCGTTTTTTGAGCGCTGCCGCTTGTTGCCGCAAGCGCTGACTCCACTCATCCCGGCCCAGCAAGTCGGCCAGCTCCGCCGCCAGCAGTTTTGCTTCATAAACGTACCCTTGAACCTCGCAAAGTGCGACCGGCGCCGCAGCGAGACTGCCGTCGGCGTGAAAAACCGAATCATTGGAATCCTTCCATCCCTGCTGGATCAATCCGTTTGTGCTATGGCGGGCATACTCGACAAAGCCATCGCCGTCCCAGTCGCCATGGCGATCGATCCAATTCAGTGCTCGTTCGATATGGGGCCATATCTGTTCCATGAGTGCCCGGTCACCGGTGCGGCGATAATAATGGCCGGCGAGAAGGACGAAGAGCGGCGTAGCGTCCACCGTGCCGTAGTAACGCTTGAATGGAATTTCCCCTAAGGCCGCCATTTCGCCGGATCGCGCTTCATGCAGAATCTTGCCGGGCTCGGCATCGCGTTCCGATTCTAGTGCCTCGGCCTGGGTAGCGGCGAGATAAGTGATTACGCCCTTCGCGAGCTGTGGCCGAATCCAAAGTGTCTGCATTGCGGTGATGATGCCATCACGGCCGAAAGGCGTACTGAACCACGGGACTCCGGCGTAGGGATACGGCCCGTGAGGCGTTTCCGTAACCAGCATATCGAGATCCGCGGCTGCCCGGTTGATCCAGTCGTTGAATTGCTCATTCGAAGTCACGATTTGGGCGACATTCGATCGGGACGCAACGATATTTGCCCCGAGCCGGTCTATGGCTTGGTAATAATTCCCCGGCGAAACATAAGCACCATCGCTGGAGCAGCATACCGAGACGTGCAAATGGCACTCGTCGCGTACCCCCAATCGAATCGCCGTGCTGCAGCCCTCGGCATTAAGCTGATCGGGCCGCCAATGGAAATGAATGTGCGTCCGGCGCATCTCGCCGTCCAGTCCGCGATAACCGAGTACCGCCGCATCTTTTTTCAGGTCCGGTGTCAGCAATGTGCCGCGAGCGGGCCTATGCACGCCGCGAACTTCGAAGATGTCTCGATAATCGGCGGCAAATCTGAACTCGACGTTCAGCAGGACCGTTCGATCACCGTAATTGACCAAGCGCAGATGCTCATGACGCGTTTGGCTCGCCAACACCACAGACCGGAACACATGCACGCTACCCATCGGAATGACAAGGACTTCACCCTCATAGAGATCGGGCATGGTCATGTCTACGGTAAGCAAGCTGTTGTCTTTCTTAATGGTGGAGTTGAGCAGCAGCGGGCGCTCCCCGTTGATTCTCAGCTCCAGGTGAGAAAGAAAGCGCGTCCCGCCATGGTAAAGCCCCTGCTCGCTCGAACTCGGCTGATAAATATCGCCATGGCGATCGAAGATGCCGAAAGTATCTTCGGCTTTTAGAACGCGAGACGGTTCATCGGTCCGCGGCGCGGTGGCAGCCACATACCACTGGTTTTCGTTGGAAGTACCCTCTTCCATGCATCACCCTTTTAGGATTTGAATTCTACATCGTCTGCTTGCTCAGCATGGGAACACGGTCAACGTCCTTCTCAATGAAGTCCATGCCGAATACCTTCAGTGTCGGATTGGCTTTCTGCTTACGTTTTTCAGCGAGTTGGCCATAGATTTGAATATAATCGCTGGCCATGCGGCGAGCGGAGAAGCGGCGTTCAAACGCCTCACGGCACGCTGCCCGGCTGATTTCGCCTATCCGTTCCACCGCCGCAACAGCCTGTTCGACACTCTCGACAATAAAACCAGTGCTTCCGTGCCGCATTACTTCCGGAACAGAGCCGTGACTGAAGGCAATCACCGGGGTACCGCAAGCCATAGCCTCGATCATCACGAGCCCGAAGGGCTCCGGCCAATCAATGGGAAACAGCAGGGCGCAGGCATTGCCGAGCAACTCGTCCTTCTCGCGTTCGTTGACTTCACCGATGAATTCGACCAAAGGGTGATCCAAAAGAGACTTGATGCCCTCGAAATATTCGCGGTCAGCCTTGTCGACCTTGGCCGCGACCTTGAGCGGCATGCCCGCGCGAACCGCGATTTCTATCGCCCGATCGACGCGCTTTTCCGGTGAGATCCGCCCCAGAAACGCCAGATAGGAGCCCGGCAGGGGCCGAAACGTGTATAAAGGCTCCGGCAGTCCGTGATAAACGGTGCCGACCCAGTTGCCCCAACTAACCGGCTTGCGCTGGAAATCGGAAATGGAAACCAGAGGCACATCCAGAAAGGCTTGAAGAAGGCTGCTTAGCTCTCTGATGTCCAAGCGTCCGTGCAAAGTCGTGACATGCGGGGTTGAACAATCCCGAAATACGGGGAAATGAAGGCAGCCGGTATGGAAATGGATGACATCGAATTCACCGGCCGACCTGCACACCCGATCCATCATCAACAGGTGGGGCAGTAACGGATCCAAGACTTCGTGGTCGAGACGCAGTGCTTTGGAAACGATCGGCTCGAGCCTGGCGTTTGTTTCCGAATCCGCACTCGCGAAGAGCGTAACATCATGTCCCGCGCCTACCAGCTCTTCGGTAAGATAATGTACGATACGTTCGGTACCGCCATATAGTTTCGGCGGCACGCTCTCATACAAAGGCGCTACCTGCGCGATTTTCATACTCCTCCTTTAGCGCCATCCACATTCGGGCTCGAAGCCTACTGGCAGACTGGACCCGCTGTTTGCGCTATTAGTTTTTGATCGGAACGAGGACTCAAAGGTTCACCATACTGATTCGCCCCCGAGACTCGACCCGCATGACGGCAAGGTCCAATCGGCGACGGCACCGAGGTTCGACTAATCGGTTCCATGGTTCCGAACGGCATACTTTCGACCGGCCGTCGGTACGCATCCCCCAGTTCGAATTGTCAATGCAGGCACTTGAGCTACATTTGAGGTGTTACGAATCGCTTTGCCGACCTCTTGCTCAGATTGGGAAAAATAACACCTATGCTCCATCATATAACTCGCGCCAAGCTAATCGTCTCCGTACTTACCGTCTTGCCTGTCTCGGTGTTCGCCGATGTATATAAGTGCTTGGATCAACAAAACAAGGTCTTGTACCAAGACAGACCATGCCAGAAATTGACTTCGGCTCAGCTGCCGCCCGGCCTGACCGAACGGGTGCCGCACGACGATAAACCGCCTTTCCTTTGGAAAGCCACTTCTGCGGGGGGCACGGTGTATCTGATGGGCGCGCTTCCTTATGGGGCGAACGCCGTGTATCCCCTCTCCGACACGATAACGGAAGCGCTCTCGGGAGCCGATGTGCTGGTCGTCGGGGCCGATTTGCGCGCCCTGACGCAAGCCGAGCTGCTTCCGATCGCGGCAAACCTCGGCACATACTCGGACAACTCCAAGCTGAGAGACCACGTCAAATCGGCTACCTGGGAACGGGTAGACAAAGCCATTAACGCTCTTGGGATCGCGGAGGATGCGATTCTTGCCCAGAAACCGTGGATGGCGGCACTGAGTTTGATGAACCGGGCTGCTAAGCAGGCAGGTTATACGCAAGAACTCAGCATCGACAAACGCTTGGTTAAGGACACACAGATGCAGAAACCAGTCCTTCAGCTGGACTCGGTCGAGGAGCAGGCGAAGCTGTTGGAGGGATTAACCGACAACGAACAAGAGCAATTATTATTGCAGTCGCTGACCGTGGTCGAACGAGGGGATGATTATTTCAAAACCTTGGCCGATGCCTGGATGAAGGGAGACACATCGACCGTCGAACAGATAACCCGGCGCCGCTTCGAGACCGTTCCGGAGTCGGACAAGATCTTCAAGCTCCTGTTGGTCGATCGAGGCGGGGCGATGGCCGAGAAAATCGCGGAGCTCGCAGCAGACGGCAGGACTTACTTCATAGTCTTGGAGGTCGGCTACCTGGTTGGTGAGCACGGCCTGCCGAATCTGCTGCGATCGAGAGGATTTGAGATCTCTCGACCTCGATTCGAATAAATCCCAATCAGTCTTCGGCCTGCGGCTTGACGTAAACATCGGCGAGTTCGCGCAACTGCGCCACAAAGGACGAAAATTCGCGTTGCGCGTTAGTCTTGACCAGGAACTGGCGCGCCGCCGTTTCCGCCTCCTTGGCCTCCTCCTGCGGAGCATCTTCCTTGACCGCGATGAGCTTGAAGACGGCTTGATCGCCGTTTTCGAGTTCTACCGTCGCGACCACCGGCTGCTCGGAAGCCGGCCGAGCCGCTTTGAACACGGCATTCCTTAGAACAGACGAAACGTCCTTTGCATCACGGCGCAGATTAGGCTCCTTGAAGACTGATACACCGTGCTTCTTGGCCAAATCCGTGAACGCAGCGCCTTGCTGTGCTTGGCGCATGAGATCGCCTGCGAGCTTGCTGGTTTCCTTACGAGCCTCCTCGGTCCGTAGCTTGGCGACGATGTCCTCCTTTACTTCTGCCAGCGGCTTATCGGAAGCCGGTTGATGATCTTTCACTCGCAAGACGATCGCTGTATCGCTGCCCAACTCCACCGGGTCGCTGTTGCGGCCGTTCATCACGTCCTCGCTGAACGCGGCCGCTCTTATGGCGGGTTCGGCGGCAATACCTTCGCCCTCATCCCGCGTGAAGTATCCGGTGCTTTCGATTTTGCGATTGAGGGCTTTGGCGGCGGGCTCGAGACTGTCCGGATGCTCATAGCTGTACTCCGTCAGCGTTTGCCCATCTTCGTAGAATTTGTTTTCGGCCTCGTTACGCTGGAAGGTCGTCCGGAGTTCGCCTTTAACTTCGTCGAACGATTTGACTTTTGCCGGGAACACTTCGGTTACCTTGATGAGGTGATAGCCGAACGAGGTTTTCACAGGCTCGGATAGTTCGCCCTCCCGGAGAGCGAATGCCGCGTCCGCAAAATTCTGCTCCATCCCGCCCTTTGTAATGAAGTCCAGATCGCCGCCTTTCTGGGCGGAAACCGGATCATCCGAAGTTTCTTTCGCGACCTTGGCGAAATCTTCGCCCTTGGCCAGACGATCCTGAATCTTTTTAATCTTGGTCAAAGCCGTCTGCTCCGCCGCTTCGCCGTCTTGCGAATCGGCTACGACGAGAATATGGCTGACCTTTCGCCGTTCCTCGGTGGTAAAATTTGCCTTCTGTTCTTCGTACAGATTGTGCAAATCCTCGTCGGTAACGTCTATCTCTTTTGCGATATCGTCAAGGCGAACGGCAATGTACTCGACCGAGATCCGTTCCGGGTCCCGATAAGCAGCAAGATTCTTCCGATAGTAGTCTTCGATCTCCGCATCGGAAACGGGGCTATTCGATGTCTTCAGCGGGATTCTGAGATATTCGAACTCACGCTCCTGGTTTCTGAGTCGAAATAGCGTTGCAAGTTGATTGGGTGTCACAAACGCACTGTCAAGCAATCCGCGCTGGTACTGCTCCATCAACAAAGCTCTTCTGACCTGTGTGGCGAATTGGGCAGAACTCAAGCCCTGAGATGAAAGCATGATCTTGTACTTTTCCATGTCAAACCTGCCTTCGGTCTGAAAATAAGGCAGCGTTTGGATGAAGTCGCGAACCGCGTTATCGGTTACAGCCAGTTTTTTGGCTTCCGCGCTTTGAGCAATGACCTCGTTTCGAATCAGTCGTTCCAAAGCTTCCTGCTTGAGTTCCTTTTCGTCGACATCGACCACGCCAACCTGGTTCGCAAGACTCTGTTGATAAGCCTGGGTCACTTCACGCTCAAAAATGTCCCTGTCGCCAACGACGGCCAGCGGCTGCTCCTTTCCGGAATCCAGGTAATTCTGAATTCCCCATAGAGCGAATGGCACACCGACAAGAATCAACATCACCCAGGCAAAAATGCCTTGGGCACGATCACGAATCGCTTGAAGCATATGCAGGACCTGAAATGGCTTTAACAGCTCTCATTGAACGAAATGACGGGCAATTCTCCCTGCCCCAAAAAAAAACCCGCTGCCTAAGGCCGCGGGTTTTTAAAATTGGCGGAGCGGACGGGGCTCGAACCCGCGACCCCCGGCGTGACAGGCCGGTATTCTGACCAACTGAACTACCGCTCCAATTTCTGGTGGGTGCTGTAGGGATCGAACCTACGACCCTCGCCTTGTAAGGGCGATGCTCTCCCAGCTGAGCTAAGCACCCGAAAGAGTCGACTAGCTTACAGCATCTTTGAGCGCTTTACCAGCCTTAAATGAGGGAATTTTTGCAGCTTTGATCGTGATCGTGTTTCCCGTCTGCGGATTACGGCCTTGACGCTCAGCACGCTCTTTAACCCCGAAGGAACCAAAACCCACCAATGAAACGGTCTCGCCGTTCCTTAAAGCTGCCGTAATAGCGTCGATCATGCCGTCTAGTGCGCGCCCGGCATCCGCCTTCGTCAGGTCTGCCGACTTGGCGATCGCATCGATTAGTTCCGCTTTATTCATTCTTTCCCCCGTTGGTCGATGAAGTTGAATCTAAGTTCATCACATTGCCGCACGTCTTCGTCTTTCCCTATCTGCAATTGGCCACGCTTGAACTTGCCGGCGAAATGTAGCAGTAGACAAAAAGCACTGTCAAGCCGCACAGCGTCTGGGATTCAGCAGATTTTGCCGATCCATGGCGTTTCTCCAAATACACAGAGCGACTTTTCGGAATACGGATTAGTGAGCAACTATCATGCCTGCAGGACTCGCTGACTTGGTCACACCCTCGGATTCGGACGCAACCGGTGGTTTCAACGGCTCCGGCATGTGTTTTAGTGCGGTCTCGAGAACTTGATCGATAGTACGAACCGGCACGATCTTGAGATCCTGCTTGATATTCTTCGGAATTTCAGTCAAATCCTTCTCGTTTTCCTCAGGGATCAAGACCGTCGAAATGCCGCCCCGATGAGCCGCCAATAGTTTCTCTTTCAAGCCTCCGATAGGCAAAACCTCTCCGCGAAGCGTAATTTCTCCCGTCATAGCAACGTCCGATCTCACCGCGATCCGGGTCAATGCGGAAACCAACGCCGTGCACATACCGATACCGGCACTAGGGCCGTCTTTGGGCGTCGCCCCTTCCGGCACGTGAATGTGCACGTCGTGCTTTTGATAAAACGCGGGATCGATTCCGAGCGTTTCCGCTCGGCTGCGGGCAACCGTAACCGCGGTTTGGATGGACTCCTGCATGACCTCGCCGAGTTTTCCGGTATAAGTTTGTTTGCCTGTTCCGGGCATGACCACGGATTCGATGGTAAGAAGCTCGCCTCCCACTTCGGTCCAGGCCAGACCGGTTACCTGGCCGATCTGATCCGTCTCCTCCGCGCGTCCATAGCGATAGCGCCTGACGCCCAAGTAATCGTCCACGTTGCGATGGGTCACATTCACTTTCTTGGTGCTCGGTTTAAGCACAAGGTTCTTTACGACCTTCCGGCAAATCTTGGCGATTTCGCGCTCCAGGCTACGCACACCGGCCTCTCGAGTATAAAACCGGATGATGTCACGGACCGCGGACTCGGTGATATGGATCTCGCTGTCCTTGAGGCCGTTATTCTTGACTTGCTTCGGGATCAAATAGCGCATGGCGATATTGACCTTTTCGTCCTCCGTGTAACCCGCTATACGAATGACTTCCATGCGGTCCAGCAGCGGCGACGGGATATTTAGGGTGTTTGCCGTGGCGATGAACATCACCTCGGACAGATCGAAATCGACCTCCAGGTAGTGATCGTTAAAGGTGTGGTTCTGTTCGGGATCCAACACCTCCAGCAGCGCAGCGGCGGGGTCGCCGCGGAAATCCATCGCCATCTTGTCGATTTCGTCGAGCATGAATATCGGATTGCGAGTCTTCACTTTCGAGAGGTTTTGCAGAATTTTACCGGGCATAGAACCGATGTAAGTTCTGCGGTGACCGCGAATTTCGGCCTCGTCACGCACTCCGCCCAAGGCCATGCGAACGTACTTGCGGTTGGTCGCTCGGGCAATCGACTGACCGAGCGAGGTCTTGCCCACGCCGGGAGGCCCGACCAAGCACAAAATCGGGCCTTTCAGTTTCTTGACACGCTGCTGAACCGCCAGATACTCCAGAATACGCTCTTTGACCTTCTCCAAACCGTAGTGCTCGGTCTCCAGGACTTCTTCGGCACGCTGCAGGTCATGGCTGATCTTCGTGCGCTTCTTCCATGGCATGTTTACCATCCAGTCGACGTAATTCCTGACCACCGTTGCCTCCGCAGACATCGGCGACATCAACTTGAGCTTGTTCAATTCCGTTTCGGCCTTGGTACGAGCCGCCTCGGGCATTCCAGCCTTTTCGATCTTGCGCGACAGTTCCTCGAATTCGTTCGGGACGTCTTCCATTTCACCCAATTCCTTCTGGATGGCCTTCATTTGTTCGTTCAAATAATACTCGCGCTGATTCTTCTCCATCTGTTGCTTGACTCGTCCGCGGATACGCTTCTCCATCTCCAGCATATCCACTTCGCCTTCCATCAGCGTCATCAGTCGCTCCAATCGGCCCGTCACATCGCTCATTTCCAAAATAGACTGTTTGTCCTCGATCTTTATGGTCATGTGTGCCGCGATGGTATCCGCCAGTCGGCTCGGGTCGTCGATACCTGCAAGGGAATTCAAGACTTCCGGCGGTATCCGCTTATTCAGCTTAACGTAATGATCGAAGGTGTTGATGGCGGTGCGCATCAGCACATCAACCTCTTGGTCCGGAATGTTGACTTCATCCCGCCGCGGTGAAACCAGAGCCACGTAGTGTTTGTCGGCAACCCGATAATTGTCGACCCTGCAACGCTCACTACCCTCGACGAGCACTTTTACGGTGCCATCGGGAAGCTTCAGCAACTGTAGAATGTTCGAAAGTGTGCCGATTTCGTACAGATCCTCAAAGCTCGGATCATCCAGCTCGGCCTCTTTCTGCGCCACCAGCAGGATTTGCTTGTTGTCCCGCATGGCGCTATCCAATGCCAAGATAGACTTCTCCCGGCCTACGAAAAGCGGTATGACCATATGCGGATAGACTACGACATCCCGCAAGGGAAGCACCGGCACCACTTTTTCGGACTTTGCACGATTTTCAAGCGAGGTATTTTCCATTAGCCACCCGTGGATATTGAATTGAGTACGCGTTGTTACTGAGTATATAGGTAAGCTTCGGGCAAAAAACAAGACTAAGCCCGAGAAAATCGGAAACTATATTGATTTAGCGAAAACTTTAGACGAGCAGATGGGCAAGAGTTCAGCGTTCCGGTCGAGATCGGTACGAAAAAATACTTAGATACGAACGCGGCCCCGAGATTCCCCTGACCGAATTCTTTGAGAAAGCTCTGATAAATTCTCCAATTCGGAGAGGCGACCTGTGCAACTAATTGATCCAACAGGCCCTCACCCAACCCAATCACTCCGCACATTCCCTGTGCGGAGCCGCAAGCGGCGCTCACGCGTGCGAATCGGCCTCGCGTGCGATGCTGTCGCGCTTCGCTCGCGAGGCCGGGGCGGCCCATCACTGGCCTGCCCGCTCGTCGCGTCGCGCCCTGCCGTTTTGTCCCGGAGAAGGGAGAGGGTTTATTCAGAGTTTCCTTAACTGCCTGTATCGATGGCTACACGCGCAGCTGCGGCACCTGCGAACGACAGCTTAGAATCGATCAATTATGCAAGGGGAATTTGCGCTGATGGGCAGAAAAGCAAAAATAAAGGCTGACGCCTCGAACCAGGACTCACTCAAAATGCCCCGTCCTGCGGCAAAATGGAATCTAAAGGTCGTGGGGAGGCCGCGATCCGAGACCAAACATCGCAATCCGCTTGCGGACCGCTGATCAAGCATGGAAACGCCGCCACAAGGACATCCCTGTATACCACTATCGATGCCCACTCATCGAAAAGCATCGATAGCATTCGAGAATTTTTCTAATCGACTGAGGCGCAGTGCTTTTCTTCCGTCTGATAAATCAGATATGGGTCGGCCTCGCCGCGAATGACCTTTTCATCGATGACGACCTTGGAAACAAGTTCGGCAGAAGGCAGTTCGTACATCGTATCCAACAACACATGTTCGAGAATCGTCCGCAGACCTCGCGCACCGGTCTTCCGTTCCATCGCTCTCCGCGCGATAACCCTCAACGCATCCTCGCGAATTTCCAGATCGCAACCTTCCATCTCGAACAATTTTTTGTATTGTTTGATCAGGGCGTTCTTAGGCTCGGTCAAAATTTGGACCAACGCGTGCTCATCCAACTCGTCGAGGGTCGCAACCACAGGCAAGCGACCGACAAATTCCGGGATTAGACCGTATTTGATAAGGTCTTCCGCTTCAACGTCAACCAAAACCTCGCCGACATTGCGGCGCTCGTCCATCGTTTTGACCTCGGCCGAAAAGCCGATGCCACCCTTTTCGGAACGGGCGCGAATGATTTTTTCCAATCCGGCGAACGCACCGCCGCAGATAAACAAAATATTCGCGGTGTTGACCTGCAAGAATTCCTGTTGAGGATGCTTGCGTCCTCCCTGTGGCGGCACCGAGGCTATCGTACCTTCGATCAGTTTCAGGAGAGCTTGCTGGACACCTTCACCGGATACATCCCGAGTAATGGACGGATTGTCGGATTTACGGGAAATTTTATCGATTTCATCGATATAGACGATGCCGGACTCGGCCTTCTCTACATCGTAATCACATTTCTGCAGGATCTTCTGGATGATGTTTTCGACATCTTCCCCGACATAACCGGCCTCGGTGAGCGTTGTCGCATCGGCGATGGTAAACGGCACGTCCAACAACCGGGCGAGCGTCTCGGCCAGCAAGGTCTTTCCCGATCCCGTCGGCCCAATCAAGAGAATATTGCTCTTGGCCAACTCGACATCGTTCTTCTTCAGATGGTTCTGTATCCGAAGACGCTTATAATGGTTGTAGACCGCGACCGATAAAATCCTTTTGGCTTTCTCCTGGCCAATAACATATTCGTCGAGGACCGTCTTGATCTCTTTAGGCTTGGGCAACTTGTCTACACTAGCGGCAACATTTTCCTGAAGCTCTTCGCGAATGATATCGTTGCACAGCTCGACACATTCGTCACAGACGAACACAGCCGGGCCCGCAATGAGCTTTCTAACCTCATGCTGACTTTTCCCGCAAAACGAGCAGTAAAGAAGTTTCCCGCCCCCGTCTTTGCCGTGCTTATCATCACTCATCGCAAACCTCTTATTCGTCAGATGACCGTTGTAGCAACCTTCGCGAACCTACCGCTACCGACATAAGCCCGCCAGCCCTTCGAGTTCGCTTCCAATTCGTTCAGCCGCTAGAACCCGGCTCTCGACTAGCGAGAACCTTGTCGATTAGACCATATTGCACTGCGTCTTCTCCACTCATGAAATTGTCCCGATCGGTGTCGACCTGAATTCTTTCCAAAGGCTGGCCGGTATGCTTTGACAAAATCCGATTCAGTCTGTCTCGGGTCGCGAGAATTTCGCGTGCGTGAATGTCGATATCGCTGGCCTGACCTTGGAATCCGCCCAGAGGCTGATGGATCATGACCCTGGAATGAGGCAGGCAATACCTCTTTCCGGCTGCGCCGCCCGCCAGCAACAACGCGCCCATGCTGGCGGCCTGGCCGATGCACATGGTACTGACGTCGGGCTTGATGAACTGCATGGTATCGTAAATCGCCAATCCGGACGTAACTATGCCCCCCGGAGAATTGATATAAAGATGTATATCCTTGTCCGGGTTTTCCGATTCCAGGAAAAGAAGTTGAGCGATGATCAGGTTGGCCATGTAGTCCTCGACCTGACCAACCACAAAAACGATTCTCTCCTTCAGCAAGCGGGAATAGATATCGAACGCCCGCTCGCCCCGGGCAGACTGTTCGATGACCACGGGCACCAAGCCTGTGGCCCGAGTTTGGACGGTTTTCTCAAAATCGCCGGTATACATCATGAAGTCTCTTCGATTAAATTTACGCCGCCTGTGAGGAACTGCCGGTATCCGGTTGCATCAGTTCCTGGAATGCGATTTTTTCCTCGGTCACTTTGGCTTTGTCCAGCACCAAGTCTACAACCTGATCCTCCATCACCACGTTTTCCACCTCGCGAAGCCGTTCCGGCTCGGCATAGTACCAGCGCACCACGTCTTCCGGGCTCTCGTAACTCGTGGCCAGTTCCTCGACGGTCGAACGCACCCGCTTTTGATCCACTACCAGATTATTAGTTTCAATAATCTTTCCGAGGATCAGCGCCAAAGCAACTCTTCGCCGCGCCATCGGCTCGAACTTTTCCTTCATTTTAGCTTCATCGAAATCCTGCCGCCTTTTCTCGGCCATCTCCCGGTAAGGCTTCAGTAAATGGTTCAGTTCATCCTGGATCAAGGCATTGGGCAATGCAATCGTGTTCTTTGCGAACAGGGTGTCCATCACCGAGGTTTTGCTTTTCGTCTGCAGTGCCCGTTTCATCTCGCGCTCCATGTTGGCTCGAATATCGGTGCGAAAAGCTTCCACGCCGCCTTCTTCGATGCCGTAGGATTTCGCGAATTCCTCGTTCACTTCCGGCAGTAGGCTTTCCTCGACTTTCAGCGGCTCGACGGCAAACCGCGCCATGTTCCCGGCGAGCTTTTCGTTAGGGTAGTCCGTCGGAAACGATAATTCGAATTCCAACACCGATCCGGCGGTAGATCCCACCAATTTTTCTTCGAATCCGGGAATCATCTGGTTGGTGCCCAGCACAACGGGCAGATTTTCGACTTTTCCGTCGGTGAAAGACTCTTCGCCGATCTTGCCCTCGAAGGAAATCGTGACACGATCTCCCGTCGCCGCCGCACGCTCGACTTCCTGCCAGGTTTTTCGCTGCTCGCGGAGGCGTTCGATCATTCCATCGACATCCTCTTCCGTCACTTCCGAAACGAACCGCTTGACCTCGAGAGTCTCCAGCGGCATCAGTACGAATTCCGGCATCACTTCGAAGCTCGCTTCATACTCCAGTCCGCTGCCCTCATCAATCTTGCGAGCAGTGATCTGCGGTACACCGGCAGGTCTCAGCTTCTCTTCCCGCACGGCTTCATAGAAGCTCGACTGGATCAAATCCGAAAGCACTTCCTCCCGAACCTGCTGTCCGTAACGTTTTTTTACCAAAGTTTGAGGTACCTTGCCGGGACGGAATCCGTCGATTTTGATCTGGTTCGCCAACGACCTCAGACGTGTAGCAATTTTCTCCTGGATCTCCTCCTCCGGCACCTGCACGGTCAATTTCCGGCTCAATTCAGACGTCGTTTCGACAGAAACTTGCATGTCGCTGTTACCTCAAAGAATGGAAAAAAGTATCGGAGGGACTGGCCCGAAAAGCACAATCGCCAAAATTGTTGGCTACTGCGCCGAACTCTGATATCCGCACTCGGATAAAATTGCTTGGAAGCCTGGCTTCTTGGTGCTTACTGAACATTTGGTG
This sequence comes from Methylocaldum marinum, assembly GCF_003584645.1. Lineage (GTDB taxonomy): Bacteria > Pseudomonadota > Gammaproteobacteria > Methylococcales > Methylococcaceae > Methylocaldum > Methylocaldum marinum. The sequence continues at coordinate 2,871,278 of NZ_AP017928.1, forward strand.
CGAATGGAGAGACTCGAACTCTCAAGGGTTGCCCCACTGGAACCTAAATCCAGCGCGTCTACCAATTTCGCCACATTCGCACATAAAAACTGCCTGGATTATACTCCGTTTCGAGCGAATTTTCCGGCCCCGGTCCGACGTCCTTTCAAGATTCGATCCAAAAATACAGCCTGCCGCTGGAGTGCAATTTTCGTATTATAAGACGCGCGATTTTTTTTTCATCTGTTCGTTCTATCGAGGCGCGGAGTCTCGCTGTTTTTTTGCGTTTTCGACCGGCCCTGTTTTAATGACCGTAACCGCGCCAAGACGAGAAACCCGGGAATGGACCCTAACCAGGACAAAGAAGGTGTCATCAAGTATCGCCTCAATTTCACGGCGGCTCCGGCGGTTGACCACGTAGTCATTGCCGAACTGAACGCTTGGCGCACGATCCTCTATCGCTTGAGACTCACCGGACTGGATCCCCGACGGTATGGTGGTCTGGCCTACGGCAATGCCAGTATCCGCCAGGGACCCGCAGCCTTCCTGATCAGTGGAACGCAAACCGGAGGACACCCGCGAATCTCGGCCGAGCACTATAGCCTGGTCACCGGGTTCGATCTGGAGCAAAACCTGATCATCGCCCAAGGACCGATAGCACCATCTTCTGAAGCCCTGACCCATGCCGCCGTATATCGGAGCGAAAACGGAATCGAATGCGTACTACACGTCCATTCGCCCGAAATCTGGGAAAAGGCAGAAACCCTGGGTATTCCGGTCACCGATCCGAAGGTCGGTTACGGCACGCCGGAGATGGCCCTGGAAGTCGGACACCTGGTTCTAGACTCGAAAAATCCGGTGATCGCCATGGGCGGGCATGAAGACGGCATCATCGCGTTCGGGGGTACCGTAGAGGAAGCCGCCGCAAGCCTGATCCGCAACCTGGCCAAGGCTTTGGCCTGAGCCGCCACGCTATTTTCCGTGGCATCCGTCCGATCGCGGTGGAAACCGCGCGGCCCATGTGCCGGACCGATCTATCGTCCGCATCGCCCAGATACCCCAGTATTTGTACCGTAAGCCCAATGGTTCCAGCCGGCGGAACGTTGATTCTTGAGCAGAAAATTGAACAGCGTCAGCGCTTGCTCGCGACGTCCCATACGGATCATTGCTTCGACGATGCGCACCTCGTACGGCATATACGCGCCCCATGCCACCTTGCCGTCGCGCCGTCTTTCGAAATAATCTGAACGTCATCCTCGACTGCCGCATTTTAGTTCGAACCTTTCCGATGCACCCCGTTCGTCATTGGCTACCCTCCCGTTTTCTGCGCTACTCCGTGGCTTTCCAAGCCATCGGCGGAGCCGCCGCCCTGCTTGCGCCCGAAGGATCGACACTGTTTCTCGAGGCTCTAGCCGCCAATCATGCGATCGTGTTCGGCGCAAGCTTCTGGCCCACGGGCCCGCTGCTCGGCCCGAACCTCACCCGGCTTCCCGCCGAACGGGCGGAACTGAGGGAAATCGCACTGACATTCGACGATGGTCCCGATATCGAGACCACACCGAAAGTGCTCGATCTTTTGGATCGCTATCGAACCCAAGCCAGTTTTTTTTGCATCGCCTCCAGAGCCGAAAGGTATCCGGAGCTGACTCGCGAAATCGTATCGCGGGGTCATCGCATCGAAAATCACTCGTATCGCCACGCCCATACTTTCGCCTTGAGCGGTATCGGCGGTTTCAAGGAAGAAATCGGGCGAGCTCAAGCGGTGCTTACCGATCTTACAGGTTTTGCTCCGCGTTATTTCAGGGCTCCCGTCGGCATGCGAAACCCGTGGCTGCAACCGGTGCTGAGCAGCCTGGATCTGTCCTTGGTATCGTGGACGCGGCGGGGTTACGATGCCGTACTCGGCGATCCGCAGAAGATCGTTTGGCGTTTGTCGAGAAACCTCCGTGGCGGAGACATTCTGCTGTTGCACGACGGCTCCGCGGCCCGCGACCGCAATGGCCGCCCCGCGGTACTGGAAGCCCTGCCGAGATTGCTGGACGAAGTCTTTCGGCTGAATCTCACGCCCGTACCGCTATGACGAATCCGAGCTTCCTCAAACTGCCGAGTTCGCCACGGACGCCGGATCGAAGCTAAGTTGGTATCGGACGGTTATTGCGGTGAATGCTGTTCGTTTGCAGAATCCACCCGGACAATAGACGATGATCGGCGGAACGCCGGTCCTATTTGTTTTATTCCGGGAATTTCCGTCAACTTTAACCAAAAAAGAGAAAAAACAATGAAATTCAAATCTGCACTCGTCGCCCTGTTCGTTGCTGCATTCGTTCTGCTGGCCGGCTGCCGGACATCCCCGGTATACAACGTCTATAATGCGCCGGTCATGGTGACGGGCACCAAGCCTTATACCTCCGGCGACGTCGAGAAAGCCATCATCCGAGCCGGCGCTTCACTGGGCTGGCAAATCAGGAAAGTGGCGCCCGGAAAGCTCATCGGAACCTTGTTCATCCGCTCCCACATGGCCGAAGTGGACATCGCCTACGGCAAGGACAAATACGATATTCGCTACAGGAACAGCAATAATCTGAACTACGACGGCATCAAGATTCACAGCAATTACAACGGCTGGATTCAGAATCTCGATAATGCCATCAAACGTGAGCTGTTAAGTCTGTAAGTTGAGCAGTGGTTTTCGATTTCGGCCTTCTGGCCGAACATGCGGCCCGTCGCTACCGGCCGGCGGGCCGCTTCACCGAGGGATTCGTACGCGGCAAGTTGCGGCATGACCCCGTGTACTCCCATCTGATTTCCAACCCGAACTGGCTTCCCCAAAGCGGGCTCATTCTAGACCTGGGCTGCGGGAGAGGCATTCTTTTAAGTCTATTGTCGGAAGTTCGAAAACGAGCTCTGACCGCACTGTACGACGTGCGGCTCTGCGGCCTAGACTTGCGCACCAAGGATATCGCAGCCGCCAGGCGGGCCTTGGGCGATGAGGCAGAAATCAAGCTTGCCGACGTCCGCAGTGCTGCCCTCCCCGCCCCCGGAGCCGTTGTCCTGCTGGACCTTTTACTATATCTCCGGGCGGAGGAACAGGAGACTCTGCTCAAACGGATCGCCGACAGTTTACCCGCAGGCGGCACGTTGGTAATGCGGGAAGCGGATGCCGCTTCAGGCCTGAGCTTTCGCGCCACACGGACGGCTGAACGCCTGTGCGCCTTGGCGCGAGGCCAATTTAGCCAGCGCTATCATTACCGCAGCGAGACGGAATGGCGAGATCTACTCGAAGGACTGGGTTTCACCGTGGAAACGGCTCCGATGAGCAAAGGCACACCGTTCGCCAACGTGCTGTTCATTGCTCACCTCTGATCCCGCCGCATCGGAGGAAAATCATCGTCGATTACAATAACCGGAGTTCGTTATTCTTCTCCGTCGTCGTCTTCTTCTACGACCTTGAACTCGCCCTTCTTTATCAACATGATTTCTTTCTTTTTGGAGGCCCGACCAATGAACTCGGTCCCCAAGGTATAGGTGCCAAGTCTGGCTTGCTTGGGAAC